>JAEZIZ010000083.1 GCA_023415915.1 Bacillota bacterium | reverse complement strand
AGAATACTAATGACAATAAACGGTATAATAGTATTGAAAATAATGGTGATAACGCGGAAAGTACGTTTTTAGCGTACCTGCTAAGCAACAGCCGGTATGTTTCAGATATAAGTGATGAAATACATCCCGGCGACCTTACGCTGAGTTCTCATAAAAATATATTTTCCGCATTATGTGACAGCGCAAAAAGAGGAATTCAGCCAACCTATGCCGAATTAATATCGGAACTGAAGTACGATGAAGACATAAACGAAGCGGCAAGGCTGTCAAATATGCAAATCGTAGCCGACGATCCAAGGAAGTTTTTAAGCGATTGCATAGTGAACATAAAGACGGGCAGGCTGGTAGAAAAAAGGCAGGAACTGCTGGAAAAGCTGCGTACTGCTAGGGGAGAAGAAATACGTAAACTGCTCGCCGATATAGGCGAGTTGGATAAAGAATTACAACAAAGACGTTTGCAGAATTAAGGTGATGATTTTTGAGTAAAAAAACGGCGCCTGAGGAAAGGGCGAAAAAAGATATGATTTCGGGAAAGCCGTCCAATGAGGATTCCTACGAAAAGGATTGGGATATCGGGGAAGACTCGGGCGAAAACGAAAATATGGATGAAAGAAAAGAAAAAAACATGGATATGACGCTGTCCAGGGAAAACCTTGAGAAGATACAGGCGCTTGGAACGTTTGCGCAGTCAGACAAAGAAGAGCGCCTAAAAGACGTCATAGAAACAGGTAAAAAGAAAGGTGTTCTGACTTACAAGGAGATAAACGACGCGCTTGAAGGCGCTGAAATGGACGCCGACTATCTGGACAAGCTTTTAGGCGCGCTTGAAGAGATGAAAATAGACGTCATAGACAGCGAATTCGAGAAGGACGTACCGGACGACGAAAGCGAAGACGTCGATACAGAGATAGACATATCCGTTCCGGAAGGCGTCAACATAGACGACCCGGTGCGCATGTACTTAAAGGAGATAGGCAAGGTAAACCTTTTGACCGCCGAAGAGGAAGTCGAGCTCGCAAAAGCTATGGCGAAAGGCGACGAGGCGGCAAAGCGCAGGCTTGCGGAGGCTAACCTAAGGCTCGTGGTCAGCATAGCGAAGCGCTATGTAGGCAGGGGCATGCTTTTCCTCGACCTTATACAGGAAGGGAACCTTGGCCTTATAAAAGCGGTAGAGAAATTCGACTATACGAAGGGCTATAAATTTTCCACATACGCGACGTGGTGGATACGCCAGGCGATAACCCGCGCGATAGCCGACCAGGCGCGCACTATAAGAATACCCGTGCATATGGTCGAGACTATAAACAAGCTGATACGCGTTTCAAGGCAGCTTCTGCAGCAGTACGGGCGCGACCCGCTGCCCGAGGAAGTGGCGCGTGAAATGGATATAAGCGAAGACAAGGTGCGCGAGATAATAAAGATAGCGCAGGAGCCCGTTTCGCTGGAAACGCCGATAGGCGAAGAGGAAGACAGCCACTTGGGCGATTTCATACCCGACGACGACGCTCCCGCACCGGCGGAAGCCGCGGCGTTCACGCTGTTAAAGGAGCAGCTTATGGACGTGCTCGATACGCTGACGCCCCGGGAGGAAAAGGTGCTGCGGCTGCGCTTCGGGCTGGACGACGGGCGCGCGCGCACGCTCGAAGAAGTCGGCAGGGAATTCATGGTAACAAGGGAACGCATACGGCAGATAGAAGCAAAAGCGCTGCGCAAGCTTCGCCATCCGAGCAGGAGCAAAAAGCTCAGAGACTTTCTGGATTAACGAAAGGACCGGGCATTTTGGGATATCGGTTAAAACAAGAGGCGGTCTCTAAAGGCTGCCTTTATTATCGCGGTCAAATAATAATTGCTGTTGCGGAGGCAGAATGTCGTCAAGGCTCAAAGCCATAGTAAGCATGGTTCCATATGTGAAAACCGTAGCCGATATTGGATGCGACCACGGTAAAATCGCCGTTCTTCTGCTGGAAGATGGGAAAGCCCAAACTGCCGTATGCAGCGATATAAGCGGAAAATCGCTGAAAAAGGCGCAAAGATTAGCGCATTCAAAAGGGCTTGAAAAGCGCATGCCTTTCAGGGTAGGGGACGGACTCTCGGTGCTCGAAAAAGGCGAAGCGGATGCGGCCGTTATTGCGGGCATGGGCGGAGAGCTAATCGCAAGAATACTCGATGAAGCGGGGGAAAAGGCTCCCGAAATGCTTGTGCTCTCCTGCAACACTAAAGCGCAGGTCTTGCGGCAATGGCTGTGCGATAACGGGTACGTCATAGAAGACGAGGAGCTGGTTGCAGAAGCAAACCGCTTCTATCCCGTAATACTGGCAAAACGGGGGCGCTCGCGCCGGCTAGGCGGCATTGAGCTTGAACTGGGGCCGGTGCTGCTTAAAAAAAGGCCGGAGACGCTGCTGCGGCTTATCGATAAGCTCATCGACAAGCAAAAGCAGCACATTAACAGCATAAAAAAGAACGCCGCTGAAAACGCAAGCGTTAAGATAAAGGAGATAGAAGAAAGAATAAAGGCGTATGAGGAGGTAAGAGATGCCTGCCGCATTGGATAAAGTTGTAGGTGCTATAGAAGACATAGCCCCGTTAAGCCTTGCTTACGAATGGGATAATTCGGGCCTGCTGCTGCGCTGCGGCGATAATGTAAGCCGCGTGCTCGTTGCGCTCGACGCCACTATGAAAGTTGCGCAAAAAGCCGAGGAGCTTAATTGCGATATGATTCTCGCGCACCATCCGCTGATGTTTGAAGCTAAAAAACGCTTTGACTGCCGCAAGACTTCCGACGCCGTAATGATGCGCCTTATAAGGTCGGGCATATCGCTTTATGCTGCGCATACGTCGTTTGACAGGGCGGACGGAGGCATTAACGACGAACTTGCGCAAAAGCTTGGCCTTGAAAACATTGAGGTAATAGGGGAAGAAGGCCTCGTGCGCGTCGGACGTTTTAAATCTTCAATGAGTAAAAACGAGCTTGCGGAGAGAATTAAGCTTGCTTTGGGTATAGATGCGCTGAAGATGTCGTTTACAGATACGGTGAAAATAGAAAAGGCTGCGGTGGTGGGCGGAAGCGGAGGAGACTTCATAGAAGCGGCAAAAAACGCGTGCGCCCAGGCGCTTATAACCGGCGAGGCGAAGCATCATCATTTTCTTGACGCGCAGGCCCTAGGGCTGCTTCTTATTGAGGCGGGGCACTTCTCTACCGAGCGCTGCTTTGTGGACAAAGCATTTATGAGTTTACAATCTCGGCTTGATGAGTTACAATTGAATGTGGACTTATTCAAGGCAGATAGCGTGCAATCGCCGTATGAATATATATAACAGACATTGGAGGATTTTAGTTGGATAAGCTGGCCGTACTATATGAATACCAGCAAGCGGATGCCAAATTGGAGGCATACGAAAGTAAGCTGAAAAATACTGCAACAAGAAAACAGCTTGTTAAACTGCAGAGTTATTTGAGAAAGCAGCAGGCGCTGCTTAAGGATATGGAAAACAGAGCGCTTGTCGAGCAGAATGAGCTCTCGGAGATTAACGCGCAGTATGACAGGATGATGGAATTCTTAAACAAAAAGCACAACGATATCAGCGAGTATGAACGCATTGATATAAACGTTCTTGATTATAATGTTGTCAAAGACCTTGTGCGCGAATACGAGTCGACGTACGAAAACATAGTAAAGCAGAAGCGCAGGGCGTTAAGCGTGCAGAAAAACGCCGAGAGCACCGCGGAAAAGCTTAAGGACATGCTAACAAAGGTCGGCAAGGCGCAAAGGGATTTCAACACTTTGAAGGCAAAGCATGAGGAAGAGCTGCGCGCCGGCGCCGACGAGCTTGACAAATTGAGAAAGGAAGCCGACGCCGCTGCGTCCAAGGTAGACCCGGCGCTGCTTCAAAAGTATAAGCGTATAAAGCAGAACAGAGCAATGCCGGTAACGCTGCTTAAAGACGGCCGGTGCATGGGCTGCAATATGGAATTGCCGTCAAGAGACTTGGCAAAAATAAAAAAAGCTGATACAATAGTCGAGTGCGAAAATTGCGGACGCATATTATACGTGAAATAAATTTTGAGCAAACTGAACGGTTGCTCCCCGCACTGGAATTGGTACTGACAGAGTCATATGATTAACAAAGCGCCAATTCCAGTGCGGGGGGAGGAAAGTCCGAGCTCCGAAGGGCAGGGCGCCGGGTAATACCCGGTGGAGGCGACTCCAAGGAAAGTGCAACAGAGATATACCGCTTCCTACACTGTATACTGCAGGGAGCAAGGGTGAAAAGGCGAGGTAAGAGCTCACCAGAGCCATGGCGACTTGGCTGCTATGTAAACCCCGCTCGGTGCAAGATTGATAGTGGGCATTATCGCTCCAAAAAGTCTCACGATTTTTTGGGACTCCGATATTAAAGCGGCTGCCCGCCGCGCCCCATGTAATCGCTGGAGCCTGCTGGCAACTGCAGGCGTAGATAGATGACCGTTCTTGACAGAACTCGGCTTACAGGTTTGTCTCAAAATTATGATTTAAAGAAGCTTTCAAAAGAGGGCTTCTTTTTTATTTTCATTATTAATGCAATTGAAAAAATGCGGTAAAATGCGCCTGAATTTTGAGCATGCCAAAAGACAATAATATGAGTAGGCAATTCATAATGGAGGGACTATGCTTTTAAAACAAAGCATTTCATTGAATATACTCGACGATGTTAAGCTTTCATCGCAGGAACTTATCAAGTATGCTTACGAACTGTCGCTCATACACAAGGTGTATTCCAAAAACATGGAGTACAGGCATATTAGCCTTGGGGAAGCGAGCAGGAACATAGAGAACGCATATTCGTCCGCAAGGCAGGGTAAGTACGACGGTGTTGAGCTGCCCGCGCTTTCCGAATGGTTTTATGACAACCGGTATCTCTTTTTGGAGCAGATAAAGCAGATAGAATTAAAGAAGGAAACATACCGCCTGCCGCATATAAAGAACGGTAAGTTCGCACATTACCCGCGCAGCTTCGCTTTAGGAATTGAGCTTGCCAAGCACAGCTCTTTTTATATAACGGTAAGCAATATACAGGAGTTCCTTGAGGCGTACCAAAAAGAGGCAGAACTCGATTCGGGCGAGCTTTGGGTGTTTGTCGACATGCTTAAAATCGCTATCATATGTGCGGTTTCCGAGCTTGCCAAGAGAAGCATAGAGAGCCTTAAGATGAGAAGAAGGGCGGAGAAATTCTACGCGCAGGCGGAAGATGGAACGCAGACTCTGGAGTCGCTGATAATCGAAAACAAAGGCGTGCTGTCAAGCCCGCAGTTTATCGAACATTTAACGGTGCTTTTCAGGGAAAGCCAGCATATGGGCGAAGTCGCGGAAAAGATAAACAAAAGGCTCGCGGCGCGAAACCTTTCTATTGACAAGCTAGTCGCAAAAGCGCATGCCGCTCAGGCGATGAATATAATGTACATTTCAAATGCGCTCTCGTCGCTGAGAATGCTCGCCAAGATAAACTTTGAGGCCATATTCGAAGGCATTTCCGCCGTGCACAGGCATTTAAGCGAGGACGAATGCTACGTTGCGATGGACTTCAACTCGCGGGAATACTACAGGAAGGGCGTTACCGAAATCGCCTCAATAATAAACGTATCCGAGCCAGCGGTAGCGAAAGCCGCTATAAGTCTCGCTAAAAGTTCCGGCGAACACGTCGGAGAATACCTGCGGGGTGCAAAGCGCCACGACCTTATGCGCGAATTCGCAAAGGTGCCGTTTAAGGAGAGGGCCGCAAGCTTTGTCAAGCGGCATATGCTGCTCTTTTATGCCGGAGGCGCGCTTGTTTCCACGATTGTCAGCGCGGGGCTGCTGTGTATTTCGCTATTTTTCATGTACCCGCCCGTATACGGTATAATAGGCTTTCTGCTGAGCTTAATACCAATATACGCTGTGGCGGCGGCGATTAACAACAGGATATTCACAATAATCAACAAGCCCGCTTTCATACCAAAGATGTCGCTTAAGAAGGGCATTCCTCCCGAAAGCGCGACTATGGTGGCGGTAACTTCGCTGCTTACGAGCCTCGAGGATGGGCGTGAATTGCTTGAAAAAATGCAGGTCTACTATGCCGCAAACCAGCACGAAAACCTCTACTTCATGCTGCTCTCAGATTTTAAGGAGGACAAGAACGAGATAAATGCGCAGGAAGTAGAGATAATTGAGAAGATAGAGGAAGAGATAAACGCGCTCAACAGTAAATACGGAAAAAAGCTATTTTTTTACGCACAGAGAAAACGTACGTACATACCGTCGCAGAAGAAGTTTTCGGGCAAGGAGCGCAAGCGGGGTGCGCTTCTTGAAGTATGCTCATTACTGCGCGGCGACGATAAAGGGTTCATGCACGTATCAAAGGACATACCGCAGGGAATAAAGTACGTCATTACGCTGGATACCGACACGGAGCTTTCGCGCGACGCCGCCGTCAAGATGATAGGAGCGATGGAGCATCCGCTCAACCAGCCCCGGATAGACCCCGCCACCAACACGGTAAAGCGCGGTTTCGGCATAATGCAGCCGCGGATAGGGATAGACGTTGTATGCGCCGCAAAGACAAGGTTCTCTCTTGTGTTCTCGGGAAAGGGCGGGCTTGATACATACGCGTGCGCCGCGTCCGACGTTTATCAGGACGGGTTCGGTACAGGCATATATACCGGAAAAGGCATATTCGAAGTCGATATATACGCTAAAGTGCTCAAAAACGCGTTCCCCGACGACGCCATACTAAGCCACGATCTGCTTGAAGGAGGATACGCAAGGTGCGCGCTGTTAAGCGATGTGGTGCTTATGGACGGCTACCCTACGAAATACCTCTCGTGGGCGCAAAGGCAGCACAGGTGGGTGAGAGGCGACTGGCAGCTCTTGCCGTGGCTTAAAGGTAACGTAAGGACTAAGGACGGTAGGATAAAAAACCCTCTTTCCGCGCTCACAAAGTACCAGATAATAGACAACATACGGCGCAGCCTCGTAGTGCCGCTGTCGTTTGTTGTAATACTGCTTTCGCAGACCGCGTTTTACCGCTCCGCTTTCTTCTGGTTCATATCGGGCATACTGCCGCTGTTTATTGACGGCCTGTTGGACTTCGGCAGCAGAATAATAGTGCTCATAAGAAACACCGGCAAGGGAACGACGCTTAAGGACGCGTGGTACGAAACAAAGACGCTGTTCGAACAGTCGTTTTACAAGTTCGCGTTCCTGGCGTATGAAACGTACCTTATGCTCGACGCTATAGTGCGCACGATAGTACGCATGGCGGTGACAAAAAAGAACATGCTCGAATGGGTTACCGCCGCGGAGCGTGAAAAGCATGCAGAGGACGGCGTATCGTATTACTGGAAGAAGATGCGCGCGGCGCCTGTTCTCGCCGTTGTGCTGTACGCGCTGTCGCTTATCGCCACCGGCACGTTTTCGCTTATCGCGTTCCTCATATTTGCGGTATGGTTTTTCGCGCCCTCGATTGCTTATTTGATAAGCAGGCCAAGAAAAATCAAAAAGTATACGCTGGACGAAAGGCAAAAAGAGTACCTTGAAGATATTGCACTCAAGACATGGAGGTTTTTTGAAAAGTACGGCGCGGAGAACGAATACTGCTGGATGCCCGACAACTATCAGCACAGCCCCAAAAAGGGCGCAGCTTTAAGGACTTCGCCCACGAACATAGCGTTCTCTATGACGTCGGGGCTCGCGGCTTATTACATGGGCTTTATTACTCTGCCCGAAGCGCTCGGAAGGCTGGAGAGATGCGTGCAGGGCATAGAGAAGGCTCCTAAATGGCAAGGGCATCTTTATAACTGGTATGACATAACCGACCTTACGCCTCTCGAGCCGAAATACGTATCGTCGGTGGACAGCGGCAACCTTGCCTGCTACCTGATAGTAGCGCTAGAGGCTATAAACGATATGCTCAATTACCCTATAGCCGGCAATATGCACAA
The DNA here is from genome assembly GCA_023415915.1 of Bacillota bacterium. GTDB lineage: Bacteria > Bacillota > Clostridia > Christensenellales > SZUA-584 > DTFZ01. The sequence goes on along the minus strand of JAEZIZ010000083.1, from coordinate 213,409 downwards.
GGGAATAAAAGCAATGCTGAGAGAGTCCGGGCAAACGGATGCGTTTTTAGACGGGCAGGACCTTTTTGACAGCGGCATATACGATTCTATGCGCCTCATTGGCATGATTGGAGAGGATAGCGCGCCATTGTCCGCATACAAAAAAGCGTTTGAGTGCTACTATGACAAATACGCGAAATGGGCGCCCAAGTTGCTCACTTTTGAATCCCCGCATACCAGTATGTATCTTGATATAATAAACGACCTTCAGATAAAGCTGGGCGCTATATCCGTAAACAGATACATAGGCGAATTCAACGAGGTGCTGGAACTGCTCTCCGAAATATATGAAAAGGCGGCAGGCCTGCGGGACGAGAAGGCGCTCGAGTGGATAAAATCGATGGAAACGGCGCTGGGCGAAAGCTACGTGGCGTGCCGCAGATTAACTCTTCGCATGGAACGGCTTACAAGGCGCATAAAGGCGCTGTTTGACGCAATGGACTTTGCGGCGCTGTATGACGAGGGTAAAGGCCTTTTCTCTATTGGCTTTGACGAGCGGCAGAACAGGCTGAGCGACACGCATTACGACCTGCTCGCCTCCGAAGCGAGGCAGACGGGGTTTATAGCGATCGCGAAGGGAGACGTGCCTGGAAAACATTGGTTCAGGCTGGCAAGGCCGCTTATCGTGGCGGGAGACAACAGAGTGCTGCTCTCGTGGGGCGGAACGATGTTCGAGTACTTAATGCCGCTTATAATAATGAAAAGCTACGACAATACGCTGCTCGGAGAGACGTATATAACAGTAGTCAACATGCAGAGCGACTACGGCGAACAGCGCCGCGTCCCCTGGGGCGTTTCGGAATCTGGGTATTACGCTTTCGACCTGCAGATGAACTATCAGTATAAGGCGTTCGGCGTGCCGGGACTCGGCATGCGCTCCGGCCTTGTAAGGGAAGTGGTAGTATCGCCTTATTCCGTATTCTTAGCGCTTCACGTCAACGCCAAAGCCGCGGTGCACAACTTAGAGCGGCTCGAAAAGATAGGGGCCTTGGGAAAGTACGGGTTTTACGAAGCCGTTGATTACACGCAGGCAAGGATGCAGAAGGGCAAAAAGAAGCGCATAGTAAAGAGCTACATGGCGCACCATCAGGGCATGATACTCGCTTCGATACTCAACTGCCTGCAGGACGACAAGTTGCAGGAGCTTTTTCACAGCTCGATGTGCGTAAAAGCCACCGAGATGCTGCTAAAAGAAAAAGTGCCGCCGAGAAACATAACGCTTAGCCTCGGGGAGAAGCAGCCCGAGCACAATGAATTCGCGGAAGAGATACATTCTGTAAGGACGTTCAAGCATTTCGTGCAGTATCCCGAAGCGCATTTTCTTTCCAACGGGAATTACACTGTTATGCTTACGCAGTACGGCACGGGCTATTCTATGTACAGGTATAAGATGGTAAACAGGTGGTACAGCGATTACCTAAGGACTGCGCCCGGCATACACGTCTATATAAGGGATAACAATACGGGCGCGGTGTGGTCGGCCGCAATGCTGCCCACGTGCGTACGCGCGGACCAGGAAAGGGCGGTGTTCGAGCCGCACAAGGCAGCGTATGTGCGTGAAATAGGAGATATAACGACGACGCTCGAGGTCTGCGTTTCTCCGGAATACGACATGGAAATAAGAAACCTCGAGATAAACAACAAAAGTGACAGGGAAGCAAACCTTTCGGTGATGTGCGCATTTACCCCGGCGCTTTGCAGGCAGCCTGATTTCGAAGCGCATCCGGCTTTTACTGAGCTTTTTTTGGAAACCGAGGTGGACGCGGGCGCTAAAACGATATTTGCGCGCCGCAGGAACAAGTGCGTTTACAGCGCTATGAAATTATGCGCCCAAGGGAGCGCCGAGTTTATCACCGACCGCGCCGGCATTTTCGGCCGCAAGAACATATTCGGCGTGCCGGCTTGCATGACGGGCTACGGCGGAAAACAGGACGTGGCAAGGGCACTTGGCATAAAGTGTGACATATCAGTGCCCGCGAAGTCTACGGGCAGCGTTGCCTTTGTAATAGCTGCCGGCGAATGCAAGCAGGACGTGATACAAAGCCTTTCGGTGATATCGGGAGAAGACGACGTTAAGCGTACGTTCCATCTTGCGTGGACCCATTCGCAGGTTGAAATGCGCTATTTAAAGCTAAAGGACATGCAGGCTGACCTTTTTCAGCGGATTGCTTCGCGCACCGTTATAAAAATACCCTGCGAACACGCGCTGAGCTCCGAGGCGGACGGCGTACAGGCGCTGTGGTGCCTGGGGATATCGGGCGACCTGCCTATAATCTGCATGTTCGCGCACGACCGTGAGCATATGGACGTTGTAAAAACAGTAGTGAAAGCACAGGAGTTCATGAGCCACCGCTGCGTTAAAGCGGATCTTGTTATAATATACGACGGCGGCGCGGAGTATATAAATCCGCTGCGAGATAAGCTTAAAGAATTCGAGCAGGCGTCGTCGGGCAGGCCGTACAACAGGGTGTATGCGATTGCAAGGGACTGCGCCACGGAAAAGCAGATTGCCACGTTAATAAGCGCTTCGTGCCTTGTGCTGGAAGACAGCGCGCCGCTGCACGAGCAGCTTAAAGTACCAATTAAAATGACCGCGCTTTATATATTCGAGCAGGAGAAGACAAGGGAAAGGGCGAGGGCGCCGAGACGCATAAAGGCGTTTGACAACGGCACGGGAGGATACATAAGCGGCGGTACGGAATACTGCATAGACGTGGAGGATTATCCTCTGCCGTGGAGCAACATAATGGTAAACAAATCGTTCGGTACGCTGATAAGCGCGGGAGGAGGAGGCTACACCTGGGCGGAAAACGCTCAGATGAAACGGCTTACGCCCTTCAGGAACGACCCGCTTACCGACATAAACGCGGAAGGCATACTGATAAGAAACGACAGGACGGGCGCGGTGTTCAGTATTATGCCCGATTCGTACGCGTCGGGGAAATACCGCGTCATACACGGCATAGGCTATACCGTAAGCGAGCGCTACGGCGGCGTAAGCTCAAGTGCTACGTTTTTTGTGGACACGAGGCTGCCCGTAAAGGCGACGCTGCTTGAGATATCGAATAACACGAACAGGAGCGACGGGTTCTCGGTGTATTATTTTGCCGAGCCGGGCATAGCGCGCGGCTGCCGCAGCATAAAAGCAAGGTTTAACGGTAACAGGCTTGAGGCGTCCTCGAATTTTGACGACCCGAATAAAGCGATGTTCGTAGCAATGCCCAGCCAAAACGTAAATTACACTACGTCGGCTTTTGAGTTTTTCGGCGCGCCGGGAAACAACATACTGCCCGAGGCGGTAAAGGTAAAAGAGCTCTCAAACACTCTGGATGCGGCGTCGCTGCTTGCGCTGCAGGCGCATATAACGCTTGAGCCGGGCGAAAGCAAAAGCGTCGCAGCACTGTTAGGGTACGGCGACGCCAAACAGGCGGACGATATACTCGGCGAGCTGGGCGACGAATTAAAGATAAAGCAAAGGCTTGGCGAGGTAAAGGCTTACTGGAAGCGCCTTACGGGAGGGATAACAGTTGCCACGCAAAACAAGTCGTTCGATACGCTCGTAAACAACTGGCTTGTTTATCAGACGTACGCGTCAAGGATATGGGGCAGGACCGGGTATTATCAGTCGGGCGGGGCATACGGCTTCAGGGACCAGCTGCAGGATGTGCTGTCGCTCGTTTATACCAACCCGGCAATTACGCGCGAAATTATCGTAAAGTTCGCGGCGCGGCAGTTTGTTGAGGGCGACGTGATGCACTGGTGGCATGAGCCAGCGCACGGCGTGCGCACGCGTATCAGCGACGACAAGCTGTTTCTGCCCTTTGTGGCGTGCGAGTACGAGAGGATAACGGGGGATATGAGCGTGTTCGACGAAAACGTGCCTTACCTTGAGGGGAAAGAGATACCCGAGGGCACGCACGACATTTATGAAGAGTTTTGTTCGTCAGATATAACCGAGAACGTATTCTCGCACTGCGTAAGGGCTATAGACTCGGCGCTTAAGTTCGGTGAGCACGGGCTGCCTTTAATAGGCACGGGCGACTGGAACGACGGCATGAACAAGATAGGCGAGAAGGAAAAAGGCGAGAGCGTCTGGCTGGCTTTCTTCCTGACTGAGGTACTCAGAATGTTCGCGGCGCTCTGCCGCAGGCGAGGCGAAGACGCGCTTTCTAAAATGTATGAGGAAAAGCGCGAGGAACTCAGGGCGAATATAGAAAACAACGCGTGGGACGGCGATTGGTATATGCGCGCGTTCTTTGACGACGGAACGCCGGTGGGCTGCCGCGGGTCGCAGGAATGCAGCATAGACCTTGTGTCCCAGGCATGGGCGGTAATATCGGGAGCGGCAAGGGCAAGAAAGGCGTTTCTCTCCGCAGAGCGGCAGCTCGTAATGTCCGAAGAGGGAGTGATACGCCTTTTAAAGCCCGCGTTTGACAAGTGGGAGAAGGATCCCGGATATATAAAGTCCTACCTCCCGGGAGTGCGCGAGAACGGCGGACAATACAGCCACGCAGCCGTATGGTTCGTAATAGCCGCGGCAAAGCTGCGCGAAAAGGAAAAAGCTTTCAGGTTGTTTCAGCTGCTTAACCCTATTAACCATACGCGCACTCCTGCCGACGTGGCAAGGTATAAAGGAGAGCCGTATGTGATGGCCGCAGACGTTTATTACACCGCCGATTATAAAGGCAGGGCAGGGTGGACATGGTATACCGGAGCGGCAGGCTGGATGTATCAGGCCGCAATAGTGCATCTGCTGGGCATTCATATAGAGAGGGGAGAGCTGTCCGTATACCCGTGCGTACCCGACAACTTCGGAAAGTACACCGTCGAATACAGAAGAGACAAGGCGCTTTATGTTATAACGGTCGTTATAACTCCGGGTTACGAGGGGCCCGCAGAGCTCAGCGTAGACGGAAAAGCCAAAGGCAAAAGCGCAGCGCTTGATATTAAGGAAGGCAGATGCGAAATTTACGCTTGTTGGAAATAGCGCGCTGATGATATACTTTAGCGTATGAAAAACGAGTTTCTCCCGATGTCAAAAGAAGAAATGAGCGGTCTTGGCGTATCCGGGCTGGATTTTATAGTCGTTACGCCCGACGCATATGTTGACCACCCGTCGTTTGCGGCGGCGATAATTGGACGGTTCGTCGAAAGCCTGGGGTTTACGGTGGGCGTTATTTCGCAGCCCGACTGGACTAAGCCGGACGACTTCTTAAAGCTCGGGACGCCCAAATACGCGTTTCTATTGAGTGGGGGGAATATGGACGGCATAGTCAACATGTATACCGCCGCCAAAAAGCCGCGGGGCTCGGACGCGTATTCGCCGGGAGGAAAGACGGGGCTGCGTCCCCCGAGGCCTACCATTGCCTACACTGCGCGGCTGAAGCAGGCGCATAAGGATACGCCGGTAATAATAGGCGGCATTGAGCCGTCCCAGAGGCGGTTCGCACACTACGATTATTATGAAGACGCAGTAAGGCGCTCTTACCTTATCGACAGCAAGGCTGACATGCTCGTATACGGCATGGGCGAGAAGCCGCTTGCCGAGATAATAAAAAGGCTGGCGGAAGGCGAAGCATTAAGCGATATAATTGGCGTTAAGGGAACATGCGTAGTGCTATCTTCGCTGGACGCGGTAAGTGACTACATAATGCTGCCGTCATATGAGCGCGTTACTTCAAGCAAGAGCGATTTTGCGGACGCGTGCAGAATAATACAAAAGAACATGACGCCAAACGGCAAAACGCTGGTGCAGCAGCATGGCCAGCGCTATTTGGTGCAGTTTCCGCCTTCGAATGCTCTTACCACAGCGGAGATGGACGCCGTTTACTCGCTGCCGTTTACGCGCAGGCAGCATCCGTCGTATAAAGAGCCTGTCCCCGCGCTGGCGGAGGTACAGTTCGGCATAACTGCGCTGCGCGGTTGCCCCGGCATGTGTTCTTTTTGCTCTATATCTTCCCACCAGGGCAAACGGATACAGAAGCGCTCCAAAAAATCGATAATAGAAGAAGCGGAGCGGTTCTCTCAAATGCCCGAGTTTAAGGGCGTAATTCACGACGTCGGCGGCCCGACTGCCAACTTTTACGACGCCGTTTGCACCGCCAAAGATTCGGGCGGCTGCTCAAAGGCTTGTCTTGCCCCCCGAGTGTGCCAAAACCTCAAAGTGAGCCACAAAGGGCTTGTCGAGATACTCGAAGCCTTAGAGCGCGTCAAAAAAGTAAGGAAAGTATTTATACGTTCGGGGATACGCTATGACTACATTATGGCGGATAAGGACAGCCGTTTTTTTGACAGGCTCGTTAAAAAGCATACAAGCGGCCAGCTCAAAGTCGCGCCCGAGCACGTATGTCCCGGCGTGCTTTCGCTGATGAACAAACCCGATTACAGAGTTTATGAACGTTTTGCCCACAGGTTTTCTTCGGTGACGAAGAAGATGGGCAAGGAACAGTATCTGCTGCCATACTACATATCGTCGCATCCGGGAAGCACGCTTGACGACGCTATTGAGCTTGCGTTAAAGCTTAAACAGCAAAGGTTTATACCCGAGCAGGTGCAGGATTTTTATCCTACGCCGGGCACGGTATCCACGTGCATGTACTACACCGGCATAAACCCGATGACGAAAAAGCCGGTATATGTGGCGACTACTCCCAAGGAGAAAGCAATGCAGCGCGCATTGCTGCAGTTCCACAACAAACGCAACTGGCCGCTAGTCAGGGAAGCGCTCAAAGAAGCGGGCAGGGAAGACCTCATTGGCAGGGGGCCGCAATGCCTTGTGCCCGAAGCGCAGCCTTCCGGACCTAAGCCCGGCAGACGCGGCGTAAAGCGCCCGCGAAGCAATCGATAGATTATAATATAAAGCTTAAATAATTTCGCTCCAATCAACATATAAGAACGCACAAAAATGGGTATACATGTTATCGTAACAACATACCCAATGCCTGAATCGTTAATGACGCACTGCGAAAACCACGATAATTACTAGCCTTTTGGGATTTCGCTTTTTCTTGAAACTTTATTTATATCGTTTTTGATTACATTTTACCGCACTTTGATTGCATAAATTTATTATTGAGCTTCTCAACGACACCTTTGTTATGCTGTTCTTCTAAGTGGGTATATATAGCCAACGTCTTTTTTATATCTTTGTGTCCGAGGAGGCATTGAACCTTTTAAAACCAAACAGACATCGATAAACATGCTCTTATTGAGGGTCTTAAGCTATAGAATATTTGTTTTGAATATCAGAGTGGTACAAAATATGATCGTGTTCAACTACGCAAATTTACTCGAAAAGCAAACACGTAAAAAATTTTTAGGCAAGTAGCATAATAAAGTGATAAAATAATACATGAATATTACTTTTCACTCACATTAAACTCTGATATAATAGCGGAAAATGTAAAGGAGCCGGATATATGAGCGGAGATCAAGTTCAAATTCTTGTTGCAATGGGCATCTACCTTACGGCTGTCATCATTATAGGCATATTTTATATGAAGACAGCAAATGAAAGCTCAGAAAACTATTTCATCGGTGGTAGAAAACTTGGCCCATGGATTGCGGCCATGAGCGCAGAAGCATCAGATATGAGCGGCTGGCTACTGATGGGGCTTCCGGGCGTGGCATACTGGTTCGGCCTTAGTGATGCTATCTGGACTGCCATCGGGCTTGCGGCTGGAACTTATATAAACTGGCTTTTCGTTGCAAAGAGACTTCGCAGGTATTCTACTCTGGCGGGTAACGCCATAACCATACCGGAGTTTTTAAGCAACAGGTACAAAGAAAACAAGAGGATAATTCTGGCGATCGCATCTGTATTCATTCTGGTATTTTTCACGGTTTATGCAGGAAGCTGCTTTGTGACGTTCGGCAAGCTGTTCAGCGCGCTGTTCGGAATGCAGTATCAGATCGTCATGATAATAGGTGCAGTAATAGTTATACTGTATACGTTTCTTGGAGGTTTCCTTGCAGAAAGCGCCACAGACTTCCTGCAGGGGATCGTTATGATCGTTGCTCTTTGTTTGGTTTTGACTGTTGGAGCGGCCGTTGCCGGCGGTATCCCGGCAATTGCAGACAATATAAAGTCGATTCCGGGCTTCTTCGACTTTTTCGGCATAGCTCAGCCCCAATTGGTGGATGACGTCCAGCAGCTTGATGCGGTAGGGAAGCCATTATTCGGACCGGCCGGACAATATGGCCTGCTGACGATCATATCCACCCTGTCATGGGGCCTCGGCTATTTCGGCATGCCGCAGGTCCTTTTGAGGTTCATGGCGATAAACAAGTCTGCTGAGATCAAGAAATCCAGACGCATAGCGATAATCTGGTGTGTGATTGCACTGCTTGCTGCAGTCGCGATCGGGCTGATAGGAAGAACGCTATATCCCGCTGAACTGCTTACCCGGAGCGATGCTGAAAACATATTTATCACCATGTCCACCGGACTACTCCCTGCATTTTTGGCTGGCATAGTTATGTCGGGCATTCTTGCTGCAACGATGAGTTCATCCGACTCATATCTGCTCATCGCTTCATCGGCACTGTCACGCGATATTTTCAAAGGAATATTCAAAAAGAATGCAACCGACAGACAGGTGATGATTGTTTCGCGTATAACCCTTCTTCTTGTGTCGGTATTCGGGATAGTCATAGCTTTGAATGAAAACAGCGTTATATTTAAGGTGGTATCATTTGCATGGGCAGGATTTGGGGCCACCTTCGGACCTATCATACTTTTCTCATTGTTCTGGAAGAGAACGACAAGGGCAGGTGCAATCGCAGGTATGATCACCGGAGGCAGCATGGTATTCATATGGAATATGCTGATTTCGCGTCTTGGCGGCGTATTTGCCATATACGAACTGTTCCCGGCATTCGTGCTCTCGTGCATAGCCATCGTTATTGTCTCGCTTTTAACTAAAAAACCGGCTCGGACCATACTGGGTGAATTTGAGGCGGCAAAGACATACGAATGCTGATCCTCGAGTTTTTGACAAGCTGTAAATTAATTACCTGAACTGAAGATAAAAGAGTCACTCAAGAGCCTGCAAATGCTGAGGTGCCGAAGAAGTAAAAGCTTCGGTACTCCAGCATTTCTTGTAAAAAACAAGAGGAAAAGTTGCAGACATCGATTCATTCAACATCCAACGGCACAAACCGATTCGTTTTCTGGGCTACCTTTCTTTAGCAGGCTCGCCGGCCAAAATAAAAAAGCATCAGAAGGAGATATTGATCCTGACGCGATTGTTACTGAAGGTACGTAAAATATATAAGTTTAGTAGCTGTGAAACCCGGGTACGAACTATTATAAATAACTTTTATCCTGCGATGGCTAAAAAAGATTATACAATTTTAATGGAAACCGAAACTGAAGCAAGTAATACGCCAGACTGCACTTTTGACCGCACTATTTTAATTGTTTTAGGATGTTTCTGTGAATTTGTTTATTTAGTATTTATCGGGGGTTTGAGCATTTCGGAGTGTTTGGGTGCGTTTCAGTGCAGGTCTTAAATTATGTTATCGTAACTTTCATTTTATTATTTTTGACATTGTGGTATAATTACTGTCATAACGTACGAGGAGAATGTATGTATGAAGAGAATACTGATCGTCGATGACGAACCCAGTTTGATCAAAGGGCTAAGGTTTAATCTTGAGCAGCAGGACGGCTATTCGGTGGACGAGGCGCTGGACGGCGAACAGGCGCTTGCTGTATTTGAGCCTGATAAGTACGATCTTGTGCTTCTTGACCTGATGCTGCCTAAAATAGACGGAATGGAAGTGTGCCAGCGTATACGCAGCATATCAAACGTTCCGATAATAATGCTTACCGCCAAAGACGACGATATGGACAAGATAATGGGTTTAGAGTACGGCGCAGACGATTATATGACAAAGCCGTTTAATATGCTTGAATTAAAAGCGCGTATTAAAACGATATTCAGGCGCATGGAAGGCAATGAAAAAAGTAAGGAGCCGCAGATAATTCACGCGAAGAATATGACGGTCAACCTGGAAAACAGGAGCGTTACGGTTGACGGCAAAGACGTGGGGCTTACGGCTAAAGAATTCGATCTTCTGCAATTATTTATAACGAACAAAGGCAAAGTTTACGACAGGGAAAAGCTTTTGGAGCTTATATGGAAATATGAGTATTTGGGAGACTTAAGGACAGTGGACGTGCATATCCGCCGCCTTCGTGAAAAGATCGAAAGCAACCCCGCGAAGCCCGAATTTATATTGACCAAGTGGGGAGTGGGATATTATTTCTCGGATAAATAGCGTATTTTATTCGATACGCTGGCGTTTTGTAGTAATATACATTTTCGTAGCCGCCGTGACATTCGCGGCGGTCACGTTTGCTGTCGCGTACCTCGCGGAAGATTATCTTGTAAAAATGCGGGTGAACGAACAGCTTAAAAGCACTAACAGCGTCGCCGTAAGCATGGCGCCGTATCTTTATAACTCCAACGCAAAAAAAATGTACGAAATCGCCGAACAGAGTTCCAAACAATATGGCGGGCGTTTTTTAGTGCTCGATAAGTCGGGAATCGTTCAGGTAGACAGCTTTTCGATATTTAACGGGCAGAAGCTTGAGCACAAGGAAATATCCGACGTGCTGCTCGGGCCCGGCGATACGTCTTACGGCTTTCACAGGATAGATAGCGAAAAGAAACCGTTTTACTGCGTATACTACACGTCGGCGGTGGTTTATAACACCGAAACGATAGGCGCTGTGCTGTTTGCGGATGAGATACAGGACGTCGTGGAAACGACGCGCAGCTTCATAACGATACTTGTTATTATATCGTGCTCCGCCTGTCTCGTGCTTTTGCTTATTAGCCTTGTGTTTTCCGGCTATATAGCAAAGCCCATAAACGAGCTTAAAAACGTAGCCATCTCCATATCCAAGGGGAACTTAAAGCAGCGCATTAAAGTATCCGGCAAAAACGAGATGGCCTCTCTTGCGGATACCTTCAACACGATGAGCGAAAAGCTGGAAAACATGGACAGGCACAGGAGCGAATTCGTATCCAACGCCTCACACGAGTTAAAGACGCCGTTAAGCTCTATGAAGATACTCACCGAGTCGCTGCTTTATCAGGACGGCATAGACGAGAAAATATACAAAGAATTCTTAAGCGACATCAATAAAGAGATAGACCGCATGAACGAAACGATAACGGGGCTGCTTACGCTTGCAAAGACTGACAGCGAGGCGGACGCTCTTGTAATAAACAAGATACTACTTAGCGAGCTCGTTCATAAATCCGTTTCCTCGCTGAAGCCGATAGCGAAGGAAAAGAGTATAACTCTCTCCTATTCGGTAATAAACGATTTAGAGATACAATGCGACGCGCTAAAAGTTATACAGGCGGTAATGAACCTTATAGACAACGCTATAAAGTATACCGACAAAGGCGGCCACGTATCGGTGGCGCTTCAGAAATCTGGGGCATATGCCGCCATCGTTATAAAGGACGACGGGGTAGGCATACCCGATTCGGAGATACCTTATATATTCGACCGTTTCTATCGTGTGGACAAAGCAAGGGCGAGAGATACCGGAGGCAGCGGCCTTGGGCTGCATATATCGCAGAAGATAGCGCTGCTGCACGGCGGCAGAATAGACGTGCAGAGCGAAGAAGGAAAGGGCAGCACTTTTACGCTGTATCTGCCCATAAAAAGGCAGGGGGAAAGCAATGAGTAAGTTGAAAATTGCCGCAGCGGCGGTATTGTTATTGATAACCGTATTATCGGGATGCGCATTGGGCGAGACAAATAAGCCCGCCAATACTCCGGATATAAATCCGAAAGCGGAAGCAGCCAACAAAGTCACGTCCAACGTTACGCTGTATTTCTGTTACCGCAAACAGAACCTGCTCGCCGCCGAGACGCGAAAAATAGACGTGCCTGTAAGCAAGACGCTGGAGGAAGCGGTTATTCAGGCGCTGATAAGCGGGCCTTCCGCGGACAGGGACGAGCTGGGCGGACTTTTCTGGAACGGAGTTGAACTTATAAGCGTATCCTCAAACGAGGACATATTGTTCGTTACGTTAAGCAACGAGTTCATATCCACCGACCCGAGTGAAGCCGCTCTGGAAGAAGGGACGACGCCCGACCAGAAAAAGCTCGCGATATATTCGATAGTAAACACGCTTGTGGAACTCGGTAAATACTCGCAGGTGCAGATAGAAGTGGCAAGGGACAGCGGCAGCGAAACGGGCGGAAGAATAACGCGCGGCGAAGCGGGCTGGAAGGACAACCCGCAGACATATCTTGAGCCGCTGACAAGAGACGCATCGCTTATACTGACGCCGGAGAACACTCTGATGGAAGCGCTGAAATGCTTTGCGTATAAGGACTGGACAGGGCTTTACAATTTCACGGCGTATAACAGCCCCGACGGAACGGTAAAGCCGGATATCAGCGCGTTTTCCAGCGCGCTGACTTCCAATGTGGTAGGGCTTGAAAGCTATAACGTTACAAGCTGGAACGTTTCGCACGACGGCAGTACGGCGGTTGTGATGCTCGATTATTCGGTAAGAACGAAGGCGGACGACATAATAAAGCTGGTGAGCAAGCCCGTGATAATGGTAAGAAACAACGACATATGGGCTTTGTCGTATACTTCGCTTGTAAACATACTTGTAAATGTCGGATAGAGGCGATATGAAAAGATACATTGCTGCCGCAGCCGCGCTTTGTCTGCTGCTTGCCGGATGCGGCGTAATAAAAGATAAGGGCGAATACGGGGCATACATACCCACAAGCAAAATAGATATGAGCAGCCTTGGCGAAAAGGGAAGGGTAGAGAAGACCGCCGTTTACTTTATTAACGCTTCCAGCGGCATGCTGACGGCGGAAATAAGAAATATCGTAATTGGCGAGGATACTAATCCAGCGTCAGACGCGATAAAGCAGCTTCTGGAAGGACCGTATAGCGAAAGGCTAACGGCAGTTGCCCCGGCGGGTATGAGGCTTGAACGCATAGAGTGCTCAAGAAACGTTGCTAATGTATATTTGAAATACAGCGGCCTTGTAATACTCCCTGAGGATAAGTTCAAGCTGGAGCTTGCGATAGCGAATACCGTGACGGATATATTGGGCATAAAATATACGTCGGTATTCTATAACGGGGTGCAGTCGGGTTTTGTAGCGGAAGAAGGCGCGGCCGCAGTGCCGTGCGAGCCGCATGAAAAACAGACGGGCGTAGTAACGAACGCATGGCTGCAGGCTTTTGCTAACTATAAAGAAGTACCCGCTCTTCCGATAAAGATACCGGGCGAGGAGCCCGAGCCCGAGCCTGAGCCTGAAGAGGAAGACGCGCAGCAAACGCCAGAGCCTCCCAAAGAAAATGAGCTGACAACGGTGCTATATTTTATATCCAGTGGAGGAAGCTTTATACTCCCCGAGGTGCGCGACGTAAAATATACGGGCAGCGGCTATGTGCGCGCGCTGCTTGGCGAACTTGGGAAAGGCCCGCAGAATACGTCTGTTATGGCCACACCGGTTGCGGAAGGCATTGAGCTCGTTGAAGAGCCGGAAATACTGCCGGCCGACGACGGGTATATACTTAAGCTCAATTTTTCCAAGCTGCCTACAAGATACGTCTATTCAGACACGAAGGACGCCAAGCTTTCCTATGCGGCGCTGATATACACATTGACCGGCTTCTTGCCCGGCGTCAGATATGTGGACATATTCGTAAACGGCAACAGGGTGGAACCGTATTCCGGCGCTTCATCGGCGGGCATGAACAGACAGGATTTTATAGGATTGATAGGCAGCAGTGCGCCGCTCTATTTTGAGGACAAGAACTCGGACCTGCTGCTCGAAGTTTCGCGAAGCATGGAACAGGCAAAGATATGGAACGCAAAAGAACGCCTGCTTGAGCTGTTAAAAGGCCCTCTTGAGGGCGAGGACGACAACGCGGAACCCATAATGCTTCAGGGAATAACGGAGGAAGATATACTTTCGGTGGATATATACGGCGACACGGCGTTTGTTAACTTGTCGAAGGGCTTTAAAAACGCGTGCGCGGATTTGAAGCCAAAAAGCGAGATGCTGCTCGTCTATTCAATAGTGAATACGATAACGTCGATGGACGGCATAAGCAAGGTGCAGTTCCTTATTGAAGGCAATCAGACGGAATCGCTCGCGGGAAACCTGTGCCTTTCAAACCCGTTTATAAGGAACTACGGCATAATAAAGCAGCCGTCCTAAACGGCTATACTTACGTTATATTCTTCAAGCCACATGTTGAGCTGTATAAGGAACGCAAATAGCTGCGGGCCGGTCATAAGCTGTCCGAACCAGGGCGTCACTATGCTCAATGAATCGAGCATCTCTTCTATGAATTCCTTGTCTATTAGGGCGTTTACGGGCGCAGATTTATCATTCAGTATGTCTCTCAGCGCTATAGAGACAAGCCTCGTGTATTCGGGGTGGTGCGTTTTGGGATAAGGGCTCTTCTTCCTTGCGCATATGCTCTCGGGAAGCAGGTCTTTTACAGCCAGCCTCAATATGCCTTTTTCCATGCCTCCCGCGTTTTTTATATCCCACGGTATGTTCCAAACGTATTCGGCAAGCCTGTGGTCACAGAAAGGAACCCTTACCTCCAGCCCGCTCGCCATGCTCATTCTGTCTTTGCGGTCGAGCAGGTTGGCCATAAACCATTTTATATTCAAATAGAACATCTGGCGGCGCCTGCGCTCTTTGGGCTTTTCGTTGCCCAGCAGCGGGGTTTCTTCCACAGTATCAAAATACCTTGCTTTTGCGTAATCTTCGATATTAAGCTTAGAGAGGCTCTTTGACATTACGTTGCGCCGCAGCGCTAAGGAATTCGCCCACGGAAACATATCAAGGTTTAATAGGTCGTCGCGGTAAAACCACGGGTAGCCGCCGAATATTTCGTCTGCGCATTCTCCGGATAGCGCGACGGTAGCGTATTTTTTGACTTCCCTGCAAAACATTAGCAGGCTGGAATCCACATCCGCCATGCCGGGAAGGTCGCGGGCGATTACGGCGTCTCTAAGCGATGCCACCAAATCCTCGGTGGTCGCAATGTAAGGCGTATGATTGCTGCCTATATACCTGCTTACTATATCTATATAGTCCTTATCGGGGCTTGGCTGAAACACGCTGCGCGTAAAGTATTTGTCGTTATCCGTATAATCTATAGAGAATGTATCGAGAGTGTCGCCGTTTTTGGCCATGTGTTTTGCTGCTATTACCGAGAGCGTGCTTGAATCGAGTCCGCCGGAAAGAAACGTACAGACTGGTACGTCGGATACGAGCTGACGTACAATTGAGTCTTCTATATAATAGAGAAGCTTTTCAACGGTAGTGGGAATATCGTCTTTATGCTCTTCGCTCTTAAACTGCCAATAACGGTGTATGTACGTGCCGAGCGGCGAGTACGTCATGCATTCACCGGGCTTTAGCTCCTCAATTCCTAAAAACAGCGTCTTGCCGGGCGTACGTGCGGGCGCAAGAGCAAAAAGCTCTAATAGGCCGTTGTCGTTGATGACGGGCTTTATATCAGGATGCGCGAGTATGGCTTTTATCTCAGAGGCGAAAAGCAGAGCGTGCTTTGTACGCGCTATAAACAGCGGCTTTACTCCCATCCTGTCCCGCGCGAGGAATATGCGCTGCTTCCGCTCGTCCCATATACCGAAAGCGAATATGCCGTTGAGCTTTTCGACGCAGGAAGGCCCCCATTCTATGTAAGACATCAGCAGCACCTCGGTATCCGAATGGGTAAGGAACACATGTCCCTTGTCATAAAGCTCCTTTTTAAGCTCCAAAGTGTTATAAAGCTCGCCGTTATACACTATTGTGTATGTATTGGTTCCCACGCTTCTTGTCATTGGCTGGCTGCCGCCTGCCGGATCAACCACCACAAGCCTTCTGTGCCCAAGCGCCGCTTGATGCGTTATAAAAGACCCGGCGGAATCAGGGCCTCTGTGGCTCAATTTATCCATCATATTGGAAAGTATGCCGCTGCAATCAAGAAGGTCTTTTTCAAAGTCAATGATACCGACGATACCGCACATATGAAAGCCCCCATAAAAAAGATGATACTCACTGTACAGTATATGGAGCGCCAAGTTGAGGCGTGATTGTATTCAACAAAATCAGCCGTTGCATCGGGTACTGAATTATATTAAAATATAGCAAACAATGGGAGGATAAAATATGCAGAACAAAGGCCACACAAGGTCACTTGCGATATCCAGCATACTTGCAGCACTAATTTTTGTTTTTACGGCGTTTTTAAGCTTCAGGCTGACGTCCACTAGCGCGTATATGCATCTTGGAGATTCGATAATTTACTGCGCGGGGCTGCTTATAGGCGCGCCGTGGGCAGCGGGCACCGCCGCTGTTGGCAGCCTGTTTGCCGATCTTATACTCGGAGCCGCCGAATACATACCGGCTACGATAATAATAAAAGGCTTGATGGGATTTCTTTGCGCGGTAATGATGAAAAAGGCGGGCTTTCCAAGATTCCTCATCACCTGCATAATAGCGGGCGCGATAATGTTCGTGGGCTACGGCTTATACGAGGTGCTGATAGGCGGATGGGGAAGAGCCTACGGCGGACTCGTGCAGAACCTAATACAGTGGGTCGCAGGCGTTGCTGCGGCGGCAGTGCTGTATTATCCGGTAAAAAGGATAGAGGGAGCGATATGATAAAGCTTACCTGCTTCGGAAAATACGGGCCGTACCCTAAGGCAAACTGCGCGTGTTCTAGCTATATGCTTACATACCGCGGACGCCACGTAATAATAGACTTGGGCTGCGGCTCTCTTACGAGGGTGTTTTCTGTAATCAATGCGCACGAAATAGACGCAGTCGTGCTTTCCCACCTGCATGCCGATCATATGGGCGATATGCTTACGCTAAGGTACGCGCTCGACGCCGCTAAAAAACTGGGCAGGCTTGCAAACCCCGTGCCTGTGTATATGCCCGCCGAATCTGAAGCGGAAGCGAAGCTTATTTCCTCCAATAAAAACATAGAAGCGCATTATATAGATGACGGCGGCACTGCCAGCATATGCGGCATGGACGTAAGCTTCGCGCTTATGCCTCACCCGGTAAAGAGCTACGCTATGTCGTTTTGCGCTGAAGGCAGGAAATTCGTATACTCCGGCGATACGAGCTGCAACGAAAGGCTCGCGGGCTTTGCCGAAGGCGCCGATCTATTTTTGATAGAAGCCGGTTTCCTTTCGGCTGACAAACCGGAGAACGCCGCGCATGTTACGGCGGCTGAGGCTGCGAAAATAGGCAAAGAAGCGGGCGCAAAGAAGCTTCTATTAACACACGTGTTCCCCGAATACGACGAAAACGAGCTAATTAAAGAAGCCGCCGAATACTACCCCGGAGCGAGCATCATTGAGGAACTTGTATCTTACGAGGTCTGAATGGGTATTGCGGGAACCGCAAAACTGCATGGCTTACATGATAGACTCAAAAGACGGCCGATTTTCACAGCGGCGGTCTTTTTTGCTTTGGGCGTAACGCTGGGCAGGTATTTTTGTTTAAAGGCGGTTTATATAATCCTGGCCTCTGTCATATCAGCTGCAACCGTTATTTTCGCAGCAGTTGCAAAGAAAGCGTTATATAAACGCGCATACAAAATTGTTTTGCCGCTTGTGTGCGCGGCATTATTTTTTCTTGCGGCGTTTTTGTCAGCCTCGGCGTTAAGCAAAGGTTATATGGTAACGGGGGAGAGCCTTAATATAAAGGGAAGGGTATTTGGCTCGCCGTATCAGAACGAATACGGAAGTACCGTATGCCTTATAGACAACGCGTCGGTTGAAGGCCGGCAATGCGGCAACATAAAGCTGTATCTGTCAAACGGGGAGGTGCGCTGCGGCGACGTAATCGAGGCCGTCGCGGATATAGAAGCGCCAAAAGGCGTGCGCAATCCGGGAGGCTTTGACGAAAGGCTGTATCTTAAATCGCAGGGAATAACATTAAAAGCGTATGCGGGCAACGTTAAAACAACGGACAGGCTTACCGATGCGTACACGTTTTTTGCCGGGTCGAGAGAGTACTTGGGAAGCGTTATTGACGGCATATTCGATAACGAAACCGCGCCGGTGGCTAAAGCGATGCTGCTGGGAGACACACAGGGCATAGACGAGGAGACTTACACGGCATTCAAGGACACCGGCATGGCTCACGTGCTGGCCGTGTCGGGCCTTAACGCAGCAATACTTATAGGTTTTGTATACTTCGTGCTGAAGCTGCTACGGGCGGGCCGCAAGACGCGGCTCGTTATAGCACTTGTTTTTGTGGCGGCGTATACGTGCCTTACCGGCTTTACGCCCTCGATAGTGCGCGCGGCTGTCATGTCGTGCGCAGTGCTTTTGGGCACGCATTTCGGGCGGCAGAACGATACGCTTAACTACCTGTCGCTGGCGTTTATATTATCGCTGCTGGTAAGGCCGCTTGACCTCTTTACCGCGGGCTTCCAGCTTTCGTTCGCGGCAGTGTTCGGTATGTTAACTATTGGCAATCAGGCGAGGCGGCTTTGGGACAAAGCGCTTAAAAAACGCTTAATGCGCACAGGCAACGCGCTCGCGGCGTCGGCGGGCGCTACGGCGGGAACAACGCCCATATTGGCGGCGTCGTTTAACAGGCTCTCCACGCTAAGCATATTCGTAAATCTCGTTATTATACCGCTCGCTTCGGCTGCAACTGTGCTCGTGTTTATTGCCGCGCTGTTCGGAGTGATAATGGGAAGCTCAGCCGCGTTTGCCGCGTTTCCTGCCTCCGCGTCAATAAAGGCTATGCTTTATATAATAAAGCTTGCCGCGCAGGTTCCGTTTGTCGCGGTGAATGTGCCGTCGCCTTCGGCGCTCATGGTAATAGCGTGCTTTGTGCTGATGTATATATGCTCAACGTATACGCTGGCTGCGATAAAGACAAAAGCCGTGATTTGCGCTGCCATAGTCGCCGCAATTGCCGTTCTTACCGTGCTGCCCGGCTTTAACGGTATGTACGTTGTATTTCTCGACTCTGGGCAGGGGGACGCGGCGTTCATAAGGACAGCCCAGAACGGAGAATACTTTATAGACGGCGGACGAGGGGCCAGCGCGGAAGAGATAGTAAGCTTTACGATACGAAACGGATATACGCCCGAAGCCGCTTTTGTATCCCATACGGACGGCGACCATTTCAGCGGCATAAAAGCGCTCTACGATGCCGGGATGCTGGGTAAGGCGTATTGCTCCTGGCAGGAGGAGGACAATGTAAGGGCGGCGATGCCGGACGCAGAGGTCGTTGCGCTCGGCGCGGGGGACACCGTTTGGCTGGACGAATACACGTCCGCTCTGGTATTATATCCATATAGGGACACGGAGGCGGAGGATAAAAACTCCGAGTCGCTCGTGCTGCTTATAGAGTATAACGGCAAACGGCTGCTTTTTTCCGGCGACATACCGGGTACGGCGGAAACTGAGATTTTTGCAAGCCTGCCCCGTATAGACGTATACAAAGCCGCGCACCACGGCTCACGACTGTCGTCATACAGGCTGCCGCTTTCGGCGATACGGCCCCGGTACAGCGTTATCTGCGTAGGGAAAAACTGGTACGGCCAGCCGGACGAACTGGCCGCGGATAATCTATACGATTACTCTGGCAAGGTTTTTACAACGATGGACGACGCCGCGGTGGAATTCTATATAAGCGGCGATATCAAAGTTAATACATACGGCGGGTAATATGAACAAGAACACATACATATTTGCGGGCGAAAACTATATGGTGAGGGAGAGCGTCAATAAGCTCAAAAGCTCGCTTAACATACAGTATCCCGAGATGAACGTAACGGAATATAAGACTATGCCTAAGACCGACGAGCTTATAGAGGCATGCTTTTCCGTGCCGTTCATGTCGGATATAAGATTTATCGCGGTATTTGGCTGCACGGCATTGACTGCCAAAGGCAGCGCGGACGACTCAAGAAAGATAGCGGAAGCGCTTAAAAAACTTCCCGATACCACCGTTATTGCGCTGTGCACCGAAGACGCTTTGGATAAAAGGCGAGCGCTATACACTTATATAAGCAAACAGGGTACGGTGAAGGAATTTTCCGCTCCCGCTATAGCCGATTGCGTAAGCTTCTCGCAAAAAAAGGCGCGCGAATACGGCGCTTCCATATCGGCAAAGGCGGCTTCGGTGCTTGTCGCGGCTGTGGGATGTGATTATTTTGCGCTTGACAACGAGACGGCGAAGCTGGCGGCATACTGTGGCTACGGTGAAATAACCGCAAAGCACGTAGAACAATGCGCGGCAAAATCTCTTGAATACAACGTGTTTGAGATACACGGGCTGCTTGCAGGCGGGCAGGCTGGCAAGGCGAAAAAGCTGCTGGAAGACATACTGCGTACGGAGCGTCCGGAGGGCCTTATCGGGCTTATAGCGCGCAAGATAAGGGACATGTATAAAGTAAAGACTATGGCGGACTTAAAATACCCTCCTTCGAAAATAGCTGAAATGACGGGAATAAGAGGCTTTGTGGTCGATATACTTAAAAAGGAATCGGCGCGGTTTACGCAGCAGGACTTAAGGGACGCGCTTGTAAGGCTTGCAGAGCTTGATTACGGCATAAAAAGCGGAGAAGCGGACGCCTCCATAGCGCTACCCGAAACTATTATGAAGATATATAAACTGTAAGTGCAGCGCTTAAACGTCAGGATAACGACAAAAAAGCCCTTGATCAAAAGACCAAAGGCTTAAACGCTTCGTCGTCAGCCTTTAGATAGAGGCTATGGCCTTGGAGCACTGCGCCTTTTTACGGTTGCAGCTGTTTTGATGTATCGCGCCTTTAAGCGCGGCTTTGTCAAGCGCTCCCGTATATTCCTTAAACAGAGCGGCTGCAGTTTCCGTATTCTTAGCCGCTACCGCTTCATTGAACTTCCTTGCAAGCGTTTTAAGCTCCGACTTGACTTCCCTGTTTCTGAGCTTTGCTTTTGCTTCAACACGTACGCGTCTTTCCGCAGATTTTATATTTGGCAAGTGTCTACCTCCGAAATAATACTCGTTTTCAAATAACGAATCGTATTTTAACATATGCCAAGCCGTTTTGCAACAAATAATGAGCGGTAAAGTAAATATAAACAGAAGAAATTATCTATCAATATTATAATCGATATGTTAAAATTAATCACAATAATATACCAGGAGAAAAATATGTATTGTAAGAAATGCGGAAAAGATTATAAGAAAAACAAGAAAGTCTGCAATGACTGCGGCATAGCGCTTACGCCCGGCAAATCTCCCGGCAACAAAAAAAGCGGCGATAAGAAGATGCTGATAATAGGCTGCGCCGTGCTGGTGGTTATAATAGCAGTCTTTTTAATTATCGGGCTCGGCGGCATGCTGCCCGAACAGCTGAAAGGTTCCTGGCGGGATCAGGCGGGCATAGCGGGTACAATTGAGTTTAAGCCGGGCGGCATTGTTGAGTGGACGGCGTCAGGCGAATTACACCGCGGCCGCTATTCGTATAACGGAGCAACCAGCGAGGGAAGCTTTAAGCTTGACAGTAATGATAAAGTGCATGAATTCACATGCGACGGTACTACTCTTTCCATGGATAACATAACGTACACGAAGCAATAATGTCACATAGCGCGGGAGTTCCCCCGCAATTAAATATTAAAGGAGTGGCTTGTTATGTTTTGTACAAAGTGTGGTGCGCAGAATTCCGAGGGAGCGGCGTTTTGCGTCAGTTGCGGCAACAGCCTTAATACGGCGCAGCCGCAGAACGCCCAGCCCCAGCCTGCCATGTATGGCCAACCCGGCGCTAACGCAGGTTACGCGGCTCAAAAGAAGAAAAACGGGCTGATTATAGGGCTGATAATCGGCGGAGTGGTGCTTGTTGCGGGGATAGTTGTGCTAATCATACTGCTGACGGGCGGAAATGCCGCGAGCGGAATAGCGGGTAAATGGTATGATAAAGCAGGGTTCGCTGGTGAGCTGGATTTTAAACCGAACGGAACGGTGGAAATGAAGGTGATGGGGCAAACGCTTTCAGCGGAGTATACGTTTGATGAAAAATCCGATTCGGGGACTATCAGTATAATGGGCGCGACTTCCGATATATATTTGGATGACGGCGTACTTAATGTTGACGGTACCGAGTATACCCGCCAGTATGTCCAGCAGATGGATTTTTCGGATTATTTTGATTTTGATCTATCAGAGTTCGGCCTGAAGTAAAACAGTTGACATACTTATACTTTATGAATTAAAATTAATAGAGTATTTAATAAAAAGAGCTGGTGGTGATATTCCAGCTCTTTTTTTACGGGATAAAAAAGCCGCGAGGTTTTTAAGTAAAGATGCGTTTTTAAGCCCGGCTGCAGTATTTTTATAGAAAGGCGCAGCGTTTACAAATGTAATATAAAGGCGATAATATCCTGAAAGATACATTGAATGCAGATAAATATAAAAAGTTGTATTTGCTATAAAAGCATGATAAAATCAGATTCGCATAGAAAAAAGGAGCGTTTGTACTTGAGGATTTTAAAAGGTGTGCTGTCAATCGTAATCATTGCTGCGGTTGTAGCGGGCATTTTTTTATACGTAAACAGCCAGGGGACTGGAACAGGAACCGGCGTCGCTCCCGATGCTTACGGTTATGCTGTCGTAATAAACGAGTTCTTGACGTCAAACAGCGCCGTATTGCCCGATGAGACGGGAGAATACAGCGATTGGATAGAAATATATAATGCTTCCGGCGAGAACGTGGACTTATCAGGATACGGACTGTCGGACGAAAGCAAATCCGCGAAGTGGCAGTTCCCGGGCATAACGCTTAAACCCGGCGAGTATATCGTAGTGTTCGCGTCCGATAAGAACGTATCCGATAAAAACGCCGTTTATCAGCATACGAATTTCAAGCTGAGTTCATCGGGAGGCGGGGTATACCTGTTTGGCCCCGACGATAAGATTGCGGACAAGGTTGAATACGACGCCCAAACCGAGAACATTTCTTTGGGCAGGTCCTCCGACTCGTCACAGTTTGCCGCATATGACAAGCCTACGCCCGGCTTTCCCAACACCGAGGAAGGCTATGCTTCGTTTGTTAACAGCAGGATAAAGGAAGGCTCGCAGCTTATTATCACGGAGATAAACCCATTAAACACTACGACGTTTGTGGATAACAGCGGCAGCGCGAGCGATTATATAGAACTGTACAACGGCTCAGCCGAGGCTATAAACTTAAGCGGTTACGGCCTTTCGGACGATGCTGTTAAGGTTATGAAGTGGAAGTTTCCCGAGGTTACGATAGGGCCGGGGGAATACCTCGTCGTGTTCGCGTCGG
This sequence comes from Bacillota bacterium, assembly GCA_023415915.1. Taxonomy (GTDB): domain Bacteria; phylum Bacillota; class Clostridia; order Christensenellales; family SZUA-584; genus DTFZ01. The sequence goes on along the minus strand of JAEZIZ010000083.1, from coordinate 190,026 downwards.
GAGAGGATGAAAGCTTAACCGACGTTGCGTCAAAGGCGATACACACTAACTTCCGCGTGTCGACTTACAATGAGACTATTACCCTTTGCGACGCGGCGGGATATATACTTGACCGGGTGAGCATAAAAGAAATACCGCCGAGAACCGCGTATGTGCGCAAAATAGACGGCGACGGAGCGTATACCGCCGAGTGGGAGCTTACGACGGCGCCTTCTCCCGGCGCTCGGAACGGCGGGGTTTAAGCGGAAAAGCGAAGAGCGTAATTGATTTAATGATCGTGCAATAATCTTGGAGAAAGTTTTTATATGGCGAGAGACGAAGATATTTTCAGAAAACTTAAAAAAGAGACGCCGCTTGTAAAACAGCGCAGCCTTCAGCCGCTCTCGCAGCGGGACTTCAATTCGAAGAGCACATTAAACATACCTATAGAATCCGCTTCGGTAAGAAAGAGCAGGGTAAGCCCGACGCAGAAGCGTGAACCGGGTTTGTATTCTTTCACTGACCGCGATCAAAAGCCGCAGCGCGAATTTCCCGACGAGCTGAATATTCAAAAGCCCAAGGCTGAAGAGAAAAGTAAACCGCGCAAACCCGCCGGCGAAACTCGCAAAGTCAAGGTAAAAGCAGCGGTCAAACAGCCTGAAATGCTCTCGGAACATGCAAAACAGACCGTAAAGCATTCTGGTGATGAAGGGCTCGACGTATTTTCCGAGAATGTAAGGCCAAAAAGGTCTTATGCGTCCGAGCCGCTCCGCGAGACAAAAAGCGCTGCTGTTGCTTATGAGTACAAGGACATATCCGCGACGGAAGAAAGCGCGGTATCTTATGATATGCCATTAAGGCATGAGCTAAAATATTATATTAACTATAGGGACTATACCATATTAAGAGGCGCGCTCAAAGCGCTTATGTCGCCCGACCCTTACGCGGACGAGAACAGCTCTTATCATGTCCGCAGCCTTTATTTCGACGATATACACGAAACGGCGCTGAGGGAAAAGCTGGCGGGCAACAGCGAAAGATATAAATACAGAATAAGGATATACAATTATCAGGACAACCCGATAAAATTCGAGAAGAAGTATAAAATCGGTCAGTATATTGGCAAACAAAGCATAAGCCTTACGCGCGGCGAGTATGACAGCATAATGGCGGGGGAGTTCGATTTTCTGAAGGACAGGAACGAGAAACTTGCCAAAGAGCTGTATTTGGAGATGAAGACATTCCTGTTAAGGCCGCGGGTAATAGTGGACTATATACGGGAAGCGTATGTATCTCCGTTTGAAAACTGCAGAATCACGTTTGATAAGGACCTAAAGGCCGGACTCATGCTTAAAGATATTTTTGATGCGAACGCGCCGGTGATGCCCATGTACGATACCGGGCTCATGGTGCTTGAGATAAAGTTCAACAGATATTTGCCGGAATTCATTAAACGTGTTCTAAATAACATTAATGCTGCTGACAGATGCGCTATCTCAAAGTACGTCATCTGCAGAAAGTTTGACTAGGAGGTTTATTTAAATGGGCGGCGGATACGATGTTAAATTGGCTACGGAGATTATCAAGAGGAGTATACTTGATGATTTCGCATTCACAACCGAACTGTCGTTTATGGATGTGATTATTGCTTTGGGGCTGGCGTTCTTAATAGGAATATTTATTTATATTATCTACCGGCTTACGTTTGGGGGCGTTATATACTCCAGAAGCTATGGAACCTCGCTCGTGATGCTCACTATGGTTACGACTATGGTGATAATGCCTATAACTACCAACCTTATTGCCGCGCTTGGTATGGTGGGCGCGCTGTCTATCGTAAGGTTCAGAACAGCCGTTAAGGAAATGCTCGACACGATATACATGTTCTGGGCGATAGCCGCCGGCATAACGCTCGGCACAAGGCTTTATATTGTCGCACTCATCGCTTCGGGAGTAATAGGCGTGCTGATGCTCGTCTGGAACCTGTTCAAATTGAAAAAGAACTTTCCTTACATGCTCGTGCTGCGTTTTGACGAGAGCGTGAAAAAGGAAGTGCAGAACGTGCTTCGCAGGCTGCCGCAGGGCAGGCTTAAGTCGAAAGTCGTATCGCAGGGTACTATGGAGCTCACTATTGAGATGAACATAAAGGAAAGCGAAGTAGGCATGATAGACGCTTTCGCGGCAATACCCGGCGTACACGACGCCTCGCTGATAAGCTATAAGGGCGATATAGTTGCGTAGCCGCTAATAAATAAAACAGCATTAAAATACCGCATCCATTGGGTGCGGTATTGTTATGCTTAAAAATAATTAATTATCCAAGCATGAGCAGCAGCTCGCGCAGTACTTTGCAGGCCACGAGCGTAGAGCCGCCGCTGGCGTCATAGTGGGGTGAGAGCTCGGTAATATCGGCGCCCACTATATTCAGCCCCGACAGCGCGAATATGCTCTCTATAAGCTCGTTAAAGCTTATTCCGCCCGCTTCCGGCGTGCCGGTGCCGGGCAGTACCGACGAATCGAGCACGTCAAGGTCTATGGATACATAACAAGGACTGTCCTTTATTGATTTAACGGCATAATCCAGATTGTTGCAGTTGAAAAAGTTTGTATATACGTGGGATTTGCCCCACTCTATTTCTTCGCGCTCTCCCGAGCGTATGCCGTACTGGAATATACGCCCGTCGCCCACGGTATCCCATATGCGGCGCATTACGGTTGCGTGCGAAAGCTTCTGGCCGAAATACTTGTCGCGCAGGTCGGAATGCGCGTCGAAGTGTATTATATGCAAATCAGGATGCATTGCGGCAAGTGGGCGGACGGCGCCCAGCGTCACAAGATGCTCGCCGCCCAGCATTACGGGTATTTTTCCGTCCTGCGCTATCTTTGAGGCCGTTTTTTCTATCAGCTTCATAGCCTGCTGAGAGTTGCCTATCGGCATCGTAAGGTTGCCTATATCGCACGCCTTAATATCCAAAAGGTCTCTGTTCTGGTGGATGCTGTACGTTTCGATACCGCCTTCGCTCGCGCTGCGCATTGCCTGCGGCGCAAAGCGCGTGCCGGGATGGAACGACGTAGTGCCGTCAAAAGGAGCTCCGAATATGACTATTGTGGATTCCTTGTATTTGTTGTCGCAGGATATAAACGTAAGCGCCGTATTATTCATATTCCAGATTCTCCAGCATCTCTATCACGTAATTGGGAAGAGCGAACGCTCCTTTATGAAGGTCGGTGTTGTAATACCTTGTTTTAATACCGAGCGCGTTCCAGCGTTGTTCGTCAAGATTTTCTATAGGGTCTACGGTTTTTGAGGCGAAGCCGAACAGCCAGTGGCCGGAAGGGTAGGTGGGTATATGCGCCTGATACACGCGGCAGATGGGGAAGAACTCGTTGATCCTCGCGTGCGCTCTTCTCATGTTGTTGGCGTAGGCGGAATAGTACGGGCTTTCGTGCTGGTTGACAAGTATTCCGTCATCGGTCAGCGCGTGGTAGCAGTTTCCGTAAAACTCCTTGGTAAAAAGGCCCTCGCCGGGGCCGAACGGGTCGGTGGAATCGACTATAATGAGATCGTATAAGTTGTGCTTGGAGCGAACGAACTTAAGGCCGTCCTCATAGTGTATATGCACGCGCTCGTCTTTAAGACTGCATGTTAGAGAGGGGAGATATTCAAGGCAGACTTCCACAACCTTTTTGTCTATCTCCACCATGTCAATATGCTCTATTGTTTTGTACTTTGTAAGCTCCCTTACGGTGCCTCCGTCGCCCGCCCCTATTACGAGCACGTTTTTAACGTCCGGCTTGGCTGCCATGGGCACATGCACTATCATGTCATGATATATGAACTCGTCTTTTTCCGTGACCATCATAAGACCGTCCAGCGTCATAAAACGCCCAAATTCTTCCGAATCAAACACGTCGATACGCTGGAAATCGCTTTCGCCGCTGTAAAGCTGTTTTTTTACCTTTATTGAGAAGCGCACCGATTCAGTATGCTCTTCCGTATACCAAAGTTCCATTTTTTATCTCCGTTACACAAGTATATTTATATTTTCAAGGCTCATATCTTCTGCGCCGGTAAGCAGCGCGCCCTTTTCCTTAGCGTAATGTATATAACTGATTATCTCTTTTGTTATGACTTCGCCCGGCGCTATTATAGGTATGCCGGGGGGATAGCACATCACGAAATCGCCGCTTATCTCGTCTTCGCTCGCTTCAAGAGGAACGCTTCTTTTTTTCGCATAAAACGCCTTTTCAGGAGTCACCTTTACTATGGGGGTGATGTATTCGTGGTCGAACATTCCTGCATGCTGCCCGGATTTTAAGCGCTTTATCTCGGCAAGCGAAGCGACAAGACGCTCAATGGCAAGCGTAGTGTCGCCCACAGATATTATCGCAAGGAAGTTGGCGACGTCACCGAATTCCACCTGTATAGAATACTCGTCGCGCAGTATTTCGTACACCTCAAATCCGGCAAGCCCGAGCTTTATGGTGTTAATGCTTAGCTTGGTGCGGTCAAAGTCCGCTACGGCGGGCCCTTTTATCTCGTCGGCAAAAGCGTAGTAGCCGCCTATATCGTTTATCTCTTTACGCGCGTATTCCGCAAGCTCGAGCACTCTGTCGAACATAGCCCCGCCATTAAGCGCGAGGTTTTTTCTAGCGATGTCAAGAGAAGACAGCAGCAGGTACGAGCCGCTCGTCGTTTGTGTAAGGTTTATTACAACGCGTATGTGGTCGGGGTTGACGCGCGCTTTGTTTAGCAGCAGAAGAGAGCTTTGCGTGAGCGAGCCGCCCGTCTTGTGCACACTTACCGCCGCCATATCCGCTCCTAAATGCATCGCGGCTCCCGGCAGATCGTCGTGGAAATAAAAATGAGTGCCGTGGGCTTCGTCAACCAGCACGAGCATGCCGTGGCTGTGCGCGAGCTTTATTATGCCCGCAAGGTCGGAGCATATGCCGTAATACGTGGGGTTGTTGACGAACACGGCTTTCGCGTCGGGGTTTTCGAGTATTGCCTTTTCCACGGATTCGAGAGTCATGCCAAGCGGTATGCCAAGCTCCGAGTTTATGCCGGGATTGACGTATACAGGCACGGCTCCGCAGAGTATAACGGCGTTGATGGCGCTTCTGTGCACGTTCCTCGGCATTATTATCTTATCGTTTTCGGCGCAGCAGCCCAGTATCATCGCCTGAACGGAGGACGTAGTACCGCCGACCAAAAAAAATACGTTATCGCAGCCGAACGCTTCCGCGGCAAGCTCTTCGGCCTCTTTGATAACGGATACGGGATGACAAAGGTTGTCAAGGCATTTCATCGAATTGACGTCAATCGATACGCACTTTTCACCCAGGAACTCTTTCAATTCGGGAGTTCCGCGGCCTTGTTTGTGCCCCGGAACGTCAAACGGCAGTACGCGCCGATTTTTCAACTGGAGAAGCGCGGTTGCTATGGGCGTTGCCGACTGGCGGTTTCTGTAACCCGAATCATTCTGCCTGTCACTTATAGATGTTAGTTCCATAGTATATCTCAATCATCTCTCTGTATAGCTTATCTCTTATTTCCCGCCTTTTCTCGGGCTTTAGTGCGTATACGTCGGTATTAAAGAGATAATTGTTAAGATCGATTTCCTTCCTGATCATTTTAGTATGAAAGATATTCGATTGATAGACGTTTACGTCTATCGCGTCATATTCGCTGAGCGTATCATTGTTGATAAAATTCTGTATAGAATTTATTTCGTGGTCGATATAATATTTATTTCCATTAACGTCGCGCGTAAAACCGCGGACGCGGTAATCGATAGAAATAATATCCGAATCGAAGCTGGAAATAAGAAAATCGAGAGCCTTTAGAGGCGATATCTTGCCGCAGGTGGATACGTCAATATCTACCCTGAAAGTAGTGATATCCTTTTCGGGGTGGAACTCGGGGTAGGTATGCACCGTTACGTGGCTCTTGTCAAGATGCGCGACAACGCTGTCCTTTTCAAACACTATGTTACCTTTGTTGCAGCTCGGATCTATCACGTTTGAGGCTATAGCTTCTTCGCTTATCAGTATCGTTGCGCTTGCTCCCTGCGGCTCATAATCCTGCTTTGAGATGTTGAGTACATGGGCGCCTATTATATCAGTGACCGTACAGAGTATATTCGTCAATCGTTCTGAGTTATATTGCTCATCTATATAAATAAGATAATCGTTCTTATCTTTCTGGGACTCCGCATAACATACATCGTAAATATTGAAGCTTAAGGATTTAGTGAGATTATTAAATCCATAAAGCGTTATTTTTTTCTCCAATTTCGTATCACGTCCTTAATAGTTTTGATGAAATAATATCACAAATAACCTAAAAAGCAATATAAAATTAGACCGCATGTATTAGTATAATCAAAATTCAAAAAAGATATTGACAAAGAGAATAATAAGAGCTATAGTTAGTCACATAAGTAGTTAACCAACGGAGCAAATAATGATACTAGATTTTGAAAGCGATAAGCCTATATTCATACAGATAGCCGAGGAGCTTGAAAACGCGATAATATCGGGAGCTTATGAGAGCGAAACGCAGGTGCCCTCTACGACAGAGATATCGGTGCGTTATAAGATTAATCCGGCTACCGTGCTTAAAGGCGTAGGCATACTTGTCGACGAAGGAATTCTATATAAAAAACGGGGTGTAGGCATGTTCGTTGCAAAAGGCGCAAAGGAAAAGATAATCAAAAAGCGCAAACGGCAGTTCTTCGAAAAATTCGTCGTACCGCTTGTTTCGGAGGCAAACAAGCTTAATATCACCACTGAAGAAATATACGAAATGGTAAGGATGGGATACGATAAATGAACCCCATAGAAGTAAAAAACATTACAAAACGGTTTGCCGATACGCTGGCGCTTAACAATGTTAACGTAACGTTCGGCGACAACAAAATTTACGGACTCTTGGGCAGGAACGGGGCGGGCAAAACGACTTTGCTTAACCTAATTACCAACAAGCTTTTTCCCACCGAAGGGGAGATAACGATAGACGGCGAGAACGTTTGTGAAAACGACGCAGTGCTTTCCAAGGTGTATTGTATGGGAGAGAGCTCGCTTTATGTTCCGACTATGAAAGTAAAAGAAGTTTTCAAGTGGTCAAAAGAATTCTATCCTCAGATGGATACGGAGTACGCCTGCCGCCTTGCGGATAAGTTTCAGCTCAACCTGAAAAAGAAGGTAAGAGAGCTTTCAAAGGGATACGAGTCGATATTTCAGGTAATAGTCGCGCTGTCCTGCAACGCGCCGATACTGCTGCTCGACGAGCCGGTGCTTGGGCTCGACGCAAATTTCCGAGACCTGTTTTACAAGGAACTGCTGCTCAATTACAGCGAGAAGCCGAGGACTATAATAATCTCCACTCATCTTATTGAAGAAGCGGCGGACGTAATTGAAAACGTCGTCATAATAAAAAAGGGTGAGATACTGCTTCAGGAAGACACGCAAAGCCTTGTTTCGAGAGGGTACACGGTAACCGGGCCGCAGGGCAAGGTTGACGAATTTATTCGCGGCAGGAACATGCTGGGCGCGGACGTGCTGGGCGGAATAAAGAGCGCATATATACTCGAAAAACCCGACAAGCCTTCAGTGCCCGAAGGGCTGGAAATATCGGGAATGAGCCTGCAGAACCTGTTTATACATCTTACTAACGCATAAAGGAGAAAGAAAATGAAACTTAAAGCTGCGTTAAAATATCAGATACATGGCATGATAAAGCCGCTTATTATATTCTACATCATCATATACGCCATTATAATATTTGCTGGTATACAGCGGGTCGTAATGTCGCACAATGGTATTAGGGTAACATCGAGCGGAGTCGAGATATCGACGGCGATATTCATATTCGTATTCGGACTTAATTCGTTTAAAAGCACGTTTCACCTGTTCCTCGCCAATGGGGTTTCCAGAAAAACAATGTTTAAAAGTTATATTTTAGCGGTAGTACCGCTTGCCGTTTTTATGGCGCTCATAGACACCATAAACAACCTTGCTTTGTCTTCTGTGGGCAGTTTCCAGTCGATATTTTATCAGATGTATCATATGCACTACGGCCCGATTTTGAATTTCAGTGCGCAAATGCGGGTGGCGCTGGATGGATTTGTATGGATGACTTTCCTTTATACCGCGCTGTCGTTGATAGGATTCTTTATTACGACTATATATTACCGCATGGGAAAGTCCTTAAAGCTCATAGTGTCTATAGGCGTGCCGGTGTTCTTTTTAATGTTGCTGCCGTATATGGACACTTACCTGTTTGACGGCAAGATATTTGACGCATTGAGATATTTCTTCGCAAAAGCGTGGGGATTCCTCGATGGATACAACCCGTATATTTCGGTGTTGACATGCTTTATAACGGCAGCGGTATTCGGGGCGCTGAGCTTTCTCGCTATGCGAAGAGCGACGGTAAAAAAATAGAAATACCCAAAAAAAGATTTGGTATTTATAATCTGCAGAATCTGCGGCCATAGCGCCGCTTTTTCTGTATCCCAAATAAAGGGTATTTGTTTTATTGACGCGGTTTATAATATGCTTTAATATGAAAAATGCGTGGTGAGAAGGATATACACATATGAAGAGACTTTTAATCGTATTAATAACGGCGGCGCTGCTGCTGGCAGGATGTGCAACAAAAGCGCCCGATGCGTCGCCGGAATTATCGGTGGCGGTAATAACAAACCCGCCGCTAATCACATCCGGCAGCGGCATTGATTCAAGCAATAGCAAAAATACTGACATAGTAAACCCGAACCGCACATATTCATATGAGATGATGTTTGCGGACTCAAAAGCGCTAAAAGCGGCACATCCTGGCCTTATAGAGACGGACGTGATAGGCAAATCGGTGGAGGGCAGGGATATACTTTTAATAAAGCTGGGCAGGGGAGACAATAAGATAGCCTTTGCGGGCGCGCATCACGCGCGGGAATATATAACCTCCACATATCTTATGGAGACTATTGACGAGTACGCAAGAAGCTATGAGTCGGGAGAAGCTTACGGCGGCTTCGATATAAAAGCGCTGCTCGACGAAGCAACTATATATATAGTGCCCATGGTAAACCCCGACGGCGTAAACCTCGTGCAGAACGGTATTGAGTCGGTAAAAGACCCGGAGAAGGTAAAGAGCATGCGCATGATGCAGCATGGATACAGCGAGTGGAAGGCCAATATAAACGGCGTGGATTTAAACCGCCAGTACCCGTGCCATTGGGAGGAAAAGGCGAGCAACACCGACGTGCCGAGCTCGGAGATGTATAAAGGCGAGGCTCCCGCCACCGAGCCGGAGGTTAAGGCCATGATGAAGCTGTGCGAAGAAAACGATTTTCTGCTCGCGGCGTCGTTTCATTCCAAGGGCGAGGTAATATACTGGGCGGACAGCGGCACGGAAGACGAGATACCGGCGGCGCAGCAAATAGCGCAGACACTTTCGGACGTAACGGGATATGCGCTTAACCCGGTTTCAGAAGACCCCGCGGTGTACGGTGCGGGTTTTGAAAACTGGTTCCGTCAGGAGTTTAAGCGCCCCGCGTTTTGCATAGAGCTGACGCCTGCGGGCAACGGGGCTGCTCCGCACAACGACGAGGAGTTTCAAACGCTTATTTGGGATAAAGCGAAATATCTATGCGCCGATCTCGTACATCAGGCTCTGGAGACGGATTGATCTGTATCGTAATAAAGTTACATACTTAGTGTGGGATTTGCGGTAAAATATTATGTAAATAAGGAATTAAAGCGTATAAGGAGAACGATATGATTGAAAAAACATATAAAGTAAGCGGCATGAGCTGCAACCACTGCGTAATGCACGTAAAAAACGCCGTGACCGAATTGAGCGGCGTAGAGAGCTGCGATGTGGATCTTGAAAAAGGGAGTATCACGGTACTCTACGACGAAACGAAGTTAGGCTATAACGACATAAAGGAAGCGGTAAAAGAAGCGGGATATGACATGGAGTAATACCCGTGATTAGAAGCATCGGGCAGCCGGTGCTTTTTTATTTTCGGAAAATATTTATAAAAATCTATTGACATTGACGTAACGTCATAGTTTACATTGGTTTCAAGGCAGGAGGTGAGGACATGGAGTACACGATAAACGAGTTGGGGAAGCTCGCGGGAGTGAGCACGCGCACGCTCCGGTATTACGACGGTATAGGGCTGCTTAAGCCTGAAAGGATAAATTCGTCCGGTTACAGGATATACGGCTCCAAACAGACGGAGCGGCTGCAGCAGATAATGTTTTACCGCGAGCTGGGCGTGGAGCTTGGAAGGATAGCAGAGATTTTGAGCGCGCCCGGCTTTGAAAAACAAAAGGCATTAAAAGGGCATCTTGAGGCGCTCAAAGAAAGAAGGGCGAGGCTGGACGCACTGATAAAAAACTTGGAAAAAACAATTTCAGCTGAGAAAGGAGAAACGACCATGACGGACAGGGAAAGATTTGAAGGTTTTAAAAAGAATAAGCTGGAAGAAAACGAAAGAAAGTACGGAGCGGAGATACGCGAAAAGTACGGCGAGAAAACCGTTGAGAAATCCAACGCCAGGTTCATGAGCATGACAAAGGAGCAGTACGACGAAATGGAGCGGCTGTCGGCCGAGATAAACAAAACGCTGAAAGCCGCGGTTGCTGCGGGCGACCCCGCGGGCGAGCTCGCGCAAAAGGCGTGCGGGCTGCATAAGCAGTGGCTGATGTGCACATGGGACAGCTATACGAAAGAAGCTCACAAAGGTATAGCTCAGATGTACGTGGCCGACGAGCGGTTCAAGGCGTATTACGATAACATCGCGCCCGGCTGCGCAGAGTTCCTTCGCGACGCGATAATGATCTACTGCGGATAATTGCCGCGAAACACTTTACATGCCGCCGATAATGAAATATCATTATGCAAAGAAACGGAGGCGGTATGTATGAAGAGCTACAGAAAGGTACTTGCGCTGGACGTGCCCACAAGGCGCGCGTATATCAACATAACGGGCGATGTGGAAAGAGCGCTTGCTGAGAGCGGCATAAAAGAAGGGCTTTGTCTCGTAAACGCAATGCACATAACTGCAAGCGTGTTCATAAACGACGACGAGCCGGGACTGCACAGCGATTTTGAGAAATGGCTCGAGAAGCTCGCTCCCGAAAAACCGCATTCGCAGTACGCGCACAATGGCTTTGAGGACAACGCCGACGCGCACCTTAAGCGCTCGGTGATGGGCCGCGAGGTGGTTGTAGCGGTTACGGAAGGTAAGCTCGATTTCGGCCCGTGGGAGCAGATATTCTACGGCGAGTTTGACGGCATGAGAAAAAAGAGGGTAATGATAAAGATAATAGGAGAATAGTAAGAGCAAACAGAAAAGCCGGTTTACCGGCTTTTTGCTTTGTGGAAACTCGTCAAAATGTCATACCGAGCTTGTGGCCGAAAGTCTGGAACCCATGTCGAGTGATTTACAGAAGGGGATTCTTCACTCGCTACGCTCGTTCAGAATGACAAATGTTGCTTTTATCAAAAGCCCAGAAAGTTGGCTTTACTGTTTTTCACATATCAAAAGACTCTTCTAAATGTCATTTCGAGATGTTATTCCGAGCTTGTGACTGAAGGCCTGAATCCAATATAGAGTGCTTTGCAGAAGGGGATTCCTCGCATGCTCGGAATGGCACGGGGTATCAGTTTTTGCTTCAAATATGCATATATATGCACTGTTCACAGAAACTCTTTATTTTTCACGGCATATGGTCTATAATCATCCGTAAGAAGAACGGAAGCACGGCAATTCTCTTTCGTGCGGACTTAATATCGCGTAGTCAAAGAGCATTCTTAGCTTTTTGACGCGTAAAGTGAGGAGAGAATATGATTTGGAATGAAGCAATGGAATGCGCGTCGCGGGACGAGATAGAGGCCATACAGACGCAGCGGCTCAAAAGTACGGTAGAACGGTGCTACAACAACGTTGAGCATTACAGAAAAAAGTTCGACGAGGTTGGTCTTAAACCCGCCGATATAAAGACGCTTGCGGATATACGCAAGATTCCGTTTACGGTAAAGGACGACTTGCGGCAGAACTACCCGTATAAGCTGTTCGCTGCGCCGATGAAGGAGATAGTGAGGATACACGCATCCTCGGGCACGACGGGCAAGCCGACGGTCGTGGGCTACACAAGAGCCGATATAGACATGTGGGCTGAGCTTATAGCAAGGCTCGCATGCGCCGCGGGCGCGACGCCCGACGACATAGCGCAGATAACGTTCGGATACACGCTGTTTACAGGCGCGTTCGGGCTGCATTACGGACTTGAAAAACTGGGCGCTACCGTTATACCCATTTCAGGCGGGAACACGGAGCGCCAGCTTATGATAATGCAGGATTTCGGCACTACGCTGCTGGTAGGCACGCCGTCGTACGCGCTTTATATGGCTGAGTGCGCAAAGAAGGCAGGAATAGATACGAAAAAGCTTCCGCTGCGGCTTGGCATGTTCGGGGGCGAAGGCCATACCGAAGAAATGCGCCGCGAGATAGAAAAAGCGTGGAATATCGTAGCGACGGAAAACTACGGGCTGTCGGAAGTTATAGGCCCCGGCGTGTCGGGCGAATGCTACATTAGGAACGGCATGCACATAGCGGAAGACCATTTCTATTGCGAAGTCGTGGATAAGGATACGCTCGAGCCGGTACCTCCCGGCCAGCCGGGCGAGCTCGTTATAACATCGCTCACCAAGGAAGCGCTGCCTATATTGCGTTACCGCACAAAGGACATAACGTGGCTCATGCCCGAAAAATGTGAGTGCGGCAGGACGTCAATGCGCATGGCAAAGATACAGGGACGCACGGACGACATGCTGATAATACGCGGCGTAAACGTGTTCCCGTCGCAGATAGAGAGCGTGTTGCTCGATATAGAGGACTTAGGGCCACATTACGAGATAATAGTGCGCAAAGACGGTTATATGGACAAGATTGAGGTGCTCGTCGAGGTGGTGGACGCGGGGCTGCTCGACAGGTTCAGCGCGCTCGAGGCGCTTGAGCACAAAGTAAAGAACGCGCTGCATACCGTGCTCGGCATAGACGCTGACGTGCGGCTCGTGGAACCGCAGTCTTTAAAGCGGTTCGAAGGAAAGGCGAAGAGAGTAACAGATTTACGATAAACGAGGACATACATGAGAAAATTATTGCTTGGCAACGAAGCGTTCGCCAGAGGAGCGTACGAGGCGGGAGTAAGCGTCGCAACGGCATATCCCGGCACGCCGAGTACGGAGATTACCGAAAACATTGCAAAATACGATGGAATATACGCAGAATGGTCGCCCAACGAGAAGGTGGCCATGGAGGTAGCCATAGGCGCGTCCATAGCAGGCGCCCGGGCGCTGTGCTGCATGAAGCACGTAGGTTTGAACGTAGCGGCCGACCCGCTGTTCACGGCGTCATACACGGGCGTAAACGGCGGGCTCGTCATAATAGTAGCGGACGACCCCGGCATGCATTCGAGCCAGAACGAGCAGGACTCGCGGTTTTACGCTCGCAGCGCGCATGTGCCCATGCTCGAACCTTCGGATAGCATCGAAGCGAAGGAGTTTGTTAAATTAGCTTTTGATTTATCCGAGAAGTTCGATACGCCGGTTTTAGTGCGCTCGAGTACGCGGCTCTCGCATTCTCAGGGAATTGTGGAACTTTCGGACAGGAAGGAAGCTGCCTTAAAGCCGTACGTAAAGGACATAGGCAAGTACGTGATGATGCCCGGCATGGCGAAGAAACGACATATAATCGTCGAAAAGCGCATGAACGACATAAAGGCGCATGCGGACACGATGGATATAAACGCTGTAGAATACAACGATAAAAGCATAGGCATAATTACGAGCGGCGTTACATACGAGTACGTAAAGGAAGCGCTGCCAGGCGCGAGCGTATTAAAGCTAGGCATGGTATATCCTCTGCCGGAGGGCAGTATAAGGGAGTTTGCCGCGAACGTAGATAAGCTTTACGTCATAGAGGAATTAGAGCCTTTCATAGAAGACCAGATAAAGGCTATGGGCATCAGCGTATCCGGCAAGGAGCTTTTCACCGTTCAGGGCGAATACAGCGTAAACACCATAGCGGCGAGACTCGGCGGCGAAAAGAAAGATATTGCCGAACCCGGAGCGCTGCCTCAGAGGCCGCCCGTTATGTGTCCGGGCTGCCCGCACAGGGGCGTATATTATGTGCTTAAAAAGCTCGGCATAACCGCTGCCGGCGATATAGGATGCTATACGCTGGGCGCTACGCCTCCGCTTCAGGGCATAGACACGTGCATATGCATGGGCGCGAGTATAGGATGCGCGATGGGCATGGAAAAAGCGCGCGGCAAGGACTTTGCGCGCAAGCTCGTAGCCGTAATAGGCGATTCTACGTTCTTCCATTCAGGTATTACAGGGCTTGTGGACATGGTTTATAACGGAGCTACGTCCACGGTGCTTATACTTGACAACTCCACAACGGGCATGACGGGGCATCAGGACCATCCCGGAACGGGTAGGAGGATAAAGGGCGATATTGTAGAGGCCGTCGATCTGCCGCTGCTTATAAAGAGCCTCGGTGTAAAGCATATAAGGATAGCCGACCCTTACGACTTGAAAGGTCTGGAAACAGCGCTTAAAGAAGAGACCGCAAGGGAAGAGCTGAGCGTTATAATAGTAAGGCGTCCGTGCGTGCTGCTGGATAAAAAAGCAAAGTACGAACCGTATATCGTAAACGACAAATGCAGGACGTGCGGCGTTTGTCTTAAGCTCGGCTGCCCGGCAATTGAAAAATCGCAAAACAGCATGAAGATAGACGGCGCGGTGTGCACCGGATGCGGGCTGTGCTCCGGAGTATGCGCATTCGGCGCTATAGAGGCTAGGTAGTATGGATATATTGATAGTAGGCGTAGGCGGGCAGGGCACGCTGCTCGCGAGCAGGATACTTGGTAATCTCGCAGTGGCTGCGGGATATGATGTAAAGCTATCGGAAGTGCACGGAATGGCGCAGCGCGGAGGCAGCGTCGTCACTCACGTGCGCTTCGGTGATAAGGTGCATTCGCCCGTGATAGACGAGGGCAGAGCGGATGTTATACTTGCTTTTGAAAAGCTTGAGGGGTTGAGGTGGATATGCCGTTTGAAAAAAAACGGCAGTATGTTTATCAATACGCAGCAGATTTCTCCTATGCCGGTAGTTACCGGAGCGGAAGAATATCCTTGCGACATAGAGGACAGGATACGCAAGGCGGCGCCGGAAGCAGTGTTTATCGACGCTTTGTCGCTAGCAAAGCAGGCGGGCAGTGAAAAAGCGGTGAACACGGTGCTTATAGGTGCGTTTGCCAGGAGCAGCGACATTGATAAACAGCTTTTCATAGATGCCATTAAAGAAACGATACCCCAAAAGCTATTGGACGTTAATCTTAAGGCGTTTGAGAAAGGCTACGAATTTTAACATTTCCCTTATTAGGGTATAAAATTTGGAGGCCGAATATGTATTGGAACAAAGAAATAGAATGCATGGAAAGGGATCAGCTTGAAGCCCTGCAGTTTTATAAATTAAAGAGAACAGTAAAGAAAGTATATGAAAACGTACCGTTCTATAAAAAAGCTTTTGATGAAAAAGGTGTAAAGCCGGAAGATATAAAAAGTCTTGGCGATTTAAAGCTGCTGCCGTTCACGCTTAAAAGCGATTTGCGGGATAATTACCCGTTCGGCATGTTTGCCGTGCCAAGGGAAGAGATAGTAAGGGTGCACGCCTCGTCGGGCACTACGGGCAAGCCTACGGTAGTTGGGTATACGAAGCGCGACATAGAAAACTGGGCGAGCCTTATGGCGAGAACACTCGTTTTCGCGGGCGGCAACAGCCATTCCGTCGTGCAGGTGGCGTATGGCTACGGGCTTTTTACCGGAGGGCTCGGAGCGCACTACGGCGCGGAGGCTTTAGGCGCGATAACCGTGCCGGTATCGGGCGGCAACACACAAAGGCAGATAATGCTGATGCAGGATTTCGGAACTACGATACTCGCATGCACGCCCTCGTACGCGCTGTTTATGGCAGAGACTATGGAGGAGATGGGCATAGACAGGAAAGCTCTTAAGCTCGAGGCCGGCATATTCGGCGCGGAGCCCTGGACGGAAGCTATGAGGAGCGAGATAGAGAAGCGGCTTGGCATACTCGCTATTGACATATACGGGCTCTCCGAGATAATGGGCCCCGGTGTCGCGGCGGACTGCGAATACAAACAGGGACTGCATATAGCGGAGGATTTCTTCCTGCCCGAGATAATTGACCCCGATACGCTCGAGCCTCTGCCGTACGGCGAAAAAGGAGAGCTCGTAATAACGACGATAGACAAGGACGGAATACCGCTGATAAGGTACAGGACGCGCGACATAACGGCGCTGCACGCCGAAAAGTGCGGCTGCGGGCGCACTATGGTGCGTATGGAAAAGGTGATGGGCCGCACGGACGACATGCTTATTATACGCGGCGTAAACGTGTTCCCGGCGCAGATAGAGAGCGTGCTGGTGGAAATCGCGGAGGCTTCGCCCAACTATCAGATAATCGTAGACAGGGTGGACAACTTCGATACCTTGGAGGTGCAGGTGGAAGTATCTCCCGAGTTCTTCTCGGACGAGGTAAGGAAGCTTGAAGCTTTGAGCGAGAAGATAAGGAGCGCCATACAGAACGTACTCAATATAAGCGTAAAAGTAACGCTCGTCGAACCAAAGTCGATAGAGCGCAGCATGGGAAAGGCAAAGCGCGTAATAGATAAAAGAAAGTTTTAAGGAGGAATGGTTATGATAAAACAGATATCCGTCTTCGTGGAAAACAAGAAGGGCAGACTGGCAAGAATAACCGACGTGCTGGGCAATGAGGGCATAGACCTTATAGCGCTGTCTATAGCAGACACGACAAATTTCGGGATAATGCGCTGCATTGTCAATAACCCGGATAAAGCCATAACCGTTCTCAAACAGAACGGCTTTACGGCGAGCATGACGGAAGTTATAGTCGCCGAAGTGCCGGATAAGCCGGGCGGGCTCGCAAGCGTATTAAAGATGCTCGACGATGCGGGCATAAGCGTTGAATACCTGTATTCGTTCGTGCGCACGCCGAGTCAGAACGCGCTGATACTCTTCCGCGTGGAAGACATTAACGGCGCTATAGAGGCGCTTAAGAAAAGCAATGTGAGGCTGCTCGAAGAAAGCGACATATTCTAAAAAACAATACTCTAAAGAAGGTAATAATGCTAATTCGTTCAACATATGCGGTAATTGACCTTGACGCAGTAAAACAAAACATAAGGAATTTAAAACAACACTTAAGAGAAGGCGCTATGTTCTGCGCCGTAGTAAAGGCGGACGCTTACGGGCACGGCAGCGTTATGGTATCAAAAGCGGCCATTGAAGCGGGCGCGGACTGGCTGGCGGTGGCTATACCCGAGGAGGCGGCATTGCTGCGCGAAGAAGGCGTAACAGCGCCGATACTCGTGCTCGGGCCGTCAAACAGGTGGCAGTGGGATATGGCGGCCGGGCTTGATATCAGCATGACGGTAACGTCAAGAGAATGCGTAGCTTACGCTGCGGAGGCTGCCAAAAAACATGACGTAAAACTGAAGCTGCACCTTAAAGTAGACACGGGCATGAACCGGGTAGGCGTTAAATCGTTCGACGAAATGGACGCCATATTAGACGATATACAAAAATCGTCGTCTTTGGAGCTCGAAGGCGTGATGACGCACTTTGCAGCCGCTGACGAAGCGGACAAAAGCTATACAAGGATGCAGAACGAGCGATTCACCGAGTTTATCGCGGGCGTTAAGCGGCGCGGGTTTTCGCCTATTGTGCACGCTTCCAACAGCGGGGCCGCAATCGACTGCCCGGAGCTTTCATACGACATGGCGCGTGTGGGCATAGCGATGTACGGCTGCTATCCATCCCATGAGGTAAACAGAAGCATTAAGCTTATACCCGCGATGTCGCTGCACACTAAGATATCGCATATAAAATACGTTCAGGCGGGTGATAAAATAAGCTACGGATGCACGTTCACGGCTCCAAAAGAGATGAGAATTGCAACTATTCCGATAGGGTACGCCGACGGCTTCAACAGGCTGCTTTCCAACAACGGCGAGGTGCTCGTATGCGGAAAGCGCGCTAAAATTGTGGGCCGAGTGTGCATGGACCAGACGCTCATTGACGTAACGGATATAGGGGGCGCGGAGCGCGACGGGGACGTCGCTTGCATAGGCAGACAGGGCGGCGACGAGATAACGGCGGATGAATTCGCCGAGCGCTGCGGCACGATAAACTATGAAGTGCTGTGCGCTATATCGCCAAGGGTGCCGAGGCTGTATTGTTCCGATAACAAAAACCCGTAAGGAGACTATGGAAAAAGGAAAGTTAAGGCAAAGTATGCTCGCCCGGCGTAATGCGATGGACCCTGGCGAAGCGGCTTTAAGCAGCGCGCTTATATGCGAAAAGCTGCTCGCGCTTGATTGTGTTAAAAACGCCGCGTGCGTAATGGCGTATTGCGCATATAAAAACGAGCCCGACTTGAATGAGTTTATAAAAACCTTAATGTCTCTGGGCAAGGCGGTAGCGCTGCCTTATATAGCGGGCACAGAGCTTAAAGCGGTAAGGTACGAGAGCGGCTCGGTTATGAATAAAAGCAAATACGGCATACCTGAGCCTGTATTCATAAACGACGCCGACGAGCTTAAGCCGGATGTTGTCGTAGTGCCAGGCATAGCGTTTGATTCAAAGCTTTACCGTATAGGCTTCGGAGGCGGGTACTACGACAGGTTCCTTGCTTCTTCAAACGCCTATAAAACAGGCGTATGCTACGACTATCAGGTGGTTGAGGGCTTCGCTTGTGAAGCGCACGACGTTCCTATGGACGTCGTGGTTACCGAAAAACGTATAATAGGGGGCAAGGGATGCGCGTAATCGCGGGCAGCTTAAAGGGAAGGCGGCTTGTGTGCCCCAAAGGAGACGCCATACGGCCGACAACCGACAAGGTTAAGGAAGCGATGTTCGGGGCGCTGCAGTTCTATTTGCCGGACACGTTTGTGCTCGACGCGTTCGCAGGCAGCGGGGCTCTCGGCATAGAAGCGATATCGCGCGGTGCGGCGCACGCGGACTTCGTGGAATTGTCGGCCGAACATATAAAGACGCTGAGGCAAAACCTTGAGCCGGTGCCCAAAGAAAGCTACACAGTATTCAAGGGTGACGTAATAAAGCTGATGCCGAGGCTTAATAAGTATGATTTAGTGCTGCTTGACCCTCCGTATGACGCGGATATTTACGAATCGTTCCTTATTAGCGCAGATAAGGTCGGTATTTTGAAAGACGGAAGCAGAGTGGTAATGGAGTGCCGCGCGGCATTTGATTTTATTCTTCCGCCGAAGTATAATTTAACCAGAAAAAAGATTTACGGTGACATATCGCTGTGGTTTTTGGAATACGGAGTATGATATGATAAAATGTGTTTACCCGGGCAGCTTTGATCCTGTTACCACCGGCCATCTTGATATCATAGAGCGCGCGTGTACGCTGTTTGGCAGCGTTACCGTTGCGGTGCTTATAAACACCGGTAAAACGCCAGCGTTTTCCGTGGAGCAGCGTATGGAATTCATACGGCGAAGTACTTCCCACCTTAAGGGCGTAAACGTAGATAATTTTTCCGGGCTGCTGGTTGATTATATGAAAAAACAGGATGCGAATCTTATAATACGTGGTCTTCGGGCAATATCGGACTTCGAATATGAGTTTCAAATCGCTGCGCTCAACGCCAAATTATCAAAGAACATTGAAACAGTATTTTTAATGACAGATTTAAAGAATTCATTTTTAAGTTCGAGCCTTGTCCGCGAGCTTGCGTCTCACGGCGGCGACATAACGGGACTCGTGCCCGAGCCTATAAAAGACGACGTTAAAAATTATTTGGCGGGTAGGTAATATGAGAATATACGAACTGCTGGACGAACTCAGAGAAGAATTGGAAAACAGCCCCAAAGCCGTTTTCTCCAACAAAAGGACCGTCGACCTCGATATACTGCTTGAAATATTGGGCGATCTGAAAAACTCAATACCCGAAGAAATAATAGAAGCCCAAAATCTGCTTGCCGAGCGCGACGAAATAATTAACAAAGCAAACGAAGAAGCCGCGTCTATAATAAACAGCGCCGAAGACGAACTGCAAACGCGCGTATCCGAAAGCAGCGTAATGCAGGAAGCTGAGCTGAAATCAAAAGAGCTGCTAAACCTTGCGGAAGCAAACGCGAGGGAAATAACCGTGGGCGCGAAAGAATACGCCGACGATATTCTCGGCGAACTGGAAACATATTTTTCGGATTACCTTAAGCTGATAAGAAAGAACAGGCTAGAGCTTTCTTCCAAACGAAAGCCAGGCTGATTTCCCCGTTTTTTGTATATATTTGATTATAAGCAATGTAATAATAGAAAACGCCGCATAGCCTATGCCGAAAAATGCGGCTGTTTTTATATCCGCGGCTTCCGGCTGCGCGTCCGCAAAAGGAAACAGCGAGAGGAAAAGCGCGCATAATGCGTAAGAAATAGAAGCCTGAATGCCTTTAGCGAGCGCAAACTGCTTGGGAACAAGGCCGTAAGGCGCGCAGACGGATACCGTCTGCATGTGTATGCACATACCACCGAATGTGATAATAGAAGATATTATCGGAAGCTTTAAAGGGAGGCTTAAGTCAAGGGCGCTGGCTATGCTGCAGCCGTTTGTCATCTCTATGCCTCCTAAAAGCATCGCCTTAGTGCTTTGCTCGGTAAGGCCTGTAAGCCGCGAGAGCGGAGAATAAACCCAAGCCATGGCGCTTACCAGCCCGCTTATCGAAAGAATCTCCATTATGACCGAAAATACTATTATGAACCCGCCTATCTTTACCAGCGTTGTAAGCGCTTTTTCTATGCTTTCGGAAAGCAGCTCGCCAAGCGGGCGGCACAGCGAAATGTCCCGCTTAAAAAGAGCGCACGCTTCCTTAAACGTCTCTTTTTTTGCCGGAGCGCTTTTGTTTCTTAAGAAAATGCCGAACAATACGCCGGTGAGTACGGCTGACAGGTAATGGGAAGATATGAGGTATGGGCCGGCTTCGGGCGAGCCGAGCATGCCGGTGGCGACAGCCCCGCCTATAAACACAGGGCCGGTTACGCTCGTGAAGCGTACTATCGCCTGAGCGTCGGGCTCGGACAGCTGCCCTTTAGCGTAAAGCTCGCCCGTTATTCTCGCGCCTACGGGATAGCCGGACAGCGCCGCCGCAAGGAATACGTAAGCGCTCTCGCCGGGAGCGGAAAACAGCAGGCGCGTGAGAGGGGAAAGTGCGTATGAAATAAGGCGTACGACACCTGTTTCAAGCAGTATCGATGAAGCCGCCATAAAAGGCAGCAGAGAAGGAAGCACGACGGCAAACCAAAGGTCAAGGCCTTTTTTTGCGCTTTCCAGGCAGCGATCGGGGTACAGCAGCAGGAAGACCGCGATGGCGACAACTCCGGCGGCAAGCAGTATCTTTCTCATTTTAAGCCTCACTTGTAATTATATGAACACATAGTGAGGCGTATGATTAAGCATTGAAAATTCAGGCGGCCTAAAAACGTCGCTTTTAAGCGTCTTCGAGTATTATTAGCTTCTCCGTCAAGTCGCGGGCGACGCAGCGGAAAGGCGCGGCTTTTTGGCTCAAAGAGTATATATCGGAAGCTCTTAAATCGGCGGCATTATACTGCGAGCCCGAGACCGAGCCCGTAATAAGCGGCACTGAACTGGAACGCGAGAGACGAGAAAGCACGTCCCTGTTCCTTACGCCGAGTATGCGTATATACCCGACATCCCGGCTGTTGTGATCTTCTATCATCTTTTTAGTTATACCGAGCAGCGCGCACAACAGTATGCGGGATATGCGCGTATAAGTATACCGCTTTGTCTTTACTTTTGCTATCAGCTCCGCGCGCGAACCGCACGAATCTACGGCGTCGTATATCCTGTTTTCCAAGCCTTCGCTTACGTCGGGCAGCGACGCTATGTATTCGCGTCCGCCCCGCCTTAAGGCATACAGAAGCTCCTTGTCAAAGCATTGTGGCATTACGGGCAATAGTCCTGCGTCTATGGATTGCCTTACATAATCGGTGCAAGCCTCAGGCATCGCATTGTATGCGGCATTAAAGTCGACGCCTTCAATAGCGCGGCGTATGGCCGTTGCGCTTGCATACGGCGCCGCTATATCGGTGGAATGATAATCCTCGCCTATACGCTTTATCGCGTATGGTTTCATTTTAAGCTTGTTCCTTAATATAGCCTTTATGTATTCTATGCCGAGTATCGCGTTAGGCAGCAAAAGTTCTTCGCTCTCGCCTTGGAAAGCAGCCATCATCCTCGCTTTAGGGAAGCTTAAGCCTTCTTTAAGCAGCCGCTTAAGTTCTTCTTTATAATCGTCGGTTTCGGCTGACAGCGTTTGCGCTATCCTCTCGAGTAATGCTATATCGTCCGTTTCGCAGCCAAAGCTTATAGAATCGGCGCCCGCCGCAGCCAGCACGCACACTCCGCCCGAAGCGAAGCCTTCGGCGCTCTGTATCGCGCTAAGCAGCGGAAGTTCAATTACGGCGTCAGCCCCGCCCAATAACGCGCATGCCGCGCGCGTCCATTTATCGAACACTGCGGGTTCTCCGCGCTGAACGAAATTGCCGCTCATGGCGCAAATTACCATATCCGCACCGGTTTTTTCGCGAGTTAAAGCGATATGTTTTTCGTGGCCTTTATGAAAAGGGTTATATTCGCTCACAATACCGCAGATAACCATATTTTCTCCTTTTCAAAAGCGAAATTATTTAATATAATATTATGGCTGTTTAATTATATCACTTAAACGTATTGTTTAGATATTTGTTTTTGTATTGAAGGGAGTAGGGCAATTAAAATGGGACTGATGGACGAAATCAAGCGTAAAGCACGCTCCTCCGTCAAAAGAGTGGTGCTGCCGGAGGGAACGGAAGAAAGAACAATCAAAGCAGCAGAGATTATCTCCAAAGAGGGTATTGCTAAAGTAATACTCTTAGGTAACGAACAAGAGATAAGAGCGAAAGCCGCAGGGCTGGATTACTCGGCAGTAGATATAGTCGACCTGCACAAAACGGGAAAGCTGGACGACTACGCTGCCGAATTTTATGAGATGAGAAAGCACAAAGGCATCTCGATGGAACAGGCAAAAACGACGATGGAAGACCCGCTGTTTTACGCTTGTATGATGATCAAAAAGGGCGAGGCGGACGGAATGGTGGCAGGAGCGATAAACTCTACGGCCAACACGCTGAGGCCGGCGCTTCAGATAATAAAAACACTTCCCGGCATCTCGATTGTATCAAGCTGTTTCATAATGGAACTCAAAACAAACGATTACGGTCACAACGGCATACTGATGTTTGGCGACTGCGCGGTAAATCCCAACCCGGATGAAAATGAACTCGCGGCTATTGCCATTTCCACGGCGCAGACGGGCAGGCAGCTTGCGGGCATGACGCCTAAAGTGGCTATGCTTTCGTTCTCCACAAAAGGAAGCGCCAAGCACGAGCTTGTGGATAAAGTGGTAAAGGCGACCGAGATAGTTAAAAAGCTCGCACCGGACCTTTTGGTGGACGGCGAACTGCAAGCCGACGCGGCGTTGGTGGAAAAAGTAGGACAACTCAAATCCCCGGGCAGCCCGGTGGCCGGAAAAGCCAACGTGCTTATTTTCCCCGATCTTCAGGCCGGAAACATAGGGTACAAGCTGGTGCAGAGGCTGTCGGGCGCGGAAGCTATCGGTCCTATTTGCCAGGGCTTTGCAGCCCCCGTCAACGACCTTTCAAGGGGATGCAGCGTGGAAGACATAGTATCCGTAGTAGCTATTACAGCCGTACAGGCGCAGCAATA
Organism: Bacillota bacterium; assembly: GCA_023415915.1. GTDB lineage: Bacteria > Bacillota > Clostridia > Christensenellales > SZUA-584 > DTFZ01. The sequence continues at coordinate 166,114 of JAEZIZ010000083.1, read as the reverse complement.
GGAGGAATATAATGAATATATTGGTCATAAATGCGGGAAGCTCGTCGCTTAAATATCAGCTTATCAACATTAAAACATATGAGGTAATAGCAAAAGGGCTCGTGGAGCGCATAGGCATTGAAGGCTCAGTGCTTACGCACAAGCCTACGGGCAAAGACCCGTTTGAAGTAAAACAGCCCATGTCCAACCATAAAGTTGCAATGGAGCTCGTTCTCGAGGCGCTAGTTGACAAAGAACACGGTGTTATATCGAGCATGGACGAGATAGGCGCTGTTGGCCACAGAGTGCTGCACGCTGCGGAAAAGTTTACCGACAGCGTAATTATCAACGAAACCGTATTGGACGCGATTAGGGAATGCATAAAGTTCGGGCCGCTGCATAACCCGGCAAACATAATGGGCATAGAGGCGTGCATGGAAATAATGCCCAACACAAAGATGGTGGCTGTGTTCGACACGGCGTTCCATCAGTCGATGCCCAAGCGTGCGTATCTTTACGGACTGCCTTATGAAGCGTATACCAAATACGGCATACGCAGGTACGGCTTCCACGGCACGTCGCATAAATACATAGCGGGCAGATATGCCGAGATAAAAGGCATAGAACCCAAAGACGTCAATATAATAGTATGCCATCTCGGCAACGGCTCGAGCATAACGGCAGTAAAAGGCGGAAAATGCATAGACACTTCTATGGGGCTGACGCCTCTTGCAGGCGTAGTGATGGGTACGCGCTGCGGCGATATCGACCCGGCCATAGTTCCCTGCCTGATGCAAGAGACGGGCATGTCTCCTAAGGAGATGGACACGTACATGAACAAAAAGAGCGGAGTACTTGGCCTGTCGGGCGTATCGAGCGATTTCAGAGACCTTTGGAAGGCCGCGGACGAGGGTAATGAACGCGCTAAATTTGCGCTCGAAGTGTTCTGCTACACCGTCAAAAAGTATATCGGGGCTTATACCGCGGCAATGGGCGGCACAGACGCCATTGTGTTTACGGCGGGTATCGGTGAAAACGACTCGAGGACGCGCGCTATGTGCGTAGACGGGCTCGAGTACCTTGGCGCGTATCTTGACAGTGACAAAAACGCTTCCGCAAGGGGCAAAGAGACCAAAATTTCCAAAGACGACTCAAAAGTAGAGATATGGTGCATACCCACAAACGAAGAGCTTGCTATAGCAAAAGAGACATACGCGCTTTGCAAATAGTATAGACAAAAATAAACTGCAAGGGTATAATGTGCACAAAGAAGAGGAAGCCGGTCCAAAAACGACCGTATTTCAGGGACTTTCCCGGCGCGACTGAAACCGGAAAGATACGGCTTTGGCGATGGTAACAGCCTCTTTACACGTAGATAAGCCTTAAAGTGTCCGGGGAGGCTCCCGGGAAAACGGGTGGTACCGCGGGTTAATGCTCGTCCCTGTCATGTGACGGGGACTTTTATTATATAACAATATGAGGTGAAACATGCTTACAAAAGCGCCTAAAGGAACAAAAGACGTTCTGCCGGGCGAAAGCGGTAAATGGCAGTATATAGAGAGCGTTATAAGGGACATTTGCCAAAGGTTCGGCTACAGCGAGATAAGGACGCCAGTATTCGAGCATACCGAGCTGTTCCAGCGCGGCGTGGGCGGAACGACTGATATAGTGCAGAAGGAGATGTACACGTTCCTCGATAAGGGAAACCGCAGCATAACGCTGCGCCCAGAGGGCACTGCCGGCGTCGTAAGAAGCTTTATAGAAAATAACCTTTACGCCGAAGCGCAGCCGGTGAAAGTATACTATCTTTCAGCGCCGGTGTTCAGGTACGAGCGGCCGCAGGCGGGACGCTTTAGAGAGCATCACCAATTCGGCATAGAAGCGTTCGGCTCGCCCGGCCCGTCGATAGACGCGGAGGTAATTTCCGTAGCGCTGTCGCTTTTCAAGTCTTTGGGCATCACGGGACTCGAGCTCAATATAAACAGCATAGGATGCAGGGAATGCCGCCCGAAATACAACGAAGACTTAAGAGCTTATCTTAAAATCAACGAGAACAGGCTGTGCGCCAACTGCCGCGCGAGGATGTCCACAAATCCGCTGCGCGTTCTCGACTGCAAAGAGGAGGGCTGCGCCCGTATAGTTAAAGAGGCTCCTGTAATGCTCGATTATCTGTGCGGCGATTGCGCCGGGCATTTTGACGGCTTAAAATCGCGGCTGGAAGCTGCGGGCATAGAGTATTCCATAAATCCTTATATCGTGCGCGGGCTTGATTACTATACCAAGACGGTGTTCGAGATATTAGCGCAGGATATAGGCGCAAAGAGCGCGGTGTGCGGAGGCGGTAGGTACGACGGGCTTGTAGAGGAGATAGGCGGACCGCCCACTCCGGGTATAGGCTTTGGGCTTGGCATTGAGCGGCTGCTGCTTACGCTTGATTCTCTGGGCATAGAATTGCCAAAGAATCCGGGCTGCAATGCGTACGTATGCACGGTGGGCGATAAGGCAAGCGTAAAGGGCTTTTCGATATTGTCGGAGCTGCGCGCAGCGGGCATAAGCGCGGAGTGCGACCATATGGGCAGAAGCGTAAAAGCGCAGCTTAAGTATGCGAATAAGATAGGAGCGGCGTGGGTAATCATAATCGGAGACGAGGAGATGGAAAAGCAAGCCGCCGTAGTTCGCGATATGGCAAACAGCAGGGAAACTTTGGTTCCTTTCGGGGAACTTAACGATTTTATAAAGGCGGGTCAGGTATGAGCGAGTTTATGCAAGGATGGAAAAGAACAGACTATTGCGAGAATTTTACGCTCGGCGACGTCGGCCGCGACGTTACGCTGATGGGATGGGTGCAGACGAGAAGGAACCTAGGGTCACTTATATTTATTGACCTTAGGGACAGGACGGGCATAATGCAGATAGTGTTCGACGAGTCGTATTTCGAAGGCGACTTTGCGCGCGTAGAGAGCCTGCGCAACGAGTTTGTCATTGCCGTAAGTGGCAAGATAGTAAAGCGGGATCCCGAGACTGTAAATGAAAAGCTGCCCACCGGTCTTATTGAGGTAAGGGTTAAGGAGCTTAAAGTTTTAAATAAGGCGCAGACGCCGCCGTTTGAGATATCCGACGATTCGCCGGTAAGGGAAGAAGTGCGTCTAAAATACAGGTATCTCGACTTAAGAAGGCCTGTAATGCAAAAGAATCTGCTTGTAAGGAGCCAGATAGCCAACGCGGCGAGGGAGTACCTTAATAAAAACGGCTTTATTGAGATAGAAACGCCTATGCTTACCAAGAGCACGCCGGAGGGCGCGAGGGATTATCTTGTGCCGTCAAGAATACACGAAGGCATGTTTTACGCGCTGCCGCAGTCTCCGCAGACATTGAAGCAGGTGCTTATGATGTCGGGCTTCGACAGGTACTACCAGATAGTAAAATGCTTCCGCGACGAAGACCTGCGCGCAGACCGCCAGCCGGAATTCACGCAGATAGACCTTGAGATGTCTTTCGTCGATGTGGACGACGTGATAACACTGAACGAAGGGCTGATAGCTTATATATTCAAGCAGGTGTTGGATATAGACATACCTCTTCCGCTTCCGCGGCTTACATGGAAAGAAGCCATGGACAGGTACGGCTCCGATAAGCCGGACACGCGCTTCGGGCTCGAACTGGTGGACGTAAGCGATATCGTGGAAAACTCCGGCTTTCAGGTGTTCTCGTCCGTCGTAAAGAACGGCGGCAGCGTAAGGACATTAAACGTAAAGGGCGCGGTAGACAAGTTCGCGAGGCGCGAGATAGACGCACTCGTTGATTTCGTAAAGGTGTACGGCGCCAAAGGTATGGCCTGGATATCGATGAAAGAGGAGGGCATGCAGTCGCCTATAACGAAGTTCTTCAGCGATGAGGAGCTGGACGCTCTGTTAAAGCGCATCGACGCGAAGACCGGCGATCTTATTTTCTTCGTGGGCGACAAAAACAAGGTTGTGTACGACTCGCTGGGCAACCTTCGTTTAAAGCTTGCGGAAAAGCTCGGACTTATTGATAAGAACGCTTTCAATCTGCTTTGGGTCGTCGATTTCCCGCAGTTTGAATACAGCGAAGAAGAGAAGCGGTACGTTGCGATGCATCATCCGTTCACGTCGCCCAAGGACGAGGACCTCGATAAACTGGAAACGGACCCTGCGAACGTATACGCTAAGGCGTACGATATGGTGCTTAACGGCAACGAGCTGGGCGGCGGAAGCATAAGGATACACAACTCGGAAGTGCAGGAAAGGATGCTAAAGGCGCTCGGCTTTACTAAGGAACAGGCGTGGGAGAGCTTTGGATTTCTGCTTGAAGCGCTCAAATATGGCGCTCCTCCTCACGGCGGGCTGGCTTTCGGGCTCGACAGGCTCGCTATGCTTATACTAGGGCGGCAGTCCATTCGCGACGTAATAGCTTTCCCCAAAGTGCAGAACGCGTCCTGCCCGATGACGGGCGCGCCCGGCGCCGTATCCGAAAAGCAGCTTAAAGAGCTGGGATTGAAGGTAAAGGCTTGAGTGATTTCTCGCGGCAGGAAAAGCTTTTTGGGCAAGAAGGAATAAAGAGGCTTAAAGCTGCCAGAGTTGCAGTTTTCGGCATAGGAGGCGTCGGCGGCTACGCGGCCGAGGCGCTTGCCCGCGCTGCCGTGGGCGGTATAAAGCTCGTCGACAGCGACGACGTTGAAGCGACAAACATAAACCGCCAGATAATAGCGCTTACAAGAACGCTGGGCAAGCCTAAAGTTGAGCTGATGAAGGCGCGCATTGAGGATATTAACCCTGGCTGCCGCGTAACGTCTGAAAAAGTGTTCGTCGAAGAAGGAAATATAGCGTCGCTTATCGAAGGAATCACTTATGCCGTAGACGCCGTTGATAATGTGACGGCCAAGCTCGCAATAATAACTGCGTGCATGCGGGCGGGCATTCCCGTGATATCGGCGATGGGCGCAGGCAACAGAACGAGCGGCATATTTCGCGTGACGGACATAACGGAAACAAAGAACGACGGGCTTGCAAAAGTAATGCGCAGGGAACTGCGCAAGAGGAATATAGAGAAACTAAAATGTGTCTGCTGCGACGAGAAGGCTATGCTGACTCCGGCGGCGGGAGAGCCGATATCGAGCGTTTCGTATATGCCGGGGCTCTGCGGGCTTACATTGGCCGGAGAAGTGATAAGGGATATCGCGCGGGAGGAATAGATGACTGAATACGGCGAAGTCGTGGATATAAAGGGAAACACTGCGTATGTTAAGTTTCACCGTACGTCCGCGTGCGGTAAATGCGGCGCCTGCGGGCTTTTGTCGAATCAGAACGAGATAGTGGTCGAGATGGAGAACGAACTAAACGTGTCGGCAGGGGATTACGTTTCCGTTGAGATAACTATGAAAAAGGCATTAAAAGCCTCCGCTATAGCTTACGTAGTCCCTCTTATTATGCTGATACTCGGCGTTGTTTTCGGCTGGCTGCTGTCCGGAGTGTGGGGAGTATTCCCGAATACGGACGTAACAATGGCTATTTGCGGAATTATTTTTGCCATTTTGTCCTTTTTGCTGTTAAAAGTGGCGTATCCGTTATATAATAAGACTGTTACTAACGTATACCGTATGGTGGACAGGAAACAGGATAAAGACAACGAAACGAAATGATCAAGGAGTACGGCGATGTCAGATAAGATTGCAGAAATAACGAACGAGAACTTCAACGATACCGTAATTAAAAGCGACAAACCTGTTCTGGTAGATTTCTGGGCGGAATGGTGCACGCCCTGCCGCATGCTGTCGCCCGTCATTGACGAGATAGCGCAGAATTACGAGGGCAAAATACTGGTAGGCAAGATAAACATAGATGAGCAGGAAGCGCTCGCACAGAAGTTCGGAGTGATGAGCATCCCCACGCTGATACTTTTCAAGGACGGAAATGCGGTTCAAAAATCCGTCGGGGTGGTTGGCAAAGACAAGATAAAAAATATGATAGATGCTGTTTTATAAATAAATATATACATCTGAATTATTATTTGCTATAATTAGGCATCATGTATTTTAGTTGGGGTTATTATGGAGCCATTAAGAGTTTCGACAAAATCACAACCTAAATCAGTTGCAGGCGCCATAGCTGCCATGATAAATGATTACCACAAAGCAGAGGTCATTGCGGTAGGCGCGGGCGCTGTCAATCAGGCAATAAAGGCAATAGCGATTACAAGAGGGTTTATGGCGCCAAGGGGGATAGACCTCGTTGTAATACCTGCGTTTGCAAACGTCGAAATAGACGGAGTAACGAGGACTTCCATAAAACTATTTGTGGAGATACGCTAAAGCTTAAATCATCTCGGCTTAAGCCGATTTTTTTTTGCAGGACTACCATTTACAGTCTTAAGCAGTTTGTTAAGAGCGTTCTTAAGCTTATTAATTCTTTATTAAGGCGGGCTTTAATATTGTTTCTGAAGTCGATAGAAATGTCGGGATTCAAATCGTTCCCGGAAAAAACGGTAATAAACATGAACGGATCGATAACGGGAGTTGTCGGCCCTAACGGAAGCGGCAAGAGCAACGTTTCCGACGCGGTAAGATGGGTGCTGGGAGAACAGAGCCCTAAAACGCTTCGGGGAACCGTTATGCAGGACGTCATATTTGCGGGCACGCAGACGCGCAAGCCGCGCTCGTTCTGCGAAGTATCGCTCATATTCGATAACAGCGACAAACGCGTGGATTCTGCGTTCTCGGAAATACAGATAACGCGCAAACTCTACAGCTCGGGCGAAGGCGAGTATTACATAAACGGCGCCAAGTGCAGGCTTAAGGATATACTTTCTATGTTCCGCGACACGGGCATAGGCAAGGAAGGCTATTCGATAATCGGGCAGGGCAGGATAGACGAGATTTTAAGCGAGCGTTCTGTGGACAGAAGGCGCGTTTTTGAAGAAGCTTCGGGCATAATGAAATACCGCGTGCGCAAAGAGGAAGCGGAGCGCAAGCTTGAAAAGACGCGTTTTAACCTTATACGCATAGAGGATATACTCCAAGAGCAGCGGCTGCGGCTCGAACCGCTGAAAGTGCAAGCCGACGAGGCTATGGAATACTTAAACCTCAGCGAGAGGCTTAAACACTTAGAGGTTAACCTTTTTCTCCACAGCTACGAATCCGGCAAGGAGAGGATAGAAAAGCTGAAGCAGACAAAGCTGTCGCTTTCGGAGGAACGAGAAAGAAAACGCGAAGAATTAAAAGAACTGGAGCAGCTGTATTTAGCCGAGCAGGAAAACGCTAAGACGCTGGAAAAGGCAGGCAGCGAGCTTTCCGACAAGCTGAGCGTAAGCCTTGCGGAAGTGCAGCGCGTCGAAGGCGAGATAAAGCTCTGCAACGAGCGTATGGCAAACCTAGAAAAGGATTCGCGGCGCGTTGAGGAGGAAATAAAGGAATTAACCGCAAAGCGCGGAGCTCTGGATAAAAGCATAGCGGCCAATTCTCATCGTATAAGCGATATAGATAATGAGATAAAAACCCTTAAAAACACCGCCTCGCAAATAAGCGATGAGATAGCAAAGCTTACGGGCGATTATCAGGACAGGGTTAAATTTATTGAAGCCGCGCAGGTAGACAGGCTCAAGGCAATAGAGAAAATAGGCGACGTAAAGAGCGCGCTTTCCGCGCTCAATGAAAAGCAGCAGTTCTTAAAGCGGCAGGCGGCCGAAGCGGCGCAGCGCTTAGAGTCGCTGGAAAAACAGCGCGAGGAGTATACGGCGCTGCAAGCAAGGCTGAAAAGCGAATTAGAGCTCTCGGCTGCCAAAAGCTCCGAGGTAAGGGAGCGCTACAATGGATATGTTGCCGCAAGGAACAAAGCGCAGGAAGAATCGGCGGCGCTGCTAAAGCTTCTTGAAGGCTTAAAGCGCGAACACGCGGCCTGCACGTCGTCGCTGCGCATGCTGGGCGACATGAAAAACAGCTACGAGGGCTATATAGGCAGCGTAAAACGGCTGATGAACGCGGCAAAACAGGACGGCAGTTTGGCGCGGAGGATAATAGGCACTTTTGCAGACCTAATCAGCGTGCCTCAGAAGTTCGAAACCGCGATAGAGATAACCTTGGGGCAGGCGCTTCAGGATGTGGTGGTAGGCGACGAAGACGACGCTAAGTCGCTGATATCGTTCCTTCGCAGCAACGACTTAGGCAGAGTAACATTCCTTCCGTTAAGCGCTCTGCGCCCGCGCTATTTAAGCGACCAAGAAAGAAAATCGCTGAAAGATAAAGGCATATACGGCGTGGCGAGCGATCTCGTTTCGTGCGGCGGGGATGTGAAAAAGGCTGCCGACTTCCTGCTCGGGCGCACGGTTATAGTCGACAGCAGCGACACCGCTATAAGAGTAATGCGCGAGAACGGTTACTCGTTCCGTGCGGTAACGATAGACGGCGACATATTCAACCCGGGAGGAGCGATAACCGGCGGCAGCACAAAGCGGGAAGTATCGGGCCTCATATCGCGCGACAGAAAAGAGGAAGAGCTAAAGGCACGCGAAGCGGAGCTGTCAAAAAAGATTTCCGAGACGGAAGCAGTTATCGCCGCGAAGCAGAAGGAATACGAGTCGATACTTGACGATATAGAGAGCGCGAGCCAGCAGCTTCATGCCAACGAAGTAGACATGTCGGCAGTGCGGGAAAAGCTGGAGGCCGCGGAAGCTTCCGCCGCCGAAGCGGAAAAAACCGTGAACGAATGCAAGGCTCAAATAGAAGAACTGAAAAGCGATCTTTCCTCGGTAGAAGGGCAGCTTACAGAATACGACGCGCTACGAAGCGACCTTGAGCATATAAGCGAAGCAAAGGACGAGGATTGCAAGCGGCTTGAGGAGGAATACAGCAGGAACGCTTCCGTCGTCGAAGAAAAGCGCAAGCTGCTGCACGACACGGATATTAGGATAGCGGAGCTTTACAGGGAAAGCGCGTCGCTGGTAAGCGACAACGAGCGCATAGAGCGTGAAAAGCTGGAACTTGACAAATCAAAGGCGGTGAAAAGCAAAACGCTCGAGCTTAACGCCGAGAGCAAGGAAAACCTTATAAAATTAAGGCAGCAGCTTGAAATGCTTTACAAGCAAAAAACTTTGGCAACGGAGCAGATAAGAAAAAGCCAAAGCCATATATCGGGCGAAAGGGAAAGCCTAAATAGAGCGCTTGTGCAGAAGGACGAATCAATTATCTCGCTGCGCAAGGAAATAAGCGACTTGGGCGAAAAGCTGATGCGTACTGATTTCAACGTTGAAAAGGCGGAAACAAGCATACAGGACGCGCAGAACAAGCTCTGGGATACTTACAGGCTTACATATGCCAACGCGCTTCCCGAACGGGAGAATATCAACATATCGGAAGCGCAGAATGAAGCGGAGCAGATAAGGGAAAAGATAAGGGAAATGGGCAGCGTAAACCCAAACGCGATAGAAGATTACGCTGAGTTAAAACAACGCATGGAAACGCTGACCACGCAAAAGGACGATCTTATCGTCGCCGAAGAAGACCTGCGCAAGCTGATTGCTTCGCTGGTCGATGAGATGAAAAAGACGTTTAAAACGAGCTTCGAGCAGATTAACAGGTACTTCAACCAGACGTTTCAGGAGCTTTTCAGCGGCGGAAGCGCGCGTCTGGTGCTCGAGGACGATGAGGATATTATGGAGTGCGGCATAGAAATAATAGCGGAGCCTCCGGGCAAGAAGCTGCAGAAGATATCGCTGCTCTCGGGCGGCGAGAAGGCGCTTACCGCAATAGCGCTGCTTTTTGCGCTGCTTAAAATAAACCCGTCGCCAGTGTGCATACTCGACGAGATTGACGCGGCGCTCGACGACGCCAACGTGTATAAGCTCGCGGATTATCTGCAGAAATATGCGCAGAAGATGCAGTTCATAGTGATTACGCATAAAAAGCCCACGATGGTAATATGCGACAGCCTTTACGGCTTCGCTATGGAGGAGAAAGGCGTTTCCAAGCTGCTTTCCGTGCGGCTTGACTAAGGTACCGCGTACTTTGGGCGGTTAAAAGGCGGAGAATGCATGAATAACAGTATATTTGACAAGATAAAGGGCGGGCTTAAAAAGACCCGCGATAATATATCCTCAAAAGTGGGCGGCATAATCGCCACGTTTAAGAAGATAGACGAGGAGTTTTACGAAGAGCTCGAAGAGACGCTGATACTCTGCGACATAGGCGTGGAAGCAACAGGTAAAATAATGGAGTGGCTGCGCAAAGAAGTAAAGGACAGCAAGATTACGGAGACGTCAAGCGTAAAAGAGCTGCTTAAAGGCCTAATAACGGATCTTTTGACGTTTGACCTTCCCGAGCCTTCTTTCCCGTGCGTTATGCTCGTGGTGGGCGTGAACGGCGTGGGCAAGACTACCGCGATAGGCAAGATGTCGCATTATTATATATCGCAGGGCAAAAGCGTATACCTTGCGGCTGCCGATACTTTCCGCGCCGCTGCTGCCGAGCAGCTTTCCAAGTGGGGCGAACGTTCGGGCGCTAAGGTGATAAAATACGGCGAAGGGGCGGACCCCGCGGCGGTAGTATATGACGCGATAGATTCCGTAAAGCACAGGGGCATTGACCTGCTTATCTGCGACACCGCGGGTCGCCTACACAACAAGAAGAACCTTATGAACGAGCTTGAAAAGATAAACAGGGTAATAGACAAGTCGTACGGCGAAGCCGAAAAGCGCACATACCTCGTTATAGACGCGACAACCGGGCAGAACGCAATAGCGCAGGCGAGGGAATTCAGGCAGGTTGCGGATCTTTCGGGCATAATACTTACTAAGATAGACGGCACCGCCAAGGGCGGCATAGTATGCGCGATATCCGCAGAGCTGAATTTGCCCGTAGTGTTCTTAGGCGTCGGCGAAGGCATGGAAGACCTGCAGCCGTTCGACGCGGAAGCGTTCGCGGCGAATCTTTTGGAATAAACGCTGTTGACAACAGATTAAATTTAAATTAAAATAGCTGTGAAGTAAATTAGCTTTACAGCTTTTATTTTTGTTTACAGGTGGGCCGGAGTGGAGAAGGATCTTGAAACCGTGATGCTGCTCGATGTGTATTCGGGGCTGCTTACCGAAAAACAGCTGCGGTTGTGCGATATGTATTACAACCAGGATTACTCGCTTTCCGAGATCGCGGAGATTGAGCGCACGACAAGGCAGGCGTCGCGGGACGGCATCAGCAAGGCAAGACAAAAGCTTATATCGTTCGAGCAGGCTTTGGGGCTCTGTGAAAGGCGTCAGCGCACAAACGTCGCTATTGAAAAAGCCCGCATGCTCGCAGGCGATAATGAAATGAAAGAGATAATAGACGAGATTTCCGATATATGGGGGAACGACAATGGCGTTTGAAGGCCTTTCCGAAAAACTGCAGCACGTATTCTCTAAGATAACAAACAGGGGAAAACTGACCGAAGTGGACGTAAAAGCGGCGATGCGAGAGGTAAAGCTCGTGCTGCTCGAAGCGGACGTCAACTTCAAGGTTGTTAAGAGCTTCATACAGAATGTAACGGACAGGGCTGTGGGCGAGGAAGTGCTAAAAAGCCTTACCCCCGGACAGCAGGTAATAAAGATAGTACGCGACGAGATGGTAAAAACGCTGGGCGAAAAGCAAGTTCCGGTTAACTTCGCGTCAAACCCGCCCACCGTTGTTATGATGTGCGGCCTGCAGGGTTCGGGCAAAACCACTATGTGCGGCAAACTGGCCAAGATGTGGGGCAAGACGGGTAAAACCGTAATGCTCGCGGCTCTCGATATATACCGCCCTGCGGCTATAAAGCAGCTCGAGATATTGGCGGGCAACGCGGGCGCTTTGTTCTTTGAGCGCGGCCAGCAGGACCCGGTGCTTACAGCGAAGCAGGCGTTGGCGGAGGCTCAGAAGAAGCTCGCAGACATACTTATACTCGATACGGCGGGCAGGCTGCATATAGACAGCGAAATGATGGAGGAGCTAAAGCGCGTGGACGCGGCTATAAAGCCGCATGAGAAGCTGCTCGTGGTGGATGCTATGACAGGACAGGACGCCGTAAACGCCGCTGCCGCTTTCAATGAAAACCTGGAGCTCGACGGCGTAGTGATTACGAAGCTGGACGGCGACACCAGGGGCGGCGCTGCGATCTCCGTTAAAGCTGTCACAGGCAAGCCGATAAAGTTTGCGGGCGTGGGCGAAAAGCTCGAGGACGTAGAGGTTTTCCATCCGGACAGGATGGCTGGCCGCATACTCGGCATGGGCGACGTGCTCTCACTTATCGAGAAAGCGGAGCAGAGCTTTGAGATGGACAAAGCAGCCGCGCTGGAAAAGAAGCTGCGTAAAGCGGAGTTTACGCTGGAAGACTTCCTTGAACAGATGGGGCAGCTAAAAAAAATGGGCAACCTGGGCGATATGCTGTCTATGATACCGGGAGGAAACAAGCTTGCCGGCATGCAGGTAGACGAAAAGCAGATGGCGCGCACCGAAGCAATAATAAAATCGATGACGCCAGCAGAGCGCAGGAACCCTTCTATAATTAGCGGCAGCCGCAAGAAGAGGATAGCGCGAGGCAGCGGTACGCAGGTGCAGGACATAAACAGGCTTCTCGGGCAGTTCGAGCAGATGACAAAGATGATAAAGAGCATGTCGAAGCGCGGCAAGGGCGGCATGATGAAGATGCCTTTCTAGCTAAAAGCCACTTAAAGCTTAAAGCTTTATGTGGTTAAAATAAATCAAGATAAAACTTGGAGGAAAATATGGCGGTAAAGATCAGACTTAAAAGAATAGGCGCAAAAAAGACACCTTTTTACAGGATAGTCGTTGCTGACTCAAGAGCGCCGAGAGACGGCAGATTCATAGAGGAAATAGGCAACTATGATCCTATGTCAAAAAAATGCGTCGTTGACGGCGAAAAAGCGCAGACCTGGATTAAAAACGGCGCACAGCCTACCGACACAGTAAGGGCGCTGCTCAAGAAAAACGGCGTACTGAAGTAGTTTGGAGTATTATATGCTAGAGCTTGTAAAATACATTGCGCAGTCGCTTGTAGACAAACCGGAAGAGGTCAACGTAACGCAGAAAGAAAACGAAAAATCTTATGTGATTGAGCTTTCGGTTGCTCCCGACGATATGGGCAAGGTCATTGGAAAACAGGGCAGAATAGCAAAAGCGATACGCGCCGTCGTCAAAGCGGCTTCGTCGAAGTCAAAAAAGAAATATATCGTAGAAATCGTAGAGCATGATTGAGATTGCAAGGATACTCAAAGCGCAGGGCATAAAGGGCGACGTTAAAGTCGAGATTTTCTCCGATGATCCCGAAGCGTTCTGCGAAAGGGGTTACGCGTATATAAACGAGGAAGGCTCAATGAGGAAGGCGGCGTTCGAAGCGCTGCGTCTTGAGCCTCCTTTTGCGTACCTGCATATAGAGGGCTGCGACACGCGAAACGACGCCGAGCGCCTAAGCGGCATGTACATGTACATCGATAAACGTGAGCTGCCCGAACCTGATGAAGGAGAATATTATATATTCGACCTAATTGGGCTTAAGGTTTCCGATACGTCGGGGAGAAATTTGGGAGTGCTCGAAGACGTGCTGCAGCACGGCGCGGCGGACGTATACGTCGTAAAAGGAGAGAAAAACTTCATGTTCCCGGCATTAAAGCGCGTTATAAAAAACGTCGATCTTGATTCCCGCGTTATTACGGTGGATAGCGCCGCATTGGCGGAGGTCGCGGTATATGACGACATATAACATATTAACGCTGTTCCCCGAAATGTTTGAATCCGTGCTAACTTCGAGCATGTGGTCGAGGGCCATTAAAGCCGGGCTTATCAGCATAAACGCGATAGATATACGCGGATATACCAAAGATAAGCACCGCAGAGCCGACGACTATCCGTTCGGCGGCGGGTCGGGCATGGTGCTTAAACCTGATCCCGTTCACGCGTGCTTTCTCGATGTTGAATCGCGCTGCGAGCGTCCGTATATTAATGTCTACATGTCGCCGCGCGGCAGGCAGCTAAAGCACGGGCTGGTCGTTGATTTAAGCAAATACGCGTGCATCAACATACTGTGCGGGCATTACGAAGGCGTGGATGAACGCGTGCTTAAGTTGCATATTGACATGGAAGTCTCGATAGGTGACTTCGTGCTCACGGGCGGAGAAATAGCGACGATGGCGCTTATCGATTCTTGCATACGCCATGTGGACGGCGTTCTAGGAAACAGCGAGTCCGCGTCGTATGAGTCGTTCTCCGACGTGTTGCTTGAGCACCCGCAATATACGCGGCCGCCTGAGTTTGAAGGTTTAAGCGTTCCCGAGGTGCTGTTATCAGGCCACCACGCCAATGTAAGCGCATATCAGAGGCGCATGTCGATACTCGAAACGGCACGGCGCCGCCCCGAGCTTCTTTCAAAAGCGGTATTCACAAAAAGCGAAATAGAATACATTACGGGAAAACAGTCCGAATAATATATTTCCGGGCTGTTTTTGTGGTATAATAAGCCATATCAAACTATGGAGAGTGCTTAATGGCTAAATTCGTTATTGTCGTTATGGACAGCGTAGGCATAGGCGCACTGCCCGACGCCGCGAAGTTCGGCGACGAGGGCTCGAATACTTTAGGGCATATAATAGAGCGCTCGGAAGGCATAAGCCTTGACAACCTTGCAGCGCTCGGCATGTGCCGCCTTGTGGACGGGCTTCCGCAAAAAGACGTAATAGGCTCTTACGGCAGGGCAATGGAAGTGTTTCCGGGCAAAGATACCACGGGAGGACATTTTGAGATAGCGGGGCTGGTGATGGAAAAGCCGTTTCCTGTGTTCCCGCACGGCTTTCCGAAGGATTTCATGGAGCGGTTCGAGCAGGCCGTTGGGCGCGCAACGATAGGCAACTACCCGGCTTCGGGCACTGAGATAATAAAGGAGCTGGGAAAGCAGCACGTGGATTCGGGCGCGCTTATTGTGTATACTTCGGCGGACAGCGTGTTCCAGATAGCCGCGCATGAAGACGTGGTGCCACTCCCCGAGCTTTACGACATATGCGAAAAAGCAAGGGAGATGCTAACCGGAGACCTCGGCGTAGGGCGCGTAATTGCCCGCCCGTTTATCGGAGAAGAAGGCAATTATGTAAGGACGAAGAACAGGCGCGATTTTTCTTTCGAGCCGCCCGGAGAGACGATACTCACCACGCTTAAAAGCGCGGAGTACGAGGTGGCGGGAGTAGGCAAGATAGAGGACATATTCGCAAATGTAGGGCTTACAAAGAAAAGTCATACGACGGACAACGACAGCGGCGTAACGGCTACGATAGAGTTTATGAAGCAGGATTTTGACGGCCTTGTGTTTACCAATCTTGTGGATTTCGATATGCTTTACGGCCACCGCAACGACGTGGAAGGCTACAGGAAGGCGCTAGAAGCTCTTGATAAGCGGGTGCCGGAAATGCTTGAAACGCTGGGGCCAGACGACATAATAGTATTTACGGCGGATCATGGCTGCGACCCGACGACGCAGAGCACCGACCACTCGCGCGAGTACATACCGATACTTGTTTACGGAGCGGGCGTAAGAAAGGGAGTAGACATTGGAACGCGCAGCTCGTTTGCGGACATCGCGGCTACGGCTGCCGAGTTTTTCAGCGTAAAATGGACTGTGGGCAAATCGTTCCTCAGCGATATAACGAAAGGATGAAAGACATGACTGTTGAAAGGATATACAGCGCATACAACTCGTTAAAACAAAGGACAAGCAACACGCCGGAAGTCTGCGTGGTGCTGGGCAGCGGGCTTGGCGGATACGCGGACACGGTGACCAGTGCGCAGACAATACCATATAAAGACATACCG
Organism: Bacillota bacterium; assembly: GCA_023415915.1. Lineage (GTDB taxonomy): Bacteria > Bacillota > Clostridia > Christensenellales > SZUA-584 > DTFZ01. The sequence goes on along the minus strand of JAEZIZ010000083.1, from coordinate 150,300 downwards.
GGGTTTCCCGTTTCCACCGTACCAGGCCACGCGGGGCAACTAGTGTTCGGGCAAAAATACGGCGTAAATATCGTATGCATGCAGGGCCGTTTTCACTGCTATGAAGGCTATACGCCGGAGGAGACGGTAATACCGCTGCGCGCGCTTATTAAGCTTGGAGTAAAGAAGCTGCTTATAACCAACGCGGCGGGCGGAGTAAACACAAGCTTTAAACCCGGCGACATAATGATAATAGAGGACCATATCAACTTTACGTTTTTAAATCCCCTTGCAGGGCCTAATATAGACGAGTTTGGGCCGCGCTTTCCCGATATGAGCTACGCGTACGACAAAAAGCTTATAAGCGCGCTTAAAGACGCGGCGAAGGAAAACGGCATCGATGTAAAGACGGGCGTGTACGCGATGATGAAAGGCCCGTCGTTTGAGACACCCGCCGAAATCAAGGCGCTGCGCATTTTAGGCGCCGACGCCGTGGGCATGTCGTCCGTGCCGGAAATAACCGCTGCGGCGCACGCGGGCGTTTCTTCGGCGGCAATGTCGTGCATAACCAACATGGCTGCCGGCATACTCGATCAGCCGCTCTCCCACGAAGAAGTGATGGAGACGGGAAAGATTGCGGCCGACAACATCAAAAAGCTGATAGACGGTTTTATTAAGCGCCAGGCCGAATGAATATCGACCAAATAACAATGTTTTCTGGGACGACAAAGTATCTTTTGTCATTCAGAAGGAGCGCAGCGACTGAAGAATCTTTATGTGTTAAATTAAAAGATTCCTCACTTGCGTTCGGAATGACATATGAGGGGAAGCTGAAAAAGCTTCTATCAAAGTTGACGATAAAGTATCTTTTGTCATTCAGAAGGAGCGCAGCGACTGAAGAATCTTAAAGAAACAGATTGTTTAAGATTCCTCACTTGCGTTCGGAATGACTTATAAGGGGAAGCTGAAAAAGCTTCTTTTTTTATCCCAAAGTCTAAAGAAACGGCAAGGGTAATGATTACAGAATAATCGTTTTTGCGCAGGAAAAACTAACATTGACAGCCCAAAAACTTAATTTGGTTTTGGGAACGATATGGAGCGAAAGGTGGTTATTCTTATGAAAAAAACAGTTGTTTTGTTGCTGGCTATCATTATACTATTCTCATTTTCAAATACAGCGCATGCCGAAACGCTTACTTCGCAAGCAAAAAGCTATATATTGATAGACGCGGGCTCGGGCAATGTTCTGCTTGAAAAGGACGCCGACACGCAGCTTCCGTGCGCAAGCCTTATTAAGACTATGTCGCTGCTGCTGTTCTGCGAAGCCGAAAAAAGCGGAAGGCTCTCGCTAAATGACACTGTAACGATAAGCAGGGAGGCGGCCGCAAAAGGCGGCACGCAGGTGTTTTTAGACGCCAATACTACGCACAGCGTCGAAAATCTTTTAAAAGCCGTTACTGTATGCAGCGCCAACGACGCGACCGCAGCGCTGGCAGAAAAAATCGCAGGCAGCGAACAAGCTTTCGTTGAGATGATGAACAAGAAAGCGGAAGTGATGGGCATAGCGCAGAACTTTAAAAACTCTACCGGCCTTGAAGCCGAAGGGCAGACGATGAGCGCGCGCGATATAAGCGCCATTTGCCGCGAACTCGTAAAGTACGACCTGATAAGGAACTGGAGCAACATCTGGATGGAGAACTACAAGCATCCCGACGGCCGCGAAACCGAGATGGTTAACACAAACAGGCTTGTAAAGTATTACGCGGGCTGCGACGGCATATGCACAGGCTCCTCGCAGACGGCGGGGTATTGCATCGCGGCGACGGTAAAGCGCGGAGGAGGAAGGTATATATTCGTTTCGCTGGGCTCTCCCAACAGCTCTACGCGGTTTGACGAGGCCGGTAAAGCGTTTGATTACGCATACGCGGGCTTTACGGCAAAAACGCTGGTTACCGAAGGCCAGACGCTTGCCAAAAACCTTCAGGTAGCGGGCGGAACTTCGCCGTATGTGGACGTATACGCCAAAGAGAATTTCTCCGCTCTTGTAGAAAAGGGCAAGGAAAACGCGCTGGAAAAAGAGCTCGTGCTGCTGGAAAACGTAACGGCTCCGCTTAAAGAAGGCGACACCGTAGGATACCTTCGCATATTGCTTGACGGAAAGGAGATAGGACGTGTAGACGCCATTATAAAGCAGGATATAGACGTGCTTGACTACAGAAATTCACTGAAACGCATCTTTGTATGGTGGCTGTTTGCTTGAGAAATTATGGAATTAAACATATAACCTCGTTGACACGCATATTTGCCTGCTGTAGAATAATCCATTGGGGGTAAATATGCGTATTTTAATTGTCAACGACGACGGCATACATGCAGACGGTATAAAAGCGCTTGCCGGAAAGCTTAAGCAAAGGCATGACATAACGGTGGTAGCGCCCGATTCCGAGCGAAGCGCTTCGGCTCATTCGATAACGCTTAATAGGCCTCTTCGGGTTTCAAAGGTTGCGCCTTCGGGGCTGGAAGGGATACCCTGCTATATAGTGGACGGGCTGCCGGTAGACTGCACGAAGATAGGTATAACTCACATAATGCAATCGGGCGTAGACCTGGTTGTGTCGGGCATAAACCACGGCGCCAACATGGGTTCTGATGTATTGTATTCCGGAACGGTTTCCGCGGCGCTGGACGCCGTTATAATGGGCTATCGCGCGATGGCTGTATCCATAGCGTCGTTTTACCCCAAACACCTTGAAACGGCGGCACAGCTTGCGCTGGATATAATCGATGGCGGCGTCGTTGATTCCCAGCCGGACGGCGTGCTTTATAATCTTAATGTGCCCGATCTGCCTACAGGCGAGCTGAAAGGCGTAAAGGTTACGCGCCAGGGAAGGACGATATATGAGGACTCGGTGGACGTAAGGCATGACCCGCGGGGCAACGAATATATCTGGATGGCCGGAGAGCTTATAAAAAGCTGCGGCAGCGACGATACGGACGTCTGCGCCGTGCGCGACGGCTACGCTTCGCTTACACCTCTTAAATATGACCTAACGGACAACGGGCAGATGCAGTCCCTTATTTGCATGATTTCAAAATTAAAATTTCATTTTTCCGAATAATGTGGTATACTTTAAAATAAGGTTGCATGTCCTGCTTATAGGAATGTGTAATAATTATCGCAAATGCGTTTCTTATACGCTGTTTAACGGAGGTGGTTTTATGCAAGACGGGGATATATTAAAAATCATTAAAGAGAATAGAAACTCGATGAGCAAGGGCCACAGAGCCATAGCGTCATATATTATCGACCACTATGACAACGCCGCGTTTATTACCGCATCACGGCTCGGCGACACTGTAGGCGTAAGCGAGTCCACAGTAGTAAGGTTCGCGTGCGCGCTCGGTTTTGAAGGATACCCGGAGCTTCAGAAGAAGCTTCAGGAGCTTATTAAAAACAAATTGACAAACGTGCAGCGTATGGGGCTAGGGTCCGACATGGCGGAGGAGGAGCTTGCGCGCTGGTCGCTGCGCAACGATATAGCAAGCCTGCGCCACGTCAGGGAAGTGCTTGACTACGATATGGTCGAGAAAGTTGCGGATTCCATACTCGCGGCGAAAAGGGTGTATATTATGGGGCTTCGCTCAAGCGAGCCGCTAGCGCAGTTCTTCTGGTATTATTTGAACTACATCATCGACTCGGCTACGCTCGTGATATCCGGCATAGGCGACGTGTTCGGACAGCTCGTGCATGCTTCTGAAGGCGATTTGGTTATAGGCATTAGCTTTCCGAGGTATTCTTCAAGAACGGTGGAAGGCGCTGTGTTTGCAAAGAATAACGGCGCCAAGCTCATCGCGATAACGGACAACGACCATGCTCCGCTCGCGAAGATTGCTGACCATTGTCTGTATGTAAATTCGGATATGAACCTGTTCGTGGATTCGCTCGTAGCACCTTTAAGCGTTATAAACGCGCTGATACTCGTGGTAGGAATGCGCAGAAAGGATGGCCTTAGGCAAAACTTCGAGATGCTGGAAGACCTCTGGCATAAGCACGAAGTATATACGGGCAGGGATGAAAGCTAGATGAAACGCGTCTGCGTAATAGGAGGCGGCCCCGCGGGCATAATGGCCGCTTACGCGGCGGCAACCGCCGGTAAAAGCACCGACCTTTACGAGAGGAATGAAAAGCTGGGCAAAAAGCTCTATCTTACCGGCAAGGGGCGCTGCAACATAACTAATGCCGCGCCAATAGAAGATTTTTTCGATAACGTCGTATCCAACGGCGTATTTTTGTACAGCGCGCTGTATACGTTCGATAACGCAGAACTACTTGACATGCTTAAGAAATTCGGGCTTGAAACGAAAGTGGAGCGTGGAGGCCGCGTGTTTCCCGTATCCGACAAATCAAGCGACGTAATAAAGGCGCTCTCAAAGGTTGTTGCCAGCACTGGCGTAAACGTGCATTTCGGCTCAAAGGTTCAGGGGCTCATTATTAAGGATAAAAGAGTAGCGGGTATAAAGCTGGACGGTCAGGAGCTTTCTTATGACAGCGTTATTGTTGCAACCGGCGGGCTGTCTTATCCGTCCACAGGATCAACCGGCGACGGATACTTCTTTGCGAGGCAGGCTGGACATACTATAATAGAGCCAGCCGCTTCGCTTGTAGGAGTGGATACGGAGGAGGACGTGCGCTCTTTAGCTGGGCTTACGCTGAAAAACGTATCGTTAACGCTTACAGACGGCGGCAAGCCCGTTTTTAAAGAGTTGGGTGAGCTGCTGTTTACTCATACGGGCATTTCCGGGCCGCTGGTGCTGTCCGCAAGCGCATATATGCAGGACTCAAGGCAATACAAGTTAATTATCGACTTAAAACCCGCGCTCGACGATAAAACGCTGGACGCAAGGCTGCTTAAAGACTTGCGGGAAAAGTCGAATAAGAACTTTGATAATGTGCTTAGTGGGCTGCTGCCTGCAAAGCTTATATCGTATTTTGCAGGCGTTACCGGCATAAGCCCCGACAAGAAGGCACATTCTATAACAAAAGAGGAGCGCTTAAAGCTTGCGCGCGCGCTAAAAGGCTTAGAGCTTGGCGTGAAGGCAAAGCGGCCTATAGAGGAAGCCGTAATAACGCGCGGCGGAGTGAGCGTAAAGGAGATAGACTCGTCTACTATGCAAAGCAAGCTGTGCGGCGGCCTATATTTCGCAGGAGAGGTTATTGACGTCGACGCGCTGACCGGCGGATATAACCTTCAGATATCTTTTTCCACAGGGTACCTTGCAGGTAAAAGCTGTTGACGGAGCTGCCTTCTTGAGTTTATAGAAAGGAAAGAAAATAAAGGATAATACATATTGTCAATTTTGTTGACATCGGTATAAAGTTGTGCTATTATTCTTCTGCTTGAAAGTAGAGACTGCCCGTTTCTCACCTGCCGGCATGAGCCAGGTATGGTAAGCGTAAGCAAAATAGTTTGTTTATAGCGGGTAGTCTGCCCGTTTTTTTATTTGCTTAGGAACGCTTAAGCCGTTCCAAAATGCGCTAATATGCGCATAAATAATTATGGAGGTGTTTACTATAGCAACTGAACATCAGATTAACGAGCAGATACGCGACAGGAACGTCCGCGTTGTGTCGGACGACGGTCAGCAGTTAGGCGTTATGTCTGCGCGTGAGGCGATGGAGATTGCGGAACAAAAGGGTCTTGATCTTGTGAAGGTTTCACCAAACGCGAATCCGCCGGTGTGCAAGATAATGGATTACGGTAAATTCAGATTCGAGCAGGCCAAAAAGCAGCGGGAAGCGAAGAAAAACCAAAAGATCATTGAAATGAAAGAGATGAGGCTTTCTGCGACAATTGATAAGCATGACCTCGAGGTTAAAGCGAAAAATGTATCAAAGTTTTTAAAGGCCGGAGATAAAGTGAAGGTCTCAATACGCTTCAGGGGAAGGCAAATGGCTCATACTGAGCAGGGCATGCTGGTAATGAACGAATTCTTTGCTATGGTACAGGAAAACGCTTCAATAGAGAAACAGGCAAAAATCGAAGGCAGAAATATGTTTATGATATTAGCACCAAAGAACTAACGAGGAGGGTACAAAAAGGATGCCAAAAATCAAGACTCACAGGGGCGCCGCGAAAAGGTTTTCTCTTACTAAGAGCGGCAAAATAAAAAGAGCAAAAGCTTACAAAAGACACATCCTCAACAAAAAAAGCACAAAGCGCAAGAGGAATTTGAGGCAGGGAACATATGTGGATGCTGCTGAAGAGAAAAGCATTAAACAGCTGATCCCTTATAAGTAGACTTTCAGGAGGTAGCGAAAATGGCAAGAGTAAAAGGGGCAATAAACGCCCGTAAAAAACACAAGAAGATATTAAAGCTCGCAAAAGGTTATTACGGAGCCAAGTCAAAGCAATTTAAAGCGGCTAACCAGGCCGTAATGAAATCCTTAAGGTACGCTTATGTCGGAAGAAAGCTTAAGAAAAGGGATTTCAGAAGCCTTTGGATTACAAGGATAAACGCCGAAGCGAGGGTAAACGGCATAAGCTATTCACGTCTTATAAACGGTTTAAAACTAGCCGGAGTGCAGGTAAACAGGAAGATACTTGCGGACATGGCTGTTAACGATAAAACCGCATTTGCCGGGATGGTAAACGTCGCAAAGAATAAACTTAATGCTTAAAACAATAATACTTAAAAGTCATGCGGCTTTTAGGGCTGGTAATGTAAGCTGATACAAAAGCTTCCGCAATTACGGAGGCTTTTGTTTATTTCCACAGTAAATAATCTTAAGGCTTTACGGCGGCATGGCCGGAGCTGAGTTTCTCTGTTTGACAACGTTACTCAGTGCAATTATAGTTATATGAGTAGATTTAGTTAAACGTATCAGGGGCTCCTCGCCGTTTTAGCGAAGCAATGCAAGGTAAGGCTAAGAGAGACGCGCGATACGTGAAAGGCTGCGCTTTTTTTATGAAGATACTCGGAATAGACCCGGGGCTGGCGCTTATGGGTTACGGGGTAATAGATTCAAATAACGACAAAGTAACGCTTTTAGAATGCGGCGTTATCATTACGGAGGCAGGCGTGCCGTTCCCGAAGCGCCTTTCATCGATATATACGAATATCAAGCAGCTGCTTTTAAAATACGAACCCGATTGCGTGGCGTTTGAAGAACTGTTTTCCGGTAAGAACCTAAAGACGGTAATACAGGTGGCTCAGGCGCGTGGCGCGGCGATGGCTGCCGCTTTTGATTCGGGAGCCGGGCTTTACGAATATACTCCTATTCAGATAAAGCAGGCCGTCGCAGGTTACGGCAGAGCGGACAAAAAGCAGGTGCAGGAGATGGTGAGGCTGCTTTTGGGACTTGGCGACGTAATAAAGCCGGACGACGCCGCGGACGCCGTGGCATGCGCAATATGCCACGCGCACAGCTGCAGGTTCGCGGAAAACTTCAGGATAAAGTAAGGAGCTCTTATATGTACGATTATATCAGGGGCGAAGTAGTCGAAACGGGAAAGGATTACGCGGTGGTGGAAGCCGGCGGCGTAGGTTACCACATAAACACTACCGCTCAGTCTCTGCTTCATATAAAGGCTGGAGAGAAGTCTAAGCTTTACTGCCACTTTGTAGTGAGGGAAGACGCGCACACGCTGTACGGCTTTACAACGCCTGAAGAGAAGGAGCTTTTTATTAAGCTTACAGGCGTTTCGGGCATAGGGCCGAAAGTCGCGCTTTCGATACTTTCCGCGATGAAGGTAAGCGATATTGCGGCGGCGGTAATAACTTCGGACGAACGCGCTTTTGAAAAGATAAGCGGCGTAGGCAAGAAAACCGCCCAAAGGATAATAATAGACCTCGCGGGCAAGTTGTCTGCCGCTGGTATGGCGGAAGACGGCGGCGCTGCCGATGTTGCCATGGATAAAGAAGCCGAAGCGGTAAGCGCGCTCGTAGCGCTAGGTTACAACAGGGCAGAAGCTATACGCGCTGTATCGTCCGTAAAAAACCTCGGCGACACGGCGGAAGACATAATACTGATGGCATTGAAGCGCATGGGCGCTTAAAGGAGGCGGCATGACGGAAGAGGGAAGGATAGTTTCCGCAGAGCTTAACGAAGCGGAAGCTGCTACGGATTATTCGCTGCGTCCCAGGACGCTCGACGAGTATGTGGGGCAGGAAAAAGCGAAGGAAAATCTTAAAGTCTTTATGGCAGCCGCCAAACAGCGCGGCGAGCCGCTTGACCACGTGCTGCTTTACGGGCCTCCGGGGCTTGGCAAAACTACTCTCGCATTTATTATCGCCGCCGAAATGGGTGTTAACATACGCGTGACTTCAGGGCCCGCGATAGAGCGCCCGGGAGACCTCGCTTCTATACTTACTAACCTTAACAAAGGCGACGTACTGTTCATAGACGAAGTGCACAGGCTCTCCAGCAGCGTGGAAGAAGTGCTCTATCCCGCTATGGAAGACTTTTCTCTGGATATAATAATAGGAAAAGGCCCGTCCGCGAGGACTTTAAGGCTCGATCTGCCCAAATTTACGCTCGTGGGCGCGACAACGAGAGCCGGAATGCTCACGTCGCCGCTGCGCGACAGGTTCGGCGTTATACACCGGCTTCAGATGTATACGCCCGAAGAGCTCTCGCGAATTATTAAGCGCTCCGCCGGAATACTCGGAGTGCCTGTTAAAGACGACGCTGCGCTTGAGATAGCTTCGCGCTCGCGTGGAACGCCGAGGGTTGCTAACAGGCTGCTAAAGCGCATACGCGACTTTGCGGAAATACAAGGCAACGGGGAGATAACGCTGGAAGCCGCGCGGCATGCGCTTGAGATGCTTGAAGTGGACGAGATTGGCCTCGACGGCGTAGACAAGAACATACTGGATACTATAATGCTGAAGTTCGGAGGCGGACCGGTGGGGCTTGATACGCTATGCGCGGCGACCAACGAGGAGCGGGTGACAATAGAGGACGTATACGAGCCGTATCTGATACAGCTGGGCTTTATAAACAAGACGCCGAGGGGAAGGGTGGCTACAAAGCTTGCATACACGCATATGGGCTATGCTTACAACTGCGATACGCAACAGCTTAAGCTGGATATCGAAGAAAAACCGTAAGTTTTTCGAGGTGAAAAAACGGGGTCCCCAAAAAGCCGTGAGGCTTTTTGGTTGTTTAACGGAGGAATAGTTGAAGACAAGCGATTTTTATTACGACCTTGACGAAAGCCTTATAGCGCAGACGCCTATTGCCGAGCGCGACAAGTCAAGGCTTTTTGTTTACAACAGGAAAACCGGCGAAGTGCAGCACAAGGTGTTTTCCGACATAACGGAATACTTAAAACCCGAAGACGTGCTCGTAATAAACGAGACGAAAGTAATACCCGCAAGGCTGTACGGAGAAAAACGCGATGGGCGCGCGTGCGAATTCTTGCTTCTTAAACGCTTGTCGCTTACAAATTGGGACGTAATAATGAAGCCGGGCAGAAAGCTAAAGATCGGCGACACTGTGGATTTTTCGGGTAAGCTTTCGGCAAAGATACTTGAAAAGAAGCAGGAAGGGGTCACGGAAGTATGCTTTTTATACGACGGGGTGTTTGAAAAGATACTCGACGAGCTGGGAGAAATGCCTCTGCCTCCATACATACATGAGAAGCTTGCCGACAAGACGCGGTATCAGACAGTGTACGCCAAAGAACAGGGCTCGGCTGCCGCGCCCACCGCGGGGCTGCATTTTACGCCCAAGCTGCTTAAAAGCATAGAAGAAAGCGGAGTAAGCATAGCGCGTCTGCTGCTGCACGTAGGCTTGGGTACGTTCCGGCCAGTCAAATCGGAAAACGTAGAAGACCATATAATGCACGAAGAATACTATTCGGTATCCGAAAACGCGGCCTCTTTGATAAACGGAGCTCGCAAGAAGGGCGGAAGGATAATAGCCGTAGGCACGACGAGCGTGCGCACGCTCGAGACGGTTTCCGATGAAAGCGGAACAATTCACGCGGGCAGCGGTAACACCGGCATATTCATAACTCCCGGTTACAGATTTAAAGCTGTGGACGCTATGATAACCAACTTCCATTTGCCGGAATCTACGCTGCTCATGCTCGTTTCGGCGTTCGCAGGAAGAGAAAAGGTGCTCGAGCTGTATAGGCAGGCGGTTGAGCTAAGATACCGCTTCTTCAGCTTCGGTGACGCCATGCTCATATTATAATCCCGAAAAAATACAATACTATCCAGTTTAAGCCGTATCGAATGAACAAGAGTGAAATAAAAGGTATGGCTTTGTAATTTTCATGCAAATATTCACAAAGGATATCACATTTTGTATTTGAGTACAAAAGATATATAAGATATAATAAATGGTAAATAGAATCATTCTGTCAGATGAAACGGAGAATTCGAGTTGGATAAGAAACGTTTTATATTGTGTTTAATTATAGCTGTATTGATAATCGTCTCGGCTGCGTGCGCAAACCCAGTGTCAACAGCCGAGCCGACTTCAGCCGAGCCGGTCAGCTCGGAGGATATTTTAAAGGCGTATATGTCCGCAATTAACGACAGGGACTATGAACGCATGTACAGTTACATCAGTGAAAACAGCACGATGTCCAAAGACGAATTCATAAAGCGCAATAAAAACATATACGAGGGCATAGATGCAAAGAACATAACAATATCCGACGTAACGAGTGACGGAAATGTGGTCAAATACATGACGTCGATGGAGACGCAGGCGGGGCAGATCAAATTCCCCAACACGGCGGAGTTCGGGGAGTATGACGGCGTATATAAGCTCGAATGGAGCTCCAACATAATATTCCCCGGCCTTAACGACGACGATAAGGTGCGCGTAAAAACTCTTAAAGGCGAGCGCGGAAGCATACTCGACAGGCATGAGGAACTTATAGTGGGTAAGGCCGACGTATATTCGGTAGGCTTTGTACCCGGAAAGATGAACCCAGAAACGCGCGAGGCAGATATCGCCACAGTGGCTCAGATACTCGGAATGACTGTGGAAGACATAAACGCCAAGCTGTCCGAAAAATGGGTGAAAGACGACCTTTTTGTTCCGCTCAGAAACATATCGTATACCGACGAGGAGAAAAAGGCGCAGCTGCTGGCTATAAAGGGAACAGGGCTCAATACCGTGCAGGACAGAGTGTATAAACTCGGCCCTGCCGCCGCGGCTCTTACCGGTTACATACGCAGCATCACTAAAGAAGAGTTGGACGAGCATCCCGGCGAAGGGTATAAGGCCGACAGCCTGATAGGCAAGGTGGGCATGGAAAAGCTACTCGAAGAGCGCTTACGCGGCGTTGACGGCTGTAAGATATACATAGCGGACAAGGACGGCAACGAAAAGCAGGTGCTCGCAACCATCGAGGAACGCAACGGAGAAAACGTAACGCTCACGATAGACTCCGGGCTGCAGGCCAAACTGTATGAGCAGATGAAGAACGACAAGGGAACCGCGGTCGTTATGGACCCGAAGACCGGAGAGGTACTCGCGCTTGTAAGCACGCCGTCTTACGACCCCAACGATTTTATACTGGGACTGACGGAGGAGCGGTGGAACGAATACAACAACGAACAAACGCGTCCCATGTATAACCGCTTTAAAGCGACGTACGCGCCGGGCTCGTCAATTAAGCCGATTATAGCGGCGCTCGGGCTCAGCGGCGGCGCGTTTACGGCAGAAGAGGACTTCGGGCCCAGCGGAAAGACGTGGAAGAAAGAAAGCTGGAAGGAGTACAGCATATCCACGCTGAAGCAATACATAGGCGCGGCAAACGTTACAAACGCGCTTATATACTCTGACAACATATATTTCGCAAAAGCCGCTCTGAAAATTGGCGGCAGCGCGCTTGCAGACGGACTTAAAAGCATAGGCTTCGGCGAAGACGTGCCGTTTGAATTCGGCCTCGGCCGTTCCTATTTTGGCACGGACCTTAAGTTTGCGGACGAGATAGACGTTGCTAACAGCGGCTTCGGGCAAGGCAGGGTGGAGGTAAATCCCGTACATATGGCTTCGATTTATTCTGCGTTTTTAAACGGCGGCGATATGATGGCGCCTTACCTCGAAAAGGGCAAAACCCCGACTGTCTGGAAGGAAAACGTGTTTACGGAAGGTGCGGTAAGCGCCGTTAAAAGCGCTATGGTGAAGGTTATTGAAAACCCGGACGGCACCGGCCATTCGTTCAGGATAGACGGCGCGAGTTACGCAGGAAAGACAGGCACTGCCGAGATAAAAAAATCAAAGGACGATAAGGAAGGCACGGAGCTTGGGTGGTTCATTGTTTACCCCGCTGACAAAAACGCGAAGCAGTGCCTTGCCGTGGCGATGATAGAGGACGTAAAGGGCAGGGAAGGCAGCCATTATGTAATACCAATATTGCGCTCTATATACGCAGACTGACAATCAAAGAATATGCTTTCTTCGTAGCATTTATAAATGCATAGATGTTGCGGCGTTCACGGGATATGGTATAATGTAAAAACTGCATTAGCGCGTTATGGGCGCCATAATAATGCAAACGCAGCTACGGAGGAACGATGTCCATACATTTTACATTAACCAAGACGTGCAGCGACACGCTGGCGCGCAGAGGCCGCATAGATACGCCTCACGGCAGCATTGAAACGCCCGTATATATGCCGGTGGGCACGCAGGCTACAGTAAAGGCGCTTACGCCCGAGCAGGTAAAGGAAGCGGGTGCGGAGATAATACTTTCAAACACATATCACCTTTATATGAGGCCGGGGCATGAGCTTGTAAAAGAGGCCGGAGGGCTTCATAAGTTCATGTGCTGGGACAGGCCCATACTTACCGACAGCGGCGGTTTTCAGGTTTTTTCGCTGGGCGCTTTGAGGAAGATATCCGAAGAGGGCGTACATTTCTCGTCGCACCTTGACGGCTCAAAGCATCTGTTTACCCCCGAAAAGGTTATGGAGATAGAGCAGGCGCTGGGCGCCGATATAATAATGGCGTTCGACGAATGCGTTGAATTCCCCGCGGAATACAACCGCGTCGCCGCCGCGATGGAGCGTACGAACAGGTGGGCGGAGCGCTGCAAGGCCGCAAAGACTCGGGAAGACCAGGCGCTGTTCGGCATAGTGCAGGGAGGCACATTTGCCGATCTGCGCATAGAGAGCGCGAAAGCCATTGCGGCTATGGACTTTCCCGGCAACGGCATAGGGGGCTTAAGCGTCGGCGAGCCAAAGGCAACGATGAACGAAATGCTCGACGTCGTAGTGCCGCTGCTGCCTTCAAATAAGCCAAGGTACCTGATGGGCGTTGGCACTTTTGATTTTATAATAGACGGCGTGGCGCGCGGCGTCGATATGTTCGACTGCGTGCTGCAGACACGCATAGCGCGGAACGGCACGGCGCTTACAAAGCGCGGCAGGCTGGTGATACGCAACGCGGAATACACGCGGGACTTTAAGCCGATAGAAGAAGGGTGCTCCTGCTATGCGTGCCGCAATTTTACGCGCGCATATATACGCCATCTCGTAAAGGCTGGGGAGATACTCGGCGCTACGCTGCTCTCTATACACAACGTGCACGCTACGGTAGAGTTTATGAAAGAGATAAGGACGGCCATAGACGGAGGGTATTTTAAGCAGTACAGAGATGAATTTTTTGCAAATTATAACGCATAATCATCAAAAATAGGTTGATATTTGACGGTCTCTAATATAGTATATATACTCGAAGATATATGAAGTGAAAATGGAATGGAAGACTGCGGTACTTTTTTGCGGTTCAAGTATTCCGGTTTACTGATAGATATCGAAAAACGCAAAAGAAAAGGATGGTGGAAAGATGCCAGCAAATACGGGAAACGGTTTTATGGATTTTATATCTCAGTGGGGTCTGCTTATTGTAATGGTTGTCGCCATGGTACTGCTAATGGTCATTCCTCAGAGAAAGAGGAAAAAGCAGATGCAGCAGATGATGGAAAGCATGGTGCCCGGTAAGATGGTCAAGACTATAGGCGGCATGTACGGCAAAATAGTCGCAGTCAAGGAAGACCTTGTTACGATAGAGGCTATGCCCGATAAAGTCCGTCTCGTTTTCACAAAGGGCGCGATAGCGACGGTTGAAGACGCGGAAGTTGACGAAGAAAATACTATTGAGAAAAAGTAATTTCGAATAAACAAAAAGACCGCAAGGTCTTTTTTATTATGATAAAAATAAACGTTAAGTGTTGGAGCAACGAATAGTTTTTCAGAAATTTAAAAATACAAAGGCAAAGCGCTAAAGATTTCTCGCTGCGCTCGGAATGACAAAACCAGTTAATACCATAAAACATATTACTGCTTAACCAGAAGCTTATCAAAAAGCGTTTTATCGGGGCTTACGAGCACTGTGTTGTATTTATCGTACACCACCATGCCGGGCTTTGCGCCTCCGGGCTTGCGCACGTTTTTAACGCGCGTGTAATCTACGGCAATCTTAGCGGTGCCTTTTGCTTTGCTGAGAGTCGCGGCAACGGTAGCGGCCTCAAATAGCGTATTGTCAGGCACACTTTCACCGGGTCGGATAATGACAACGTGCGAACCGGGTATGTCCTTTGTGTGCAGCCATATGTCGTCGGGCGAAGCGGTCTTCATCGTAAGCGTATCGTTCTGGCGGTTGTTTTTGCCTGCAAAGAACGTATATCCGTCGGATGAAATAAACTTATGAGGCTCTGAAGGCTTTTCCGTAGCTTTGACAGCGGCGGTCTTTACTGATATGACGCCCGCCCTTGAAAGCTCGAACTCAGTCTCTGAAAGCTCGTCCGCGGTTTCCGAAGACTCCAGCGACACCAAAACGCTTTCGAGAAATTCTATCTCGGCTTTGTTCTCTTCCATGCGTTTCTTCATTATATCCATGCCCGATTTGAGCTTTGCGTATTTTCTGTAATTTGCCTGCGCGTTTGCGGCGGGGGATAGCCGGGGGTTAAGCTCTATAAGCATCTGCTGTCCCGTGATGTAATCCTCGGCGGCAACGGAAGTCATGCCCTTTTTTATTCGGTATATGTTCGCGGTTATCATATCGCCTATTGCTTTATAGCTGTCCGCTTTTTTAGCCTGCTCTATAGCATCGGACTGCTTTGCGAGCAGCGCGTTATGTTTCTCGAGCCGCTTTGAAACCAGCCTCTGCAGAGAATCACGCTTTGCTTTGAATTCGCGTATTTCGCTCAAAGCGGTATAATAAGCGTCGGCAAGCTCGTTGGCGCTGCCGTATGTCTTTGCATTGTTTGCGGATACGCTTATGTATTTGTACGGCGAATAAAAGAAAGGCACATTATCGTGTAGGTACATCGTGGGTTCGGGCGTTTGGCCGTTGAAGAACGAAAGTATAAGATCGGCGAGCTTTTCCGCCTCGCGAGGCTGCGGCTCGTAGCCTTGCGGCATATACCTATATATTATCTCGTCCGCAGTCTGCCCCGAAACGCCCTGCAGCAGCTTTGAGAGGTAATCCTTAAGCTTTCTAGTGCCGCGCTTTTTGAGCATCTCTACAAGCGTCGCTTCCGATACGCTCATCGGGTTAAGCTTGTTTGACTGGGGAAGCTCGTACTTAAGCGAGGGCAGCACGCAGCGGACGCGGCTCTGGGCGCTCGATACGTGGCGCAAGCTGTCCAGTATAACATCCTGCTCGTTTTTAAGTATTATATTCGAGTACTTTCCCATCAGCTCGGCAACAAGCGTAAGCTCGTGAGGCAGCCCCAAATCGTCCTTCGTTTCCAGCGTTATGTTGACGACGCGCTCAAGCCCCATTTGCTCTATAGCCTTTACTTTAGCGCCCGTTATATGCTTGCGCAGAAACATGCAGAACATAGGAGCAACTTTGGGGTTGGAATACTTGGCTGCGGTAATATACATGCGCGAGTCGGCTGCGCCGGCGCTTATCAGAAGTCGGCTACTGATACCCGGCGCGCGCAAAGACAGCAGTATCGTGTCTGGCTGCGGCTGGTGCACCTTGTCTATCTTGCTGCCCGTAAGCGCGTCCACCGCTTCCTTTACTATGTAATGCAGCGTTAATCCGTCAAGCGTCATGCGTCCTCCCCAAGAATTTTCTAGTTGTATGCGCTTTGTATTATACATTCCGGTGACATTGTTTGTAAACGATGATATAATGCCTGTAATAAAACCGACACGGGAGCGTTTGATATGGAACATGTAAGAGAGAAAGCGCTGAAAGCGAAGCAGGCGTCGTATAAGCTTGCAAGCATGAGCATTGCCGGTAAGAACACCGTGCTGCAAAGCATTGCGGACGCGTTGAGAAACAACGCGGATTATATCATTTCCGAAAACGCAAAAGACGTAAAAGCGGGCGAGGAGAAGGGCATGAGCAAGGCGCTGCTTGACAGGCTGTCGCTTTCGGCCGCCCGCATAGAAGGCATGGCGCAGGGGCTGGAGAGCATAGCGGCATTGAGCGACCCTGTGGGCGAAGTAATACGCTCCTGGAAGCGCCCCAACGGGCTTACTATAGGCAAGAAGCGCGTGCCTCTGGGCGTCGTAGGCATAATATACGAAGCGCGGCCCAACGTTACGTCAGACGCAATAGGGCTGTGTATAAAGACAGGCAACGCCGTAGTGCTGCGCGGAGGCAGCGACGCTATAAACTCCAACAAAGCGATAGTTAAGGTCGCGGAGGAAGCGGCGTATAAGTCAGGGCTCCCGACAGGCGCTTTGCAGCTTATAGACGATACGTCAAGAGAAGCGGCAACATACCTTATGAGATTAAACGGCATAATAGACGTGCTTATACCGCGGGGCGGCGCGGGGCTGATACAGTCCGTAGTTAAAAATTCCACGATTCCCGTGATAGAAACCGGCACCGGCAATTGTCATGTGTATATTGACAAGAGCGCCGATATAAAGATGGGCATCGATATCATATGGAACGCGAAGACGAGTAGGCCTTCAGTCTGCAACGCGGCGGAAACTCTGCTTGTGCACGAAGACATTGCAGAGGCTTTCTTGCCTGAGGTGTCGAAGAAGCTCAGCGGCGTCGAACTGCGTGGCTGCGAAAAGACTCGCGGCATCATAGACGCCAGGGAAGCGACGGAGGACGATTATTATACCGAATATCTGGACTATATACTCGCGGTAAAGGTAGTAAAGGACATTGACGAAGCGATAGAGCATATAAACAAGTACGCAACCAAGCATTCGGAGACAATAGTTACCCAAGACTACGGCAACGCCGAAAAGTTCCTCGAGATGGTCGACTCGGCAGCGGTGTACGTTAACGCGTCCACGCGCTTTACGGACGGCAATGAATTCGGATTCGGCGCCGAGATAGGCATAAGCACTCAAAAACTGCACGCCCGCGGGCCTATGGGTTTGGAAGAGCTGACTACATATAAATATATCATCAGAGGAAACGGGCAGATAAGGATATAGTAATTTATATTTAAGGAGGCCCGTTATGGACGCTTCCCTGATTGCTCCCTGCGGTATGAACTGCGCGTTATGCATGGCTTACCAGCGCGTGAAAAGGCACTGCGACGGCTGCAGAAGCGACAATATACCGTTTGAATACTGCAGGCAATGTGCAATTAGAAGCTGCGTCCGGCTTGCGGAAAAGGGCTGGAGCGATTGCAGCCGGTGCGAAAAGCACTGCGCGCGCATAAAACAGCTTGACAAGCGCTACCGTACGAAATACGGCATGAGCATGCTGGAGAACCTCTCGTATATACGCGATAACGGCATGGACGCGTTTCTTGCCTCCCAGCGCGAGCGGTTTGCATGCGGAACCTGCGCAGAGCTTATCTGCGTGCATTATGGTAAATGCCTGAAGTGCAGCCCGAAGTAAAATATATATATGTAAAGAACAAATATAAAAAAGCTGCGGATTCCGCAGCTTTTATCTATTGCATTAAAAATTCCTTCATTTTGTCTATGTGCTTCTTTACGCTTGCCTTGCCCGGGCCGCCGTAACACGAGCGCGCGTCAACGCACGTTTCCAATGATATCGCGTCGAATATATCGTTCTCAAACGCGGGGGAGAGCTGTTTTAACTCGCTTAAAGACAGCTCGTTGATCGCCTTGCCGCGCTGCTCGCAGTATACTACGAGCCTGCCCACCGTTTCGTGCGCTTCCCTGAACGGCACGCCTTTTTTAGCGAGGTAATCCGCGGCGTCGGTGGCGTTGGTAAAGCCAAGCCCCGCCAGTTTATACATATGTTCCAAATCCCACTCGGCTGTCTGCAGCATTCCGGTAAATACGGTAAGGCAGCTTGTAAGCGTATCGTAAGCGTCAAACATGGCTTCTTTGTCTTCCTGCATGTCCTTGTTGTACGCGAGGGGAAGGCCCTTCATTACGGTAAGCAGCGTAAAAAGGTCGCCGTACACCCTGCCCGTCTTGCCGCGTATAAGTTCCGCCATATCGGGGTTCTTTTTCTGCGGCATAATGCTAGAGCCTGTGGAATACGAATCGCTTAAGTGTACGAACGAGAACTCTCCCGTTGACCACAGCACTATTTCTTCGCAGAAACGTGAAAGATGCATCATGCAAACACTGCACGCATATAGAAAGTCGAGTACAAAATCGCGGTCGCTCACTGCGTCCATGCTGTTATTTGTTATCTCGGAAAACCCGAGTTCTTTTGCTACCATGCCGCGGTCAATAGGGAAGGTAGTCGAACAGAGCGCGCCGGAACCAAGCGGCATGACGTCGCAGGCGCTGTAAGTGTTTTCAAACCGCATATAGTCGCGGAAAAACATCTCGCAGTACGCCATCATATGATGGGCGAGCGTTGTGGGCTGAGCCTTTTGCATGTGCGTATAAGCGGGCATTATTGATTCAAGGTTCTCGTCGGCTATTTCAGTCAGCGCGCCCATAAGCGCCTTAAGCCGGGAGAACATATCTTCGCACGCGCTCTTAACGAACATGCGCATGTCGAGCGCCACCTGGTCGTTGCGGCTGCGCGCGGTATGCAGCATCTTGCCGGCTTCGCCTATACGCTGCGTGAGCATGCGCTCTATGTTCATATGTATGTCTTCGTCCGACTCAGATAACGTTAAGAGCCCCGCTTCGATATCCTTCAGTATGCCGCGCAGTCCCTCGATTATAGCCTCGCTGTCCTGCCTGCTTATTATGCCGGTTTTGCCGAGCATGCGGGCGTGCGCAATGCTGCCCAGTATATCCTCGCGGTAAAGGCGGCAGTCGAACGATATAGACGAATGGAAGCCCGCTGCAAACTCGTCTGTGTCCGACGAGAAACGGCCGCTCCACATCTTTTTGCTGTTCATCGCTACTTCCTCTTTTGATCCAGCATCGCCTTAACCTTCAAAGGCAGGCCAAACAGGTTTATGAAGCCTTCGGCGTCCTGCTGGTTGTATACCTCGTCTTTTCCGAATGTCGCTAATTCTTCGCTGTATAGTGAGTAAGGAGACTTAATGCCTACGGTTACGCAGTTGCCTTTATATAGCTTTATGCGTACCGTGCCGGTCACGTTTTGCTGCGTTGAGTCGACAAATGCCGACAGCGCTTCGCGCAAGGGAGTAAACCACTGCCCATAGTATACCATTTCCGCGAATTTAAGTGCAACACCCTGCTTGTAATGCAGCGTGTCCCTGTCGAGAGTTATGCTCTCCAATGCGCGGTGAGCCTCGTAAAGTATCGTTCCGCCCGGCGTCTCGTATACTCCGCGCGACTTCATGCCTACGAGCCGGTTTTCCACCATGTCGCTTATGCCCACTCCGTTTGACGCGCCTATTTCGTTTAGCTTTTCTATAAGCGCCGCGGGGGAGTAGCTTTTACCGTCTATCGAAACGGGCACGCCTTTCTCGAATCCTATTTCAATATACTCAGGGCAGTCGGGAGCGTCTTCCGGCGGCGTGCATATAAGACAAAGGTCTTTTAACGGCTCATTCCACGGGTCCTCAAGGTCTGCGCCCTCGTGGCTCAAGTGCCACAGATTCCTGTCCATGCTGTAGGGGCGCTTCTTGGATACGGGCACAGGGAGGCCGCGCTGCTCTAAGTAAGCTATCTCGTCTTCCCTTGACTTTATATCCCATACGCGCCATGGGGCTATTATCTTAAGCTCAGGCGCGAGCGCTTTTATCGTAAGCTCGAAGCGTACCTGGTCGTTGCCTTTGCCCGTCGCTCCGTGGCATATGGCTTCGCATCCTTCCTTTTTCGCTATCTCCACAAGGCGCTTTGCGATAAGCGGGCGGGCCATGGAAGTGCCGAGCAGGTATATGCCTTCATATACGGCCCCCGCCTTAAGCGTAGGATATATGAAGTCCGTAACAAATTCCTCGGTAAGGTCCTCGATATATATCTTGCTGGCGCCGCTTTTTATAGCCTTTTCTTTTAGCGGAGCAAGTTCCTCGCCCTGACCGACGTCCGCCGCCATGCAGATTACTTCGCAGTCGTAGTTTTCTTTAAGCCACGGTATTATTACCGAAGTGTCAAGCCCTCCCGAATAGGCAAGCAATACTTTTGTTTTATTCATAGCATTTTCCCTCCATCGTTATTTATAATTATACGTTATTATGTATATTTATGCAATATAAAAATACGGTTAATGCTAATTTTTATTCTCAAAAAAGACAAGACATTAAGCTCGGCAGGGATTATAATAAATATTAAAGTAAGATTTGCGTTTTCAATCAAGATAACGCAAAAACTTTTCGATATATATAGAGAAGGGTTTATGCGATAAAAGACTATAGCCTATCCATAATGTTATTATCAACTTGGCATCTATCGCCCCGCCTGGCATGGCCGCACGATAGTAAATATCAAGAAATGATGCCAAAGACGCCCGATAACCATTATGTGAAAAAAGAATTAACTTTTGTAGCTTTGTCGTTGCATTGACTATGTATATATGTTAATATAAATTCCGGCATTTTGGCGGGATTACGATACGGCCATTTTGGGTATTATAAGGCAGGAGGATTTTTTTAATTGGCAAAAGTAGAAAACGTCGGCGCAAATAAGGTTAAAGCGGAAATAGAGGTTTCACCCGAAGAGTTTGCGGATGCGCTGCAGAAGGCATATATAAAAAACAGGGGCAAATTCAACATACAGGGTTTCAGGAAAGGAAAAGCGCCAAAGCCAGTCATAGAGAGTTATTATGGCGAAGGCATATTCTTTGAAGAAGCGTTTGAGATGGTTTTTCCGGAAAGCTACACAAAGGCTGTAGACGAGCTCGGTCTCGTGCCCGTTTCAAAACCGGAAATAGATATAAAGACGATAGGCAAGAAGGAAGGCGTAACATACACTGCGGAATTCTTCGTTAAGCCGGAAGTTGAGCTCGGACAGTACAAGGGCGTTAAAGCTGAAAAGGAAGAAGCTTCCGTTGACGAGAAGCAGGTGGAAGCAGAGCTTAACCGCATTGCCGAGCGCAACGCGAGATGGGTGGACGTCGACAGGGAAGCCCGTGAAAAGGACAAAGTTGTCATTGACTATTCGGGCAGCATAGACGGGGAAAAGTTTGACGGCGGAACGGCCGAGAACCAGGTTATAGAGATAGGCGCAGGCATGTTCATACCCGGCTTTGAAGAGCAGCTTGTTGGCATGAAAAAGGGCGAGGAGAAGGACATCACCGTAAAGTTCCCGGAAGACTACAGGGCAAAGCAGCTCGCGGGAAAAGACGCCGTTTTTCATATAAAGCTTCATGACGTAAAGGAAAAGGAATTGCCCGAGCTTAACGACGAATTTGCGCAGGACGTTTCCGAATTCGACACGATTGAAGAGTATAAGAACAGCATACGTGAGCATATAAAGGAACATGCCGAGGAGCACGCTAAAGTGCACACCCAGAATAACGTAATCGAGGCGGTTATTAAAAACGCTAAAATAGATCTGCCCGAGTGCATGATTGAAAACCAGATTGACAACCACATAAGGCAGATAGAATACAGCCTTATGTATCAGGGCGTCAGGCTGGAAGACTACCTTGCCATGACGGGCGGCAGTATGGAAGAGCTTCGCAAGGAGTACAGGGAGCCTGCGGAAAGGAACGTACGCGCACAGCTAGTTGTGGAAGCCGTAAAGAAAGCCGAGAACATAACTGCGTCGGAAGAACAGATTGAAGCCGAGCTTACAAGAAGGGCGCAAGCCGCGAAAAAGGATTTGGAAGAGTATAAAAAATCCTTGAAAGAGGAAGAGCTCGAATACATCAAAGAAGATATAGCTTACGACAATACCGTCAATTTCCTTGTGGAGAACGCGGAGCTTAAAGCTCCATCCAAAAAGGGCAAAAAGAAATCCGCGGAGAAGGAAAACACTGACGGTGAATAGAATAGTATAGTATATGAAAACGGAGGATTTTAAAGCATGACATTGGTGCCTTATGTTATAGAACAGACAGGCAGAGGCGAAAGAAGCTATGATATATATTCCCGGCTGCTTAAGGACAGAATAATATTCCTGGGCGGCGAAGTGGACAACGTCATGGCAAACCTCATAGTGGCCCAATTGATATTTCTCGAGGCTGAAGACCCTGATAAGGATATATTCCTTCACATCAACAGCCCCGGGGGTTCGGTGACTGCGGGTATGGCTATATACGACACGATGCAGCACATAAAGTGCGACGTATCGACGATATGTATTGGCATGGCCGCTTCTATGGGAGCGTTCCTGCTGGCTGCGGGCGCGAAGGGCAAGCGCAAAGCGCTTCCCAACAGCGAGGTGATGATACACCAGCCTTCAGGCGGTACGCAGGGTCCGGCTACGGATATACAGATACACGCTGAACATATCGTGAAAATTAAAAAGAAAATGAACAGGATACTGGCGGAAAGGACGGGTCAGCCCGAAGAGAAGATAGCGGCTGATACGGAAAGGGATAATTTCCTTAGCGCGGAAGAAGCGCTCGAATACGGGATTATTGACGAGATTATACAGCCAAAGAGCAAGTAGTTGAGGTGAATCAATGGCAAATTATGATGATCAGAAACAATTGAAATGTTCGTTCTGCGGCAAGGCGCAGGAACAGGTGAGGCGCCTTGTTGCGGGACCGGGGGTCTATATCTGCAATGAGTGCATAGAGCTGTGTAAAGAGATCATCGAAGAGGATTATCAGGACGCGGTAACGTTCGATATGGGGGAGATTCCGAAGCCATCGGAAATCGTGGCTTCTCTTGATGAGTATGTAATAGGACAGAATTATGCGAAAAAGAATCTGGCTGTTGCGGTATATAACCATTATAAGAGGATAAATTCCGACGTAAAACAGGACGACGTAGAGCTTCAGAAGAGCAACATAGTAATGCTGGGGCCCACAGGCTGCGGCAAGACGCTGCTCGCGCAGACGCTCGCTCGTATATTGAACGTGCCGTTTGCGATGGCGGACGCTACGTCGCTTACTGAGGCCGGATATGTGGGCGAAGACGTCGAGAATATACTTTTAAAGCTAATTCAGGCGGCGGATTACGATATAGAGCGTGCGCAGCGCGGCATAATCTACATCGATGAGATAGACAAGATAGCGAGGAAGAGCGATAATCCTTCCATAACGCGCGACGTTTCGGGCGAGGGCGTACAGCAGGCGTTGCTCAAGATAATAGAGGGCACGGTGGCCAGCGTTCCTCCTCAGGGCGGCAGGAAGCATCCGCATCAGGAGTTTTTGCAGATAGACACGACGAATATACTGTTCATATGCGGCGGGGCGTTCGGCGGCCTTGAAAAGATAATAGAGAGAAGAATAGGCAACAAAATGATGGGCTTCGGCGCCGAGATAGTGTCCAACGTCAATAAGGACCTCTCCGAGATATATAAAAAGATATTGCCCGAAGATCTTTTGAAGTTCGGCCTTATACCGGAATTCGTGGGACGCGTTCCGATAATAGTGCCGCTCCATCAGCTTGACGAAAACGCGCTTGTGAGAATACTCACCGAGCCTAAGAACGCGCTTGTAAAGCAGTTCACAAAGCTTTTGGAGATGGACGGCGTACAGCTTGAATTTGAAGCTGACGCGCTTGCCGAGATAGCTAGGATTGCCATAGAGCGCAAAACGGGCGCAAGGGGCTTAAGAGCGATATTGGAGAGCATAATGCTCGATGTTATGTATGAGATACCGTCAAGGACGGACATCAAGAAGTGCGTTATTACAAAGGATACGGTAAAGAACGCGATGGTGCCCATGCTGATACTCGGCGAGAAGGACACAAAGCAAAAGGCGCTGCCCAAGGCAAAAAAAGAAAGCTTCGGTTGATAAATAAAAACAAAAGGCGTTCGGAAAAGAGCGCCTTTTATACTTTGTATGAGAAACCATACAGCTGATAATCACAATAAAGGTTTTGGAGTGGTAAAGTGTATGATTACGTTGTTCAACCGCAAGGAAGTATTCGCGACGTATTCAATGAAGAAGCAGTCGGAAATAAGGGATTTATTGGCAGGCGCCGGCATTGACTGCTTTGTAAAGACGATAAGCAGAACAAGCCCGTCTGTGTTCAGCGATATGCGGGCAATAACGGGGTCGTTAGGGCAGGATATGCAGACAGCGCTTGAATATGTTATTTATGTGCGCAAAGACGATTTTGAGCGCGCCACTGCGGCCGTAAGTAAAAAGCATCTGTGAAAAAGCAATAATTTAAGATGCTTTTCGCTGACGCGATTGCTTCATTTTAAGAAGAACGATCTTACCTGGCTGTAGTTTTCTTTTAGCTCGCTAATGTCGGAATAATTGTTTGCGTATACTTCCAGTATCATACCGCCGTTATATCCCGTACTGTCAAGCTCGCGCTTGAAAGAATCAAAATCGATACAGCCCTTGAACGGCAGCGCAGGCACGCCGCCGCGCTCTTCGCTATAGGCGCAGTCGCATATATGTACGTTGGCAAGCTTTCCGGCAGTAGGTTTCAAATATTGCCCGGGAACGAACCCGGCCAAAGCTGCCTGCTTTATATCAAGCGTGAAGTAAAGGTTTTCCGTGCCGGGCAGCTTTTTAAGGTTATCCGCAAAATCAGGCTCTGCATACCAGCACCAGTGTACGTTCTCCCAGGCCATCTTTACGCCGTGGGCTTTTGCCATATCGGCGAGCGGGCCTATCGTATTTGCAATATGCTCGTAATTCAGCTTGCTTTTTTTAGCGCGCTTTAAATTAGGCGGGCCGTGAAAAACATAAACGCCTGCGCCGAGCTCCGCGGCAGCTTCGATCACCTGTTTATATATGTCTTCGGCTTCCTGCCTCGCCCTTTGCTGAAGCGTAAAAAGCTGCGGCTCAAACTGTATTGAAAACGCGTGTATAGAATATACGTTTATGCCGTTGCCGTCTGCGCGCTTTTTCAGTTCTTTAACGAAAGGCATCTTGTATTCGGACATGCAGTTAAAGAATATTTCTATGTTTTTAATTCGCATGCTGCCCAAAATATCTATAGAGTCCTCTAATAATACTTTGGGGAAAAAACATGCCGTTGACACTCCGAATACCATAGCGCTGCCTCCTTGGTTGATTATATCAAAATGTAAACAGAACATAAACTGTCAGTTATAAGGTAAAATAAAAAAGGGGAAATGCATAAATAATCGAATATTATGATAAACAAATATTCGAAAGGCGGAATATGGAAAGAAAATATATTATAGTGGGCGGAATTGCAGGGGGCACGAGCGCCGCGATGCGTTTGCGCAGGCTTGACGAGCGCGCAAGGATAACGATATTTGAAAAAGGGCCGGCTGTTTCGTTTTCGAGCTGCGGGCTTCCTTATTATGTGGGAGGCGTAGTAAAATCCGCAGGCGACCTTATACTGCAGACGCCGGGCGATTTTAAAAACAAGCACAACATAACCGTAAAGGTCAACACAGAGGTTATAAGTATAAACAGGCGTGAGAAAAAGATCGAATTAAAGAACATCTCTACAGGGAGGAGATATCAGCAAAAATACGACAAGATTGTGCTTGCAACGGGAGCGGTGCCTTTAAAGCCCGAAACTGCCATAGATTCGGATAAGGTTTTTGTGCTTAGAACCATGGCCGATTCGATATCCATTACGGAGCATATAGAAAAAAACGACGTAAGGCGCGCCATAATATTAGGGGGCGGATATATAGGGCTGGAGATAGCGGAAAACATATCAAGGCGCGGAATAACCACTACGCTGGTCGAGGAAAACAGCCACGTATTGCCTGCGTTTGACGACGACATGGCCGTGTTCGCAGAAATGGAGCTCCGGAAAAAAGGCATGCTGATTATCACGGGCGCCACGCTTGTTTCAATGAACGAATCGGAACACGGCGTGGGGGTTGAGCTTTCCAACGGTGGAAAGCTTTCCGCGGATATGGTAATACTGGGGGGAGGCGTAGCGCCCGAGGTTTCGCTGGCAAGAAATGCGGGCCTCGGCATAGGCTTAACGGGCGGCATACTTGTGGATGAGCGTCAGCAGACGACGGACAAGGATATATACGCGGTGGGAGACGCCGTGGAGGTGGAATGCCTCTCGGGAGGCAAGGCGGTAATACCGCTCGCGTCTCCAGCCGAAAAGCAGGGCAGGATAGCCGCCGACAATATCTGCGGGTTCAATTCAAAATACAGAAAAACATTGGGCGTAACGATATTGAAGCTTTTCGATTCGGTTTTCGCAAGCGCGGGGCTTTCCGAAACAACGCTTAAAGAACGCGAAGAGAACTATGAAAAAATCTATATACGCGCTTATTCGCACGCTCCGTATTATCCCGGCGCCGGAGTTATGACTATAAAGCTGATGTTTGAAAAGCGTATGGGCAGGATACTCGGCGTGCAGATAGCGGGCGGCGACGGAGTGGATAAGCGTATAGACGTGGTTGCCACCGCAATGAGAGCGGGGTTAACCGCCGACAGGCTCTCTGAGCTGGAGCTCGCTTACGCGCCTCCGTTCGGCGCTCCTAAAGACCCGGTGAATATCGCGGGATACGTGGCTTCCGATATAATGGAGGGGTTATCAGACATAGTTCATTGGCATGATATAGACTGCGCGGCAGACGCGCTGTTGGTCGATTTGCGACCTAAAAACGAGTATGAGGCGGGTACTATATGCGGTGCGGTTAATATCCCTGCCGACGAGCTGCGGGGCAGGATAAGCGAGCTTCCCGAAGACAAAGAGATAATACTGTTCTGCGGCAACGGCCAGGCGGCATATACGGCGGAAAGGATGCTTAAGCAGCGCGGATTCAATGTTAAATCTCTTTCGGGTGGCTACAGCTTGTATGAAATACTGTGCAGTAATAAGGCGGCGAAACAGCAATGAATTATACTGAATATGAAAAGCTCGCTTCAAAGCTTAAAGTGCTGGGGCACCCGGTAAGGCTATGCATTATAAACGGCATATCAAAAAAAGGCTGCCATGTAAAGCAGATATGCGAGGATCTCGGCATACCGCAGCCCGTTATTTCACTTCATCTTTCAAAACTCAAAGCGGCGGGAATAGTGGCGGGCGAACGCAACGGCAATTACGTTTGCTACAAAGTCGTTGACAAAGCTACGCTGCGCCTCCTTGAACTGCTTCCCAAATAACGTTACTGCCTTAAGCGTTTAATTTAACACATAATTCCATAAAAGGACTTGACATATAATAGTAATATAATAAAATACAGATATAACATGTTTGTATGTAGTATTTTAACCATAAAGAGTAGTGAACCGCTATTTTATTAGCGGTTCACTTAACATAGCTACTAAGCAATTTAGGTCGCATTTTGGAGCATAGTATGAAAAGATTTTTGATATTGGTTTTATTGAGTATAATGCTCATTTTTATTGCCGCTTGCCAGCCTAATCCCCAAAAAGAGATAGTGGTTAATAAAGGAAACGATAATTTAACCAATTTAATTGAAAAGGATAATGATGAGTTATTCAAAGTGGATACCGCTACATGGAAAGAAGACTTTAAGATATATGAAAGCCATTACGCAAAGGTACCTATGCATGTTATCGTCGATGCGGTTGTCAAAGTGCCCGATACAGATAAATTTCCTGTCGCAAATATCAAACATAGGTATTTTAATAAGAACGACCTGAAAAACATAGCGGACATTTTTTTTAACGGCGATATCAAGCTCGGCGCAAGTGATTATATGACGCCTGAAGAAATCACCGAGACGATACTTGACATTAAACAAACAATAAATAAGCTCCGAAACAACCCCGAACTAGACAGTGAAGGCACAATAGCAAATTTAGAATTTAAAATTAAGGACTATGAAAACAGGCTGTCAAACAGCAAAGGGTTTTCTGAATTATCAAATATTGATTGGGACAAAATCGATGATGATCCCGGCTATATTTCCCTTGTTTCTTTAGATAAAGGAAAATCATCCAAGATAATAATTAATAACTCGGAAGACAGCGGCAAAAGCCAAATGGCGTACTGTCAAAGTAAATACGATTATTTTCTCGATATTAGTAACAGTCTTCATATTAGTAACAGTTTGAAATCATATCAGCCGTTTAGTGAATCCCTACCCAAGGGAATAAAAATCGGTTTAAACCAAGCTAAAGAATTAGCGGATAACGTTGCTGCAAAGTTGGATAAAGATATGCGGTATTATGGCTATAGCATATGTCCAAAGGAACAAATCAAAGAAAGATTGGAATCAGTCGTTGTTGAAAATGAATGTTATGTTTTGCACTATACAAGACAAATACAAAATGTACCCATAACATACGTTACTAACCCAGCGGAATACAGCGGAGAGCATGGAAAACCATGGGATTATGAATTTATGTCGTTTTTTATTGATGATACGGGGATTATTGCCTTCGTGTGGGATAATCCAAAGCAGGTTTCAAAAATAGTTAACGATAATGTCGCAATGTTGCCATTCGATATTATTAGAGAGTATACTAAACAGCAAATAAGCATCCATAATGCTTTCATGGATGACTTTAGTGATTATTATGATTATACTACTTTTAAGATCGACAGGATTGAACTGGGAATGACGATAGTTAAGAAAAAAGATACCAATGATGAATATATGGCTATTCCGGTTTGGGATTTTTTTGGAAATTTCTCATGGACTTATTCGGATAAAGCTATTGAAGAATGGAAAGAACCCAACAAAACATACAAGACCATAACATGGCCAGGCCTCAGCGAATTGACTATTAACGCCATAGATGGCAGCGTTATAGACAGGAGCTTGGGTTATTAATTTCTTTTCACAGTAATTTCTATATTTTGCGCTATTTAAACATATAAAGATGCAAGCACGCAGCGCAAGCTTTTTCTATGACTCTCCAGATTAAATGTAGATTCGACATATTCCTTTGCTCTTATGAAAATAAATGGTATAGTTATGTTATACGTATAGTTTGTGGTAAATATTTTGGAGGGGTGCTGATGGCTGATTATCCAAAGCGGGCAAAGCTGCTGCTTTTGCTGGATTACTTTACTAAATACACCGACGAACACAACCCTAAAAAGATGAACGATATACTCGAATATTTGAGAAGCAATGGCATAGAGGCGGAGCGCAAAGCCATTTATTCCGACATAAATC
This sequence comes from Bacillota bacterium, assembly GCA_023415915.1. Lineage (GTDB taxonomy): Bacteria > Bacillota > Clostridia > Christensenellales > SZUA-584 > DTFZ01. The sequence continues at coordinate 120,897 of JAEZIZ010000083.1, read as the reverse complement.
TTTTAAGGGACCTCGGCTACGATATTGTAAAAACGTCGGACGGCGGTGCGGCGTATTTTTTGGGCGAGCGCGCCATGGAGATAGCGGAGGCGGAGATATGCGCGAGCGCAGTATCCGCAGCGAAGTTTATCACGCAGAAGAAATCGGCGCAGCTTATAAACAAGCTTGGAAGTTTTTTCAGCAACGCGCAGCAAAAAACGTTCCGCGAGCGGCTGGAGCTTGTGCGCACGCTTAAAACAAAGAACGAAGAGATATACTACAACATCGACAAGATAGTACAGGCGCTCTCCGCGGCGAAAAAGATATCGTTTTTGTATTTTGAATACATGCCCGACAAGACGCTTAGGCTGAGAAAAGAGGGCAGGAGGTATTTTGCGAGCCCTTATTCGCTCATGTGGTTTGAAGACGCGTATTACCTCGTGTGCAACATAGACAAGTATGACAACCTTTCGCATTTCAGGCTGGACCGCATGACAAAGGTGGAGGTGACGGGGGAGACGGTAAGGAACATAAACGAGGTGTCCGAATATAAGAACTACATAGACTTTGACGAGTACCACCGCAGCGTATTCAGCATGTTCGGCGGGGAAATGCGCACCGTGCGCATACGCTTCCGCGACGAGCTTGCAACCGCCGTATACGACAGGTTCGGACTCGACGTAAGCGTTTCCAATATTAAAGACGGATGGTTTACCGTATCGGTGAACGTAAGAGTAAGCCCCGGGTTTCTCTCCTGGCTTACTATATTCGGCGACAAGGCGGAGGTGCTCTCCCCAGACGACCTTCGCAGCGATATAAAGGCTCTTGCCGATTCTCTCAGCAAATTATACGAAGACGATAAGCGCTGAATCAGAGGAATTCACACCGGCAAGCTTTCACCTGCCCCAATAAACATTTAAATGGGTTTACATACTTTTCCCCTTTTGTCTTTGCCAAAGCCTGCTTTATGATACACCTCATCCGGCGCTTTGCGCCACCTTCCCCTCAAATGGGAAGGCTTGTTCCCCAGCAAGTCGCAAGACTTGATGGGGTGTGGGGCCTATACGGTTGGCGGAATCATAATATGCCGCTAAGTTATACAGCAAGTGTTTCTTATAGGGTTCAGTAAAAAAACCACCCTTGAAGGTTGGCTCTTTATTATCTGAATGCTAATCAGTAAAATATGTCTCCGCCGTAAGACTTGCCTTCGGTAAACGGATATTGCTTATCGGGCGGCAGATCCGCGCCGAAGTTGTAGAACTCCAGCATCATCGTTACGTTAAGCGAGTTTTCCGCAGGGGCGGATGTCTCCTCGGGCGTCGAAGTTTCACCTTCCGCGTCTGCCGTTTCCTCTGCCAAAACCTCTTCCGGCCGCTCCTGCGTAACAGTAAGCCCTGTTACTTTTAAGAAGTAAGAGCCTTCGTCAAGGGATTTGAGCACGGATTTCAAGCCGTCGTATGTTGAGTTCATGGTCAGCATCGCTTTATTTATTCTTACATGGTTGGTCTCGTTTACCCGCTCAAAGGCTATAGTCAGTTTTTTGGCGTGCTTTGACACAATATCGCTAAGATATACAAGCGCCGACGGCTGGTCAAAATCCTCAAGTATGCTGCCACCGTACTGGCTTAAACGGCCTTCATAGAGCGAGTTTCTTTCGTCTATTTCGTGAACGTTTTTCTGCATCTGTTCGTTTGTTGCTATAAGCTGCTTTTTGTTTTCTATGTCCAACTTCAGCGCTTCGCTTTCGTCGAGGCGCGGTTTAAGCAGGTACATATAGTATACAAAAAATACCGCAAGTATAAGTACTATGACAATCAATATCTTTTCGCGTTTCGTCATGCTCATTTGCCCGCCGCCTCCGTTACATTTGAAGCCTGCTGCGCAGCCGCTGCCGCGTCCTGCGCTATATCCGCCTGTTCTATCGCTTTTATAAGCTCTATGTTGCTCAGCGGCGAAGGCAGCGTGGCTATAATGCCGAAGCTCAATGCCTGCCCGTCGGACGTGCTGTTTGTTATGTAAACGTCCTTAAACACGTTCTGCTCTTTAAGCCGCAGGCAAAAAGTCGATATATCGTTGTCGCTGTTTGCCGTGCCTATAAGGTTTATCGCTTCGTCGGTGAACTGAAGCGACGATAAATTGGCTTCTGTAGGCAGCGACGCTTCAACGGCATTGAGAAATTTCGCTATATCCAGCCGCGAATTGTCTATAGCCTCGAGCTCAGCTATTTGAAGCGAAAGCATCGCTTCCCGCTGCGTTTTATCCATTAAGTCCTTCTGCGTTTCACTTAAGGAGCTTATATGGCTGTCAAGCTGCGCGGCCTCTATTTTCATCGCGCTTATCGTACCGGAAGGAATGGCTATGCCCGCGTACATACCAGCCGCTATAACCACTATAAGCAGCAATGCGATAGCTATATTTTTGCCCGAGTATGTCTTTATCCTGCGTTTGTATAACAGGTTGATGTCGTTTTTCATTTCTGTTCCTCCCTGAAAACCGCCGCATAAGCATTGATAAGGAATGAAAGCCCACCAGTGTCCATCGTGATATTGGACGCGGCCTTTACAAGGTCGGATGCGAACTTAACCGGCAGCATCAGATGCTGTTCCATATAATCCTTAAGCCCGGGCATTAGCGCGCCCCCGCCAGAGATATATACCGTATTTACGCTGTTTTTCGTGCGGTTCTTGAAATAGTCGAACACGCGCGCTATTTCAAGCAGCATCGAATCGACTTCGTAAACGACGGCGGATTTGAGCTCTTTATTGGTATGCTCGCCGCTTAAAAAGTTAACTTCGCGCTTTATCATTTCCGAAACGAGCACATCCTTGCCCGAGTACTGCGCGATAACGTCGGTTATGCTTTGGCCGGAGCGCTTAATAATGTTGCTGACGTAAAAAAAGCCGTTGTTGTAAATATTAATGCGCGTGTGTTTTGTGCCCAAATCCAAAATGCATATCCCGCCGTCTATATTGAAATCGGGGTTTCTTTCGCGGTTGAAGCGCAGCAGCTTTTCCTTGGCGTTCTCGCACGTGTCTATCACCTTAACGTTGAAGCCCGCCGAACGCAGCACTCTTCTGTACGTGTCTATGGTGCGCTTATGGGCAGTAGTCACGAGCAGGTTGTACATGTCTATGCCGTCTTCCTTAACCACGCTTTCAATTTTGTAGTCCAGATAATACTTATCGGTATCGACGGGAAGATAGCCTGACATCTCGTTTAGTATGTTCTGATAAAGCTGCTTTTCCTCCAACACCGGAAGCGTAAAATGACGGATAATGATATCGCTTCCGCTCAATACGAGGTTGCAGCTTCCTCCCGGCATTTTTGAAATTCTTCTCGCAGTTTTCAGCGAACGTACAAGCGCCTCTTCGGAAGAAATATTAAGGTCGTCCACGCAGCCTTCCGGCATCTTGTGGACGGCGAATTTCTGTATCCTGCCGTCAGAGGACGTTTGTATCAGTTTAAGATTTGAGTTGCCTATGTCCACCGCTAGTGTGGACGTTTGTCGTATCGCCATAAAAACTCCTTAGCTTATACTGCCCGCGGGCGAAACTTCCTCGCTTACGATTACATCGATAAGCGTCGGCCTGGAGCCGGAAACAAAGAAGCTGTTTACCGGGTCCGCGAGTATATCGATTATATTCTGTGCTGAATACTCCACCGACGCCCAAACGCCGTTAAGCGTGATGTTTCGCTTCGCAACTATGAGGTTGAAAGTCGGGCTTCCCGTAATTTCTATATCTCCCGAATTTCCTCCCGCGCCGCCGCCCGAGTAAAGTATGCCGTTAGAGCCGCTTGCGCCTACCGTTATCTTAGTCGAGGAATATATTATGCCGTGTATGAACGTAGTGCCGCCTTGCGTGGTTATAGCGGCGGGGGAGAACAGGCTGCCGTGTATCGTGCCGCCGTTCGTGGTTATGCCGTTTTTGGCAAGTATGGCTCCTTTAAGCGTAGCGTTAGTAAAAGTAACGGAGCCGTCGCAGATAATATTGCCGTATACGTTTCCTCCCGCTATCGTGACGTTACCCCGGCAATATATATTGCCGTGAACTTCTATGTTGGATCTGAAGCTCGTACAGTAGACGTCTCCGTAATGAGTTCCCCCCGATAAGTTGACGTAACCTAGTTCGGTTGCGCCCGCCGGCACGGTATACGAGGGGTACTTAAGGTTGTCATTAATAGTCAATCCAACGTTGGGATCAAGAATAAGTTGCCCGCCCTTGTTAAATTTAATCAGGTCTGAATTGTTGGTACTTGCTATATCTACGTTACTTTTAGTATTAATATTAATTCCAGAATTGTTGTTAAAGTTCAGAGAACCTCCGGCAATTACTGCGCTGCCGTTGTTGGGCACGTTCCAAACGCCGCCCGCGTTAACGTCCACACGCCTGATTCTAACGGAGCCGTTCACTTTATATTTCATGTCTTTAGGCGCTGTCGCGGTGCAGGAAACAAGAAACGTACACTCGTTCTTATCGGGATCGAACGCGCCTTGCGTAAATGTTGTAGAGGTTTTAACGCCCGATATGGACGGCTCTTTAAACCTGCTCTGCGCGTTGCTGTTAATGCCGTTAAAGAAGTTATTGTACAGCTGAGTGTAAGTCGTGCCCTGCGCCTGAAGCATTGTGTTGTAGTAATTTGCGGCTTCAGACTTAATCTGTTCTATAGCGCTGTTCACGCCCGATGATGCCGCGTAATACGCGTCGTTGTTGGCGGCGTCGGCTGCGGTAACATCGAGGTTGCCCATAGATACGGTTATCAGCGCAAGCCCAAGGCATACAAGCAGCGTCATCGTAACGAGCGCCATAATGATGGCCGAGCCGCGGGTATTCTTTTTAATAAAACACAAACATTTCATCAAATTTCACCCCTTATCCCAATAGAGAAACCGACGTCGATATGCTTTTGCCCGAAACGCTTTTAAGCCCGATTTCCAGCAGGCCGTCCGTTTTGCTTGCGCTGAACGATGTTATACCGCTTGCAATAACGGTTCCGTTCCTCGTTATCTTTTCGCCGTCCAGCCTGTATACGTATGCGCCTATTGTCAATATGCCCGCGTCTGCCGTTACCTGATCCGCTTTTGTGAGCCTTGACTTGTTTGTTATTTCGGAGAGCACCTGTCTTAAGCTTGTCTGCTCGTCCGCCGATTTGGATTCCGCCGCGTAAAGGCTGAACCCCTGGCCGAAAAAGGAATACATCAACAGAGAAACCGCTCCTATAAGGGCGACGACTACTAGCATTTCTATCAATGTAAACCCTTTTCTGTTTTTCATACCCTACCAGTTCTTGATATGTATATAGCTTTCCGAGAAAGCCACTTCTTTTGAAGACGAGTCGTAAACGCTTGCTTTTACGTACACAAGAGACTTATCGCCTATAATATTGTTGGTATACGTCTCCTGCGAACCCGTTCCGTCTATCGTTATATCGTTTTTAATAAGCTCTTTGCAGTAATAAGCCGCTTTGCAGTTTGTGCCGAGCGTTATCGTCGTTTTTGTATCCACGGGCTTTTTTGTCGCGTTTATTACAACAGCGCAATAGCCGTAACCGACATTTCCCGTCAGCGTAATTGACCCGCCCTTGAACGTGTAATTGCTGCCCGATAAGCTCAGCGATATAGTGGAAGGCAGGCTGGCAAAGAAGCTCCACTTGCCGTCAGGCATCACGGCGAGCATTGTGCCGTCGCTGCTTAAGTTAATGTGCGCAAAGCCGCACGCGCTGCCAAAAGGCGACGTGCCGTAGGGCTTTATTACCGCGGACAGCCTGTAATTTCCCACTGCAGTACCGGAGGGCCTTTCCTCAAGCGCCTGCTTATATGTCGCTCCGTCCAGCTTCTCTATGTAGTCCTGCGCTATATAATTAGCGTTCAGTACGTCGACCGACGCCTTATCCGTCTTTATCGACTGCACGAACACCGAAAAAAGCGGCAGCGCAATAGCCGCGAAAATCGCGATGGATACGATAACTTCGACCAGCGTTAAGCCCCGTGTTTCCCGCAGCTTTTTCATACGTTATATCAGCCCCAGATACCAGTTAATGAGATCGTTGCCGAAGAAAACGCTGGCTGTAATGCCGAGCGCCAGAAAAGGCCCGAACGGCATCGCGTCTTCCCGCTTCTTGCTGCCGGTTAACAGCAGTATCACTCCGAATACCGCGCCGCTGATTATGCCTATAGCATAAGACGTTATAACGAGTTTCCAGCCAATAACCAGCCCTGCCGCAGCCATCAGCTTTACGTCGCCGCCTCCGAACGCTTCTTTTTTAAGTATCAGCTGGCATATCAGCGCTATCAGTAGCAGCGGCAGCCCGCCCGCAAACATGCCTATTACGTAGCTTGTCCAGCTTCCGAAAACGCCGGTAAATATTGTAGCAGCAAGCTGTACGGCGCCTAAAACGAGCAGGGCGATAACCAGCCCGTTGGGTATCTCCATATGCCGCCAATCGATAAGCGCAACTACTATGAGTATGGAAACGAGCGCGGCGTTGACCGGCAGCTGCCACGCAAGCCCGAATTTTACGTATAAAAGCAGGAACAAAACTCCTGCCATAAGCTCTACCAGCGGATATTGTGCCGATATCCGTTTGCCGCAATGCCTGCACTTGCCACGCAGGAAAATATAGCTGAATACCGGCACAAGATCGCGGGTTGTAAGTTGTGTTCCGCACGCGGGGCAGGAGGAGGGCCCCGTGATGATAGACCTGCTTTCGGGCAGCCTTAATATGCAGACGTTAAGAAAGCTGCCTATTATCATGCCGAACAGAAAAACGCATATGCCAAAAAACAATTCCATATTGTATGCCCTTAAGATTACTATAATTATATATAACACTTATAGAGAGGGCATAAACACGATTGTATATATAATTCGGCAAAAAACAAGAAAGAGTGAAAGACTAATCTTTCACTCTTAATGTTACCAATCTATTTAGGATTCTGTACCGGAACCACCGGTTGTCTCTTTAATTGATGCGGAACCGTTTGTAATAGTAATTAACTTAATTGCTTCACCGGCATCTTCAACCGTTAATGAGCTGGGCCACCATGAGTCAAGCTGGGTTTTTAACGTCGATGCATCTGTAATGCTTTCAATTTTCGTAAAGCCTGAGCCGGCGTTCGTGTCTGCAAGAGTGTTGTTTGCATTTATAAGCGAAACAAGAGTTCTCGCATTGGCCAAAACAACGGTGTTATTTGCATTTTCCGTTACGCCGATAAAGCTCGGTATCGCTATCGCCGCAAGTATAGCCAGTATCGCGATTACGACTATAAGCTCGATGAGCGTGAAGCCTTTCCGGTTTTTTCTTGAGAACATGTTCATATTATATCTCCTTTAGTGTGAATAAAGTTTATATATGAATATATAAACAGATTTATTAAACTGAAACATTACGGCAAAATATTTTTCAGGCTATGCTCTGATACAGTTCGAACATGGGTAATATTACGGACAGTATTATGAACAGCACCATCACCGCCACTATAACGAGCAATATCGGCTGTACTAGCGCCGTAACCTTCGATATTGCGGAGTCCGCCTCCTCCTCGAAATATGACGCGGCTTTTTCCAGCATATCGTCGAGCATGCCCGATTCTTCGCCTATCTTTGTCATGTGCATAAGCATGCTGGGAAAAAGGCCCGACGCTTTAATAGCCTGATGCAGCGTATGTCCCTGCTTTATGCTGTCCTCGACGTCGAGCAGTTTGTCTTCGGCAAGCTTGTTGGCTACGACCTTTGACGCTATCTTTATAGACTGCGTAAGCGTTATGCCCGAGCTCGTAAGCGTAGCGAGCGCCCTTGCGAGGCGCGCGGTGAGTATTCGAAGGCTCGCTTTTCCTATTACGGGGGCCTTAAGCTTTATCGTGTCAAGCTGAAGCCTGCCCGCCTTGGAGGACTTGAAAAGCCTGAAAAGCGCGTATATAACAACAAGCCCGATAAGTATGAACATCCATCCTTCCGATATGCCTTTGCTCAACGATAGCACGAACTTGGTTATGCCGGGCAGCTCCTTGCCCGTGCTCTCGAATATCGCTGTAAACTTAGGCACTACGAACAGCAGCAAAAACACTACTACGAGCAGCGCTACGCAGCACACTACAACGGGGTACATCATCGCCGATTTTATTTTCTTTGATATCTGATTCTCTTTTTCGAACTGCGTAGCGAGCCTCTTCAGCGATAAATCGAGCGTACCGCTTACCTCGCCCGCTTCTATCATCTTTATCATCATGGCGGGCAGCGCGCGTTCGTGCGACGAGAACGCGTCGGAGAGGCTCCTGCCGCGCTGCAGGTCCTCCTCGACGCTTTGCACTATCTTTTTCAGCTTTGGGTTTTCAATCTGCTCGCCGAGTATGGAGAGCGCCTGTATAAGAGGCACTCCGGCCTTGAGTATGCTCGCGAACTGCGTGCAGAATACGGCCAGCACCTTCTTGGGTATCTTTGCCGACCCCAAAGTTATGTCTATCGACGTATTGGGGCTTGCGTCGGTAAGCTCGATAAGATAAAGCGACTTTGCCCTTAGTGCGCTTATAACGGCTTTCCTGTCGTTAGCCTCTATTATTCCTTCCAGCGTCTGCCCGGCCTTATTAGCCGCCTTGTAAAGATATTTGATGGTTATCACCCCTGAAAACGTATTAAAGCAGTGTGGAAATATAGTTCCTGTCTATGCAGTAGGAGAGCGCGGTCTCTCTTGATATGCGCCCCGTTTTATACAGGTTTGCAAGCGCGTTGTCCATCAGCTGCATGCCGCTGCCCGAAGCTGCCTGCATAGCGCTCGCCACCTGATGCACCTTGTTCTCGCGTATCAGGTTGCGTATAGCTGAATTCGCTACCAGCGTTTCCACCGCGACAACGCGGCTCTTGCCGTCCGTGCTCAGCACTAGCTGCTGCGATACTATGCCTACCAGCGTCATGGAGAGCTGCATGCGTATCTGCTGCTGCTGGTACGGCGGAAACACGTCTATAATGCGGTCTATTGTCTTGGCCGCGCCCGTGGTGTGCAGCGACGACATTACAAGATGGCCCGTCTCCGCTGCCGTTATGGCTATGCTTATGGTCTCCAAGTCTCTCATTTCGCCGACGAGTATTATGTCGGGGTCCTGCCGCAGCGCGGCGCGCAGCGCCACCGAAAAGTCCTTTGAATCCGCGCCTATCTCTCGCTGGTTAACGATGCTTTTTTTGTGCCGGTGAAGGTACTCTATAGGGTCCTCAAGCGTAATTATATGACGCTTGCGCGTGCTGTTGATAAGATCGATCATAGAAGCGAGCGTCGTCGACTTGCCGCTGCCCGTAGGGCCTGTAACGAGTATCAGCCCCCTCGTATAGCTGCACAGCGAGCTGACTATGGGGGGGAGGCCGAGTTCGTTGATATCGGGAGGCGTGCTCTTAATAAGCCGCAGCGCTATCGCTATGCTCTGGCGCTGCATGAAAGCGTTTACGCGGAAACGGTATTTGCCGGGCACTGATATGGCAAAGTCGCACTCGCCTTTTTCTTTAAGCGTGTTCCACTGTGCGTCGTTCATTATCTCCCTTGCGAATTCCTCCGATATCTCAGACGTTACAATCGTGTCGCACGCAGGCCGCAGGTCGCCGCTGACGCGGAGCATAGGGGGGATGCCGGGCGAGATGTGCAGGTCGGAAGCGTCCATCTGCGCCGCGCTTTCGAGCAGCATCCTTATGTTCATTGCGTTTCTCCTTTATTTGAATAAGACGTCCTAATTACTTCCTGAATAGTCGTCTCGCCTTTTCCCATCAGCGATATGCATTCCGCTGCGAGCGTACTCATATGCTGCTTGGATATCGCGTAGTCGCGTATCTCGTCCACCGTCGCGCCGTTTGTCATCATGTCGCGCACTTCACGGTCTATTACGAGTATTTCATGCACGGCTGTTCTGCCCTTGTAGCCTGTATTGTTACAGTTGGCGCAGCCTTTGCCGACGAATATGTCTTTATTATAAGACGGGGGAAGTCCGGCGGCGCTCAACTCGAATTTGCTCGGCGTGTACTTTGTCTTGCACGACGGGCATATCTTGCGCACCAGCCGCTGCGAGAGTATGCCCACCAGCGAAGCCGCGAGCATATACGGCGGCACGCCCATGTCAATAAGGCGGGATATCGTTCCCGGAGCGTCGTTGGTATGTATCGTGGAGAGCACGAGATGGCCCGTTATCGCGGCGCGTATCGCTATATCCACCGTTTCCTGGTCCCTTATCTCACCTATCATTATTATGTCGGGGTCCTGCCTCAATATGGAGCGCAGCCCTGTGGAAAACGTGAGTCCCGCTTTAGTGTTTACCTGCACCTGGTTGATGCCCTCAATCGAATATTCTACGGGGTCCTCGACCGTAATTATATTTTCCGAGGTCTTATTAAGTTCGCTGAGCATTGCGTACAGCGTAGTCGATTTGCCGCTGCCCGTCGGCCCCGTTATCAGTATGATGCCGTGCGGGTTGCTGATAAGCGAATTGAACTTCTTTATGTTTTCCTTGGAAAATCCAAGCTGGTCCTTCGATATCAAAAAGTTATCCTTGTCGAGAAGCCGCATTACGACCTTTTCGCCGTGCACCGTGGGCAGCGAAGACATACGCACGTCTATTTCGTTGCCGCCCACAACGAGCTTGTAGCGCCCGTCCTGCGGCAGGCGTTTTTCCGCTATATCCATGTTGCCTATAATCTTCAGCCTTGTTATAACGGCGGACTGCGCCTTTTTGGGTATAGTGAGTATGGGCAGCAACTGCCCGTCTATCCTCATGCGCACTCTAACGTTGCTGGGGCCGGGCTCTATGTGTATGTCGCTAGCCTTTGCCTTTACCGCCTGCTCGAATATGGAATTAACGAGCCGCACTATAGGCGCGTTTGATATGTCAGTATTTAAGTCGTCTTCGTCGTCCTTGCTGCCTGAAGCGTTCTCTTCGGATAGCTCCTTTATCGCAGTTTCGGCATTTTCGATGCCGTAAAGCTTGTTTATTGCGGCTTCAATGGCTTGCTCGGAAGCGATCCTTGGAATTATCTCCATGCCGGATACTACGCGCGCGTCCTCAAGCGCAATAAAGTCGAGAGCGTCTTCCATCGCGATGTAAAGCGAATCGTTCTCTATCTTGATAGGCACCATCTGGTGCTTACGCGCAAGCGCTACCGGTATGTATTTCGCAAGCTTGGGAGAAAGCGACATCGTTTCAAGGTTGACGGACGGTATGCCAAGCTGAAACTCGAGTATCTCCATGAGCTGCTGCTCGGTGACGAACCCTTTTGCTTTCAGTATCTTGCCAAGCTGTTCACCCGTATTCTTTTGTTCTTTCAGGCATTCGTCAAGCTGCTCGTGAGTTATCATCCCTATGTCTATGAGCAGCGCGCCAAGGTATCTTCTTTTAATAGCCATATATACACAAACCTATAAACACCCAACAGCTTCACAGCTTGCTGGGGACCCCGTTTTTACTTCATCAAGCCTCACGACATTAACAGTCATATGATAATATAAACATTCTGGCATACGGTAAAACATAATAAGGAGGTGTGACGATAAAAATCGCATGCAACGTTTTGCTTTACATGGCGGCGCCTTTTATGTATACTTGTGTAAGCCGCTTAATTTACTGCGGCCGTATGAAGATTCATATTTCATGAGGTAATATATGCGTAAGATTAGCTTTAAAATAGTTGCTTTGATGCTGTGCCTTGCCGCGACCGTTGCGGTATTTTCGGGGTGCGGCGCTGTAACGCTGGCAAAGCCGACGCCGCTTCCGGGCGTGCCCACGTATAAGGTAACGGGCAGCTGCGACATAGCGATAAACGGTGACATTGTCACCGTTTCGGGCAAGACGGATTTAGACCCCGGAGTGCTTATAAACATATCGGTAGTCGGGCAGAACGGCATGACGATAGATTCCGTCACAATAACGCAAAGTAAAGCCAACGATACGATTTCAGCGGACTTTAACATCGCGGGCAAAACAAACGGCGTGGAAAAAATCGTGGGATACATTACATGCGCGCCCACGCTTTACGGCAACCAACCGGAAGGGGTACATCAAAAATACGGCAAGAAATTCGAGTATGTCGAAGCGGACAATAATAACCTTATATGGGGCAACGACGGTAACGTTGTGGCGTTTGCGTCCGATATGATAGATCTTCCAAAGTAAATACAAACAGTTAAAAAGGCCGCTTTATGCGGCCTTTTGTATTACTGGGGCGTTTGTAATGCCTCCCTGCCGCCAGAGCGCTATTAAAAGGTCCACCATGCGCCCGTAGCTCTTTACGCCTTCCTTCTGCATGTTAGCCTTCAAGAAGGTGTTGTTGACCGCCTTAGACGTCTCTTTTAACGGGCTCTCATAGCTCTCCCAGTAAAGATAGTTGTTTTGAAGGTCTCTGTTTATGCCTTCCGAATATTTTTGCCGCAGCTCGAAATAAAGGTCGCTGTCGTTATCATACAGCTGATTCATCGATTCGGAAAGCGCAAGCATCGTTCCCGAATATTCCACCGACGTTGTGCCTGAATATGACGCGACGTAATATGCAAGAAAGTTTGCCTCGTCTTCTCTTGCAAAGCCTCTCTGATGAGCCGATTCATGAAGGCTTGAAGCCGCGAAATAGAGCATTGGCGCGTCTATGTTTAAATTGGCTTCGGCGGTAAAAGGGAAATATATGCCGGTGATATGAGCGTACGAGAGTCCGGAGGAGTAGATTACGGGCTTCGCGCCGCCGTAACTGCCGCCTAAAAAGTCGTTTCCGGTAAGCTCGGCCGCAAGGTTGTAATATTGCGCCGTAGCGTTCATAAAATCTTTCTTAGTAAAATCGGGGGAGTAAACGCCGCTTTCGTCTTCGGGCACCGCCGCTCTTAAAGTATTCGCTTTTTCGATAAGTGCTTCGCAGGTGGAATAGAGCTCGCTTACAGAAGCGGGAGAGGTGTCAAGCTTTAAAATGCTGCCCAAGGGTTCTCGCGAATAATTGAAGCCCCACAGCCCTACAAACAACGTATATACGCAGGAAAGCACGCACAGCAGCGCTAGCAGCCAATTGAGCAGCTCATGCCACCAACCGCGTTTTGCCGATACGGTTTTAATGATCATAACAATGATAAATACTATAACAAACAGCAAAAAAGCGTACAGCAGCAATTCTGCGAGTGAAAACGGAAGTAATCCCGTTGCAGTGGATAAACCTTGGCTTATTATTCTGTATATAGAGCGCGAGTAAACTTTTTCGGTGAAATCAGGCCAGAGAAACGACAGCCTGAACAACAGATAAAAAACAGGCCCGACAAGGAGCCAGGGAATCTTTTTTATTAATCGCTTCACCCTGAAACCTTCGTCCCGCATAGCGTGCAATCCCCTTTAAGTTATTTTATATATATATGCTTAATCGGTCAATGACAATATAATGGGGATATATGAACCGAGTGTAAAGCGTGTATTAATAAACTATTAAATGCTATTAGCTCCCAAACTGGCGTTTTGATTCTACGTAATACCTGCGAAGTTTTATAAGCGACGTTATCCATAAAAACGCCACGAACGGTATAAAAGCAAGAGAAAGCAGTGGAATCGAAGTCATAAGTATGAAATCAAACGCGCCGTGCAGCAGCGCCGGTATGTAAAGCGACTTTGAAAAATACGACCTGCATTTTTTCGGGTCATGGCAAAACTTGGAAAGCGAGAGGTAATAGCCCATCGTGACGCCAAGCAGCATATGCACCGGCACGCTTAGCAGCCCGCGCGTTATCCAGATGTCCGGGCTTTGCGCCGAATACGTGATTACATAGAATATATTCTCCAGCGTGGCGAACCCCAAAGCCGCGATGCTGCAATACACTATACCGTCCAGCTTCTCGTTGAACGCGGGGTTGTTATAAGCAAACTTTAGCACGACTAGCCTTTTGAAATACTCCTCTGAAAAGCCTATGATAACGACCGCTTCAAAAAGCAGCCCCCAAAGGCCAGTGAATATATTGAGGCTTTGCCCGAGTATTTCGACAATCATAGTAGGAAGCGTGGCTATCATGCCTATTACAAACACTTTTACCAGCATCAAAACAGGTTCGCGCTCAAACCTGTCCTGTATTATTATAAACAGGGAAAATATGACGCCCGGCAGTACGGCCAGCAAAATAAGATAAATCTGTTCCATTTCAATTCCTTTGCGCGTTATTCATTTATTATTGCCGTTGTTGACAGCGTAATCCAGCTATATTATAATTCTACCACAGCAATGACAAAGAGTAGTACTGCAAATTGCGCCGATATAAGAGAAAAGGCTTCAAGGGCTGAGAGGGCCTTTCGGCAAGCGTGCGGGAAGTCGCTTTGGAGCTTCGTATGCGAAATAAGAATCTTTAAGTAGCATACGGCGCAGCCGTGCGTTATAACGGACGAGCGCAGGCAATTTGCCTGAAGTAAGGTGGCACCGCGGTTTACCGTCCTTTTATCGGGCGGTTTTTTATTTGTAGATTATTGGAGGACGGAATATGTGTGCAAAAGAATTGAACAAGGTATATGACCCTAAAGAAGTAGAACAGCGCTTATATAACGAATGGGTAAACGCCGGATATTTCCGCGCGGAGATAGACAAGAACAAAAAGCCGTATACTATAGTCATACCTCCGCCTAATATAACGGGGCAGCTTCATATGGGGCACGCGCTCGACAACATGCTGCAGGACGCTATTATAAGAACTAAGCGCATGCAGGGCTACGCCGCGCTGTGGCTGCCCGGAACGGACCACGCGAGCATAGCTACCGAAGTCAAGATAGCGGATAAGCTAAGGGAAGAGGGCACTTCAAAAGAGGAGATAGGCCGCGAGGAGTTCTTAAAGCGCGCGTGGGCGTGGAAGGAGCAGTACGGCGGCAGGATAGTCGAGCAGCTCAAAAAGCTCGGATCGTCGTGCGACTGGTCGCGCGAGCGCTTCACGATGGACGAAGGCTGCTCAAGAGCGGTTAAAGAATTCTTCGTGCGTCTGTACGAAAAGGGGCTTATATACAGGGGAGACCGTATAATCAACTGGTGCCCCGACTGCGAAACAGCTCTTTCAGACGCCGAAGTGGAATACACGGAGCACGATTCGCACCTCTGGTATATGCGCTATCCGGCGGAGGATGGCGGGGAAGGCGTAATAGTTGCTACCACGCGGCCGGAGACCATGCTGGGCGATACAGCCGTCGCGGTAAACCCGAAGGATAAAAGATATAAAGGCATAGTTGGAAAGAACGTAGTGCTGCCGCTTGTAAACCGCGTGATACCCGTTATTGCGGACGAATACGTCGATATGGAGTTCGGAACCGGCGCCGTTAAGATAACGCCCGCCCACGACCCCAACGACTTCGAAGTAGGCGCAAGGCACAAGCTTCCCGTCATCCGCGTGCTGGACGACAAAGGATATGTAAACAGCCTGGGCGGCAAGTTTGAAGGCAAGGAACGCTATGAGGCAAGGGAGCTTATAATTAAGGAGCTTACCGAGCTCGGGCTGCTTGTAAAGACGGAAGACCACAAGAATAACGTAGGACACTGCTACAGGTGCGATACCGTAGTGGAGCCTATAGTTTCCAAGCAGTGGTTCGTTTCGATGAAAAGCCTCGCAAAGCCCGCCATTGACGCCGTGAGAAACGGGGACATAAAGTTTGTACCCGAACATAGCCAGAGCATATATTTCTCGTGGATGGACAACATACGCGACTGGTGCATATCGCGCCAGCTTTGGTGGGGCCACAGGATACCCGCCTATTACTGCGCGGACTGCGGTAATATGATAGTGGCGCGCGAAGAGCCAAATGAATGCGCATGCGGCTGCAAACGCTTTACGCAGGACGAAGAAGTGCTCGACACTTGGTTCAGCAGCGGGCTTTGGCCGTTCTCTACTCTCGGCTGGCCCGACAAAACGCTGGATCTTGAATACTTCTATCCCACCAATGTGCTGGTCACCGCATACGACATAATATTCTTCTGGGTTGCGAGGATGATAATGTCGGGCTATGAGTGCATGGGTGAAAAGCCCTTTGAATACGTCAACATACACGGGCTCGTGCGCGACGAGCAGGGCCGCAAGATGAGCAAATCGCTTAACAACGGTATAGACCCGCTTGATATTGTAGAAGAATACGGCGCGGACGCGCTGAGGTTCAGCCTTGCAGTAGGCGTCAGGGTGGGCGGCGATATGCGCTTCTCTACAGAAAAGGTAATAAACGCCCGCAACTTCTCCAATAAGATATGGAACGCCGCAAGGTTCGTGCTTTTAAACACCGGCGAAAGCGTTGCGCCTATTGACGAGAGCAGACTCGATATAGCCGATAAGTGGATACTTTCGCGGCTCGCTGATACGATAACGGACGTCACCGAACTTATTGAGCGCTTCGAACTCGGCATGGCAGCGCAGAAGGTGCACGACTTCCTTTGGAACGAATACTGCGACTGGTATATAGAAATGGCAAAGCCGCGCCTTAACTCCGATAACGAGGCGGATAAAAACACTGCGGTTTCGGTGCTGAATTTCGTTCTCGCGGATACGCTTAAGCTGCTTCATCCTTTTATGCCGTTCATCACCGAGGAGATATACAAGTCGCTGCCTGCGACGACGGGAAGCATAATGGTATCGCAATGGCCCGAGGCCGGCAGTATATATGACGTTGAAGAGAAGGCTATGCAAAACGTGATGGAGATGGTGCGCGGCATAAGAAATCTGCGCGCCGAGATGAACGTTCCGGCAAACAGGAAGGCGGAAATAAGCATACTCGCTTCCGGTGAATCAAGGCAGGATTATGAGATGTGCGCGCAGTACATCGCAAGGCTGGCTTACGCTTCCGGAATAAAGTTTATAGAAAGCAAGAAGGACGTTCCCGAAAACTCCGTTTCCGTCGTAGGCATAGGAGCGGAAGCCTTCATGCCGCTCGGGGAGCTTATCGACATAGACAAAGAGGTTGCGCGGCTCGAGGGCGAGGCGAAACGTCTGGAAGGCGAGATAAAGCGCGCCCAAAGCCTGCTTTCAAACAGCAGGTTCGTGGACAAGGCTCCGGCCGCAGTCGTGCAGGAAGAACGTGACAAACTTGCAAAATACCGTGACATGCTCGCGGCTATAAACCAAAGGCTTTCTGAGCTGCGCAAATGAGATACGTCCATATAGCGGGCACGAATGGCAAGGGCTCCGTCGCAGAATATATAAGCAGTATAATTACCGCCGCCGGATACAGGTGCGGGTGCTTTACATCGCCGCATATAATATCCGAAACGGAACGTATGCGCATAAACGGCGAGTGCATAAGCGAGGAAGAACTATATAGTCTGCTTCGCGAGGTAAAGGAAAACGGCCTAGCCGTCAACGAAACGCCGTTCGCCGCGTATACCGCTGCCGCGCTTTTATGGTTCGAGCAGCAGGGAGTCGATATCGCGGTAATGGAAACAGGGCTGGGGGGGAGGCTCGACCCCACTAACGTTATACAGCCGTCAGTTGTGGTTCTTACGAATATAGACTACGATCACATGGACGTGCTGGGCGGCAGCCTTAACGAGATAGCCGCTGAAAAGTGCGGCATTATAAAACCTTGTATTCCCGTAGTATCCGCGGTGCAGCATAGCGAAGCCGTAAAGGTAATATACGAGCATTGCAGAGAAAGAAAAGCCCCGCTGAAGTTCGTGCGTCCTGTCGAAATTTTGTCAAGCTCCGTGGACGGGCAGACATTCTTATCCGACGGCGAGGAATACTTCTTAAGCGCGATAGGCGCAAGCCAGCCGCAGAACTCAGCGCTCGCCGCGCTGGCGGCAAAGCAGCTTGGAATAGACTATGAAAGCATAAAAAAAGGCGTCTCGCGCGCGCAGCTTTCGTGCCGTATAGAATACATAAAGGGCAGCCCAGATACCATATTGGACGGCGCCCACAACGCCGCCGCGATGGACGAGCTTATCCGTACGCTTGACAGGCTCTTTCCCGGCGGCAATTTCGTGCTGCTGTTCGCTTGCATGAAGAATAAAGATTATGAAGCGATAATTGAAAAGCTGGGCAGAGTTTTCAATAAGGCTTTTATAACGCAGGTTGTCCAAGCGAGAGGAGCTTCGCCCGAATCGCTTTGCGAGCGCTTTCCGCTGTATATAAAATGCACTGTGGAGCAGGACGCATCAGCTGCTTTTGAAATGGCTAAAGCTCAGGCGCTAAAGGACGGTGCGCTGCTTGTAGTCTGCGGCTCGTTCTACCTCGCGGGCTTTGTGTCGGATATTATAAAACGGTAGTAGATTTTTTCGTTTAAGGCTTCCCCTGAGAGGGGAAGCTGTCGCCGCAGGCGACTGATGAGGTGTGAATTAAACAGCTTTTGGCTTGTCACCTCATCCGCTTTGTGCCACCTTGTTGTAATAATAAAAACATGCCGTCCGGATTTTGTCCGAACGGCATTAGTAATCTTATACGATGCGTTTTGTTTAATACGCTACGCCCTGAGCTATCATGGCGTCCGCTATTTTAAGGAGTCCCGCGATGTTCGCGCCGAGCTCCAAGTCTTCCGGATCGCCGTACTCTTTAGCAGTAGCGGTGGCGGTTGCGAATATATCCTTCATTATTCTCTGCAGCTGCGCGTCCACTTCTTCAAAAGTCCACGAACGCCTCTCTGAGTTCTGGCTCATCTCGAGACCTGAAGTAGCAACGCCGCCTGCGTTTGCTGCTTTGCCGGGAGCGAAGTACACCTTGTTCTTCTTGAACAGCGCTATGGCCTGAGGCGTGCTGGGCATGTTCGCGCCTTCGCCTACATACTGGCAGCCGTTCGCTATAAGCGTCTTGGCGTCGTTTTCGTCGAGCTCGTTCTGTGTGGCGCAGGGGAGAGCTATGTCGCATTTAACCGTCCATACGCCCCTTCCTTCCTTGTATACCGAGCCGGGAACGAGCTTTGCGTATTCGCTTATGCGTCCGCGGCGCACTTCCTTTATATCCTTGACGATTTTCAGGTTTATGCCGTTGGGATCGTATATATATCCGTTGGAGTCGGAAAGCGTAACTACGTTGCCGCCCATCTGCTGCGCCTTCTCGATAGCATATATGGCGACGTTGCCGCTGCCCGATACCGCTATCGTCTTGCCCTTCATAGATTCGCCCCGCGCTTTAAGCATCTCCGCTACGAGATAGCAAAGGCCGTAGCCCGTAGCTTCTGTGCGTGCGAGCGACCCGCCGTAAGAAAGCCCTTTGCCGGTAAGCACGCCGGTAAATTCGTTCCTTAAGCGCTTGTACTGCCCGTAAAGATAACCTATCTCTCTTCCGCCTACGCCTATGTCGCCTGCGGGCACGTCGGTAAACTGCCCTATATGGCGGCTGAGTTCCGTCATAAAGCTCTGGCAGAAACGCATTATTTCGCGGTCGCTCTTGCCCTTGGGGTCAAAATCGCTTCCGCCCTTGCCTCCGCCCATAGGCAGGCCTGTGAGCGCGTTTTTAAAGCATTGCTCAAACCCCAGAAACTTGATGACTGAGAGTGTAACCGAAGGATGAAAGCGCAGTCCGCCTTTATAGGGGCCGATAGCAGAATTGAACTGAACGCGGTATCCTCTGTTAACCTGCAACCTGCCTTTATCGTCAAGCCAGGAAACGCGGAATGTGATTACGCGTTCAGGCTCGACTATACGCTCCATTATGCCCTCCTTCTCGAGCTCGGGATGGTGTTCAATGACCTTCTGGCAGGATTCCAGCACTTCGCTTACCGCCTGGAGAAACTCGGGTTCACCTGGGTCTCTTCTTTTTACAGCGTCAAATACACCTTTCAGATAAGAATTAGTCAAAGCCATGATAAACCTCCAATAAAAACTATCACTAAAAAGTACTTTTCAGGATAGAAAATTACATATTACAATTTATTATAATAACACAATAAATCAAAAAGAAAATAGGTTTTTATAAAAAAATGAAATTTTTATTTTTGAATTATTCATATTCGTCATATTTTGCTATATTTCTCCATTTCAGAAAACAGATGAACAATAGAAAAAATGTTCGATTTTTTATCTATTTTCTATTGGCATACCCGCCCGGTTATTGTATACTGTTGTGTGGCAAAACGAGGTGTGTTATGAACTTTAAACTATGCGCTAAATATAAGCCGTCGGGAAGCCAGCCCGAGGCTATAGACGCGCTTGTGCGCGGCATACGGGAAGGCAGGCGCGATCAGGTGCTTCTCGGCGTTACTGGAAGCGGAAAGACGTTTACAATGGCGAACGTTATTGAGCGGCTCAACCGTCCCACGCTTGTTCTCGCGCATAATAAAACGCTCGCTGCGCAGCTATGCGGAGAGTTCCGCGAATACTTTCCGGATAACGCCGTGGAGTTTTTCGTAAGCTACTACGACTATTATCAGCCCGAGGCGTATGTTCCGGGTCAGGATCTATACATCGAAAAGGACGCGAGTATAAACGACGAGATAGACCGTCTGCGACACAGCGCCACGTCCGCGCTGCAGGAGAGGCGCGATGTGATAGTTGTGGCATCCGTTTCCTGCATTTATTCGATAGGCGACCCGGAAGAATATTTAAAGATGAGCATATCGCTTCGCCCGGGCATGTCCATATCGCGCGAAGACCTGCTCGCTCGTCTTGTTGACAACAACTATAACAGAAGCGATATAGATTTCAACAGGGGCAATTTCAGGGTGCGCGGAGACACGGTAGAGGTTTTCCCCGCGAGCACTCTCGATAAGGCCGTGCGTATAGAGTTCTTCGGCGACGAGATAGAGCGCATACTCGAAATAGAAGCCATAACGGGCCGCGCGCTCGCAATGCGTTCCCATGTCGCGATATTCCCCGCGACGCACTACGCGATAGAGCACGAGGCGATGCTCTCAAAGCTCGAAGAAATAAAAGACGACCTGACAATGCAGGTGGAAAAGTTCAGGAGCGAAGGCAAGTTTTTGGAAGCTGAGCGTTTAAAGCAGCGCACTACGTATGACATAGAGATGCTGCGCGAGCTCGGTTATTGCAGCGGCATAGAGAACTATTCGCGGTATTTCGACGGCCGCAAGCCGGGCGAGCCTCCGTTTACGCTGCTCGACTATTTCCCTAAGGACTATCTTATGTTCATAGACGAGTCGCACGTAATGCTGCCGCAGCTAAGAGCCATGTACAAGGGCGACTTTTCGCGCAAGGATATGCTAGTTAAATACGGGTTCCGCCTGCCGTCTGCTTACGACAACAGGCCGCTTACGTTCGACGAGTTCAGAGAGCGGCAGGGCCAAACGGTATATGTGAGCGCCACACCCGCCGAATACGAGCGCAAGCTCGCAGGAAGCGTAGTGGAACAGATAGTCAGGCCAACCGGGCTTATAGACCCTGAAGTGACCGTACTGCCCGCGAAAGGGCAGGTGGAGCATCTGCTCGGGGAGATACGCGCCACCGTAAAGAAGGGGTTCCGCGTACTCGTTACGACTATGACGAAGAGGATGGCGGAGCGGCTTACAGATTACTACAAAGAGCTGGGGCTCAAGGTAAGATACATGCATTCCGACGTAGAGACTTTGGAGCGCATGGAGATAATCCGCCAGCTGAGGATGGGCGAATTCGACGTGCTTGTGGGCATAAATCTGCTGCGCGAGGGGCTCGACCTTCCCGAAGTCGCTTTGGTCGCTATACTGGACGCCGATAAGGAAGGGTTCTTAAGGAACGAAACTTCGCTTATACAGACGATAGGTCGCGCCGCTAGGAACTCCGAAGGACGCGTGCTGCTTTACGCCGATACCGTAACCGGCTCTATGCGGCGGGCTATGGACGAAACAAACCGCCGCCGTGAAATGCAGATGGCGTACAATAAAGAGCACAATATCACACCGAAGACGATAGTAAAAGAAACGCACGAGATGATAGAGATAACAAAGCCAGTGCGTGACAGCGAACATTTAACGAAAGACGAAGCGATGAAGAAAGCTGCGATAGTGGAAAAACAGATGAGGCAGGCGGCAATGGAGCTTGAGTTTGAGGCTGCGGCCGCGCTGCGCGACGAACTGTTCAGGCTTAAAGAATACATAAGAAAAGGCGCAAAATGAACTACATAACTGTTAAAGGGGCAAGAGAACATAACTTAAAGAACATAGACGTGAAAATACCGAGAAACAAGCTAGTTGTAATAACGGGGCTATCGGGCAGCGGCAAATCGTCGCTCGCGTTCGATACGATATACGCGGAAGGACAGAGGCGCTACGTGGAGTCGCTGTCCTCTTACGCCCGCCTGTTTTTGGGGCAGATGGACAAGCCGGACGTCGATTCGATAGACGGCCTTTCTCCCGCTATTTCGATAGACCAGAAGACGACGAGCAGGAACCCGCGCTCTACAGTCGGCACGGTCACGGAGATACACGATTATTTAAGGCTTGTGTACGCTAGAGCTGGCGTGCCGTATTGCGTAAAATGCGGCAAAAAGATTGAGCGGCAGACCGTGGACCAGATAATAGACGAGATAAAGAAGATGCCCTCAGGCTCCAAGATAATGATAATGTCGCCTGTAGTTTCAGGCCGCAAAGGGCAGTATACCAAGGTGTTTGAGGATTTAAGCCGCTCGGGATATACGCGCGTAATAGTGGACGGCATCACATATATGCTCGACGAAGAGATAACTCTCGACAAGAACAAGAAGCATACGATAGACGTGGTGGTGGACAGACTCGTATTAAGGGATAACATGGACACGAGGCTGCACGATTCCATTGAAACGGCGCTCTCATTAAGCGACGGCGTAGTAAAGGTGCTCGACACAGAAACCAACAGCGAGAAGCGGTATTCGCAGAACTACGCGTGCATAGACTGCGGTATAAGCATAGACGAGATATCGCCGAGGATGTTTTCTTTCAACGCTCCATATGGGGCTTGCCCTCATTGCCACGGCCTTGGGACAATAATGAAGGTGGACGAAGACCTCGTCGTGCCAGACAAGACAAAATCATTAGCCGAAGGCGCGGTACACGTTTCGGGCTGGAACAGCGCCTCCAAGGACAGCTGGGGCTCGCAGTATTTCAAAGGCATGGCAAAGCACTACGGCTTTGATATGAACACGCCTTTTTGCGAACTGGACAGGAGTATACAGGAAAAGATACTTTACGGCACAAACAGCGAGCGCTTCGAGGTGGACTATTCTTCGGAATACGGGCAGGGAACGTTTTTGAACCGCTTTGAGGGCATAATACCCAACCTGGAGCGCCGTTATTTGCAGACCGATTCCGAAATGATGAAGGCCGAGATAGAGCAGTATATGACTACGCTGCTTTGTCCCGTATGCAACGGGGCAAGGCTAAAGCCAGAACCGCTTGCGGTAAAGCTGGGCGATAAGAATATAGCCGAGCTTTCGGATATGCCGATAGACGAAGTAATAAAGTTTT
This sequence comes from Bacillota bacterium, assembly GCA_023415915.1. GTDB lineage: Bacteria > Bacillota > Clostridia > Christensenellales > SZUA-584 > DTFZ01. The sequence continues at coordinate 97,613 of JAEZIZ010000083.1, read as the reverse complement.
TCGATAGCTTGGAGCTTACCGAAAAGCAGAGTATAATAGCGGACAGAATATTAAAAGAGCTGCGGGCGCGTTTGAACTTCCTTAAAAACGTAGGGCTTTCGTACCTAACGCTGTCGAGGAGCGCGGGTACGCTTTCGGGCGGGGAAGCGCAGCGCATACGTCTCGCCACACAGATAGGCTCGGGGCTTTCCGGCGTGCTTTACATACTGGACGAGCCGAGCATAGGCCTTCACCAGCGCGACAACGAAAAGCTGCTCGACACGCTGCGGGCGCTGCAGTCGCTGGGCAACACGCTTATCGTCGTTGAGCACGACGAGGACACCATCCGCAGCGCGGACTATGTAATAGACATAGGCCCGGGCGCGGGCGTACACGGCGGGCAGGTTGTTTCGGCGGGCACGCCCGAACAGATAGCGGCCGACGAAAAATCGATAACCGGGCAGTATCTATCGGGAGCAAAAACTATAGAAGTGCCGGCTAAGAGGAGGACCCCAAGCGGATATTTCACGGTAGTAGGCGCGAGCGAAAACAATTTAAAAAACATTGACGTAACATTCCCGCTGGGCGTGATAACCGCCGTTACGGGCGTTTCGGGCAGCGGCAAGTCCACGTTGGTAAGCGAGATACTCTACAAGGCGCTCGCTAAAAAGATACACCGCGCCAAGGATAAGCCCGGCAGGCACGAAAAAATAGAGGGCGCGGAGCTTATAGACAAAGTCGTGGATATAGACCAGAGTCCGATAGGAAGGACGCCGCGTTCCAACCCCGCTACGTATACCGGAGTGTTCACGTTCATACGCGACCTGTTTGCATCCACAAAGGACGCTAAAGTAAGGGGCTTTGGCAAGGGAAGGTTTTCTTTCAACGTTAAAGGCGGGCGCTGCGAGGCGTGCAGCGGCGACGGCATTATAAAGATTGAGATGCATTTTCTGCCCGACGTTTATGTTCCCTGCGAAGTCTGCAAGGGCGCGAGATACAACCGCGAGACGCTGGAAGTAAAGTATAAAGGCAAGAACATACAGGAAGTGCTCGATATGACCGTAGAGGAAGCGGAAAGCTTTTTCTCGGGCATTCCCGCAATATATGACAAGCTTACGGTCCTAAAGGACGTGGGGCTTGGCTACATCAAGCTGGGGCAGCCTTCCACAACGCTTTCGGGCGGAGAGGCGCAGCGCGTAAAGCTCGCCACTCACCTTTCAAAGAAGCAGACGGGCAACACGCTGTTCATACTCGACGAGCCGACTACGGGGCTGCACACCGACGATGTGAAGAAGCTGATAGCGATACTATCAAGGCTTGCGGACAAAGGCAACACCGTGATAGTGATAGAGCACAACCTCGACGTTATAAAGTGCGCCGATTACTGCATAGACTTAGGCCCCGACGGCGGCGACGCAGGCGGCCTCGTGATAGCCAAGGGCACGCCCGAGGAAATAGCGAATACAAGCGGCAGCGCAACGGGCGAGCACCTTAAAAAAGTGCTGTCGAAAGAATAAAATACTCAACGCCTCGTTATAGAGACTGTCAAAAAAACCTGCTATGTGTCATTCTGAGCGCAAGCGAAGAATCCTATTTATATTAACTATTACAGAGGATTCTTCAGTCGCTATGCTCCTTCAGAATGACAGCATTTAATATAACGATTGATATTCTACCTCTTTGGCGGAAGCAGCATCAGCATTGATGTTGCTTTTTTATATTCCGCGTAGCCTTGCTTTGTCTTAAGCAGTCGCTTTTCCATCATCGGTATGCTAATGAATACAAAAAGCAGCGTAATAGCTACAGGTGCGAATACTGTCCATACAATACCCGGAATTACGCTTATCTGTATTATAAATACGCCCCACCAGAATGAAACCTCACCAAAATAATTTGGATGACGCGAATAGCGCCACAGCCCTGAATCCATATTGGAGCCGCTGTTTTTCGCAGCGCGCTTAAAGAAACGCATCTGAGCATCGGATACTATCTCGAGCACTACCGCGGCCGCGCATACTGCGGCGCCCAGTATCGTTATAACGTTTATATCCGACGCATTAATTATGGCGTAGTATGCGGGTATCATCCCCGCGAACACGAACAGAGTAGGCAGCATGTTTATGCCGAAAAAGTTCGTTAAAAACCATAGCTTCGGATTTTTATCATGCAGCATAGTATAACGCCAGTCCTGATGCAGCATGCCTCTCCAGCCGATAATCCAGTTCAGCGTAAGCCTTACGCCCCAAAACAGGAACAATAACAGATATAGCAGCGACACGGCGCTTATGTTTCGGGCGAGAATAATAAACGCAATAACAAGCACTATAGGGGCTACGCTCCAGTAAGGGTCGTACATGCTTGAGTTATTGAATATAACGCCGGCAAACCATACGACTATCGTGGCAACAACGTCCGCGGCAAGAAAAGAGAGCAGGATATCCCAAGTACCCGAAAGCAAATTAAAGGCGACAACGCCAGCTGCAAAAGAAATTATATATACTATAGCGACAACAATAAGGGAAGCGGTTTTTGATAGCTTTGTCATATAACGGCACCCTCCATAATACGTCATATGCCATTATACAACATTATCATGCCGCATATAAATACTTATAACTTAAAACCTTTGGGCTAGCTGCCGCCTGCGTTCATTCCGCCCATGAATTTCATCATGTCTTCCGGACGGAAGTTTTTCATGGAAGCCATCATACGTATCGTGTTCTGCATGTTGCGTATATTGGCCTGCTCCGAGGGAGGCATGAACATTGAAATTGCCTCGAACATATCTTCAGGCGACGAGTTTTTCATGTTGCGCAGCTTTTCCATGCGCTTTAGCATCTTTTCAAAGTTCTCCTGCATTTTAACCGACCTTTGAAGATTCTGCATCATGTTGCCCGTATCCCGTTCGGCGTATTTCTGCATTATGTCAAGTAGCGAATACTGACGCGAGAATTTGGAATAATCGGCAAGGCCGGCATTGGTGCGCGGAGGCCAGTCGTCGGGTCCACTCTTTCTGAAATCGTCCGATATCTGTATCGCGCCTATTACGCTATGTATCGCCGCTTTATCTCCCGCGGAGACATAAGGCTCTATCTCTTTTAGCATGCTGAGCAGCCTGTCTTGCCTCATACCGTCCTTTAGCACCATCGCCAGAAGGAAGCTCAGCTCGGGCGAGAACGATGCGTTTCTCATAAGGTCTTCGTAGCTTATCTTGCTTTGCGGAACAGGCGGACGCCTCACGGTGTCGCTGCGCCGCGGCGCCGGCCGCCCGCTGTACGGGAATCTTAGCATGGCGTTGTCTCCTTATTTTAATCTCTATTATTGTATGCCGCCAAATAAGCCGCTGTGCACAAAGCAGGGCTTGAAAGAATATACATATTACTGACATTTCACTTAGCGAACAGGAGGAACGCCCATATGTCCAAAAAAGATTTAAGGCAGATGAAAAATGAAAAATCCGGGAAAGCTCCGGTCAGCAAGAAGGATATCTACGAAATAGCCAAAAAAGCCAATCTACGCCCGGACCTCGACAAAGTTGACAATAAAGACATACAAAACATGCAGCAGGTAATATCGAAATACGAGAACAAGAGCGAAAACGAGCTAATGGGCGAACTTGAACGTATGATACAAAACGGGCGTAAAGACGGATCTTTTTCCAACGAGATGCTGGACGCGTTCGTTAAGAACGTCGCGCCGATGATGGATTCGTCGCAGCGCAAAAAGCTTGACAGCATAGCAAAGATGATAAAGAACAAACAATAGCGCGTCTATACATAGCTGAAAAATACGTCTTTATTCCTGCGCCATTTTATTGTTTAACCTGTCATTAAGGCTGCTCGGCAGGGGGCGGATAATATGCTTATTGTCTTTATGAGGATTCGGGCGCCAGCATCAATATTTTGATAGTGCGTTTTATTTTTTATGATATAATTGAAAAATAACATCGAGAGGGTTTTAATATGAGAAAAACTGTCGTGCTGACCGGAGGGGGAACGGCCGGCCATGTTACTCCGAATCTGGCGATTATACCCAAGCTCAAAGAAAAGGGGTTCGATATTGAATACATAGGCACTAAGGAAGGTATGGAACGCGAGATAATAGCGGGCACCGATATACCGTATCATATAATCAGCGCGGGCAAACTGAGGCGCTATTTCAGTTTTAAAAACTTTACCGACCCGTTTAAGATACTTGCGGGATTTTTAAAAGCCGAGAGGATATTGAAAAAAATAAAGCCCGCCGCTGTGTTCTCTAAAGGCGGCTATGTGGGCGTGCCCGTTGTAATGGCGGCTCACAGGCTGGGCATTCCCGTTGTGCTGCACGAATCGGACTATACGCCGGGGCTAGCCAACAAGATATGCATACCGAGGGCTTCAAAGGTCTGCGTAGCGTTCGAGACTACGCTTAAACACATACCCGAAGGAAAGGGCGTATACACGGGGCTTCCCATAAGAGAGGAGCTTCTGCATGGCGACAGGCAAAAGGGCTTAGAGTTCTGCGGGTTTTCAGGCGAAAAGCCGGTGCTGCTGATAATGGGCGGCAGCCTCGGCGCCAAAGCGATAAACGACGTTCTTGACGCGATACTGCCCGAGCTTGTAAAAACATTTGACATAGCGCATATCAGAGGAAAGCAGAACCTGTCATATGATATGCTGCCCGTGGGCTATAAGCAGTTCGAGTATGTAGGCAAGCAGCTTGCGGACGTATACGCGGCGGCAGACGTGATGCTGTCCCGCGCGGGAGCGACGGCCGTATTCGAGATACTCGCGCTTGCCATCCCTGCGCTGCTGATACCGCTGCCAAGAACTGCGAGCAGGGGGGACCAGCTGCAGAACGCGGGCTATTTTGCGGATAAAGGCTTTTCACACGTGCTCGAACAGGAACGCATGACGGATCAAACGCTGCTTGAGGGGATAAACAATCTTTACCGCGACAGGGAAAAGCTGCGCGGCAGGATGATGGCGAACAAGGCCGCGAGCGCTGCCGACAACGTCGTCAAGGTGATAATGGATGCTCAAAAGTCAGGCTATTGAAGAGCTCGTAGTAAAATACATGACGGCCGCGGCGTCGGAAAAGAAACGGCTTCTCGAACGGATGCTCGAAACGGAAGGGTCCGTGCAGAGCATATACGCCCTCGTTTTCTGCGAAAAACAGAGGGCGGCGCTGCGCGCTCTTGCCGACGCGTGCAAACGAAAAGCTCCGCGCGAGCAGATAAGGCCTCTTGTAATACGCGACGCTGAAAGGCTCGCAGCCATAAGCGACGATAAAGCGAGAAAAACAGCTTTTGCGCTTATCGGCTTATGTGCTCCTGACGAATGCGCCGGTATACTCGCGAGCGCGCTTAAGTCCGAGAACATACGCTTCGTGCGCCCGTCCATTATACTCGCTCTCGGCAACACGTCCGATCCCGCGAAGTACCTGAAAGGCTATGTTATCGAGCCGGGAGAGGACAAGCATGTAAGGGAGGAAGCCGAAGCGCTTAAAAAAGCGCTTTCAAAGGGCATCGAGCCGCAGCAACTGATAAGCGTCGTGCTGCCGGAAGAATGTACGCTTACCTGTATAAGCGAGAGCGCGCTGCGCGAGGAGCTGCTCGCAAATAACTGCGCTTTTACGACTAGCAGGCATGTAATCGGAGCTTATGACGTAAAGACAAAGCATACGGACAAGCTGCGCTGCTATCTCGACTCGCTTTATTATATAGGCGACATGGGTTCTTACGGACAGGCCGCTGAAGCGCTGGGCGCTATGGGACTGAAAGGTGCCGCTTACCGCGTAGAGGCAGGGCACTTAAGCCAGTATAAGCGCAGGGAAATCATAAGCGATATCTCCAATGGCCTTGCTGAGTTCGGCTGGTATGACAACCCGTCGGCTTATTCTTTTGAGATACGCTGTATAAACGGCAGAATGTACGCTGTGTTTCCGGACAAGCGTTTCGTATACAGGAAACAGTCGATAGCGGCAAGCATAAACCCGGTCGCGGCGGCAAGCATAATGCGGCTGTGCCTTCCTTACATGAAGGATAATGCCGATGTTCTCGACCCTTTTTGCGGCAGCGCTACTATGCTTATAGAGCGGGGATATATTAAAAAGGCGAACTCGCTATTCGGCGTCGATATCTCGCCTGCTGCGATAAAAGCCGCGTGCGAAAACAGAAAGGCAAGCGGTTTGAAGATAGCGCTTATAAAAGGCGATATACTTGGCTACGGCGGCGCCGTTTACGACGAGATAATATCTAATATGCCTTTCGGTATAAGGGTTTCGGGGCATGATTCCAACATAAAGCTTTATGCGGGGTTTGCGGATAGGCTATTAAAACTGCTTAAAGCGGACGGTTATGCGTTTTTATTCACACAGGAAAAAAAACTGCTGCGCAGCGAGATGGCCAAAAGAGAATTTGTAATTGTAAAAGAGGAAGTATTTGAGACGGGGGGCCTTGCGCCCACATTATTTATAATAAAGCGAGGAGCAAAACAATGAACGATTTTTTAACGCTGGGAGAACTGCTCATAGATTTTACTCCATCGGGAGAAGCGGGCGGACAGAAGCTGTTTATGCAGAACGCGGGAGGCGCTCCGGCCAATGTCGCCGCGGCTATATCAGGGTTCGGCGTAAGCGCCGCGTACATAGGAATGGTTGGCAACGACGTGTTCGGCAGATACCTAAAGCAGGTGCTTGTGGATAAAGGGGTAGACACATCGGGGCTCGTGATGTCGGACGATTATAACACGACGCTTGCGTTCGTGCATCTCTTTGAGAATGGCGACAGGGATTTTTCATTTTACAGGAAGCCCGGAGCGGATATAATGTACGAAGAGAAATGCCTTAATCCCGAGATAATAAAGCAAGCTAAAGTGTTTCATTTCGGCTCGCTTTCATTAACCGACGAGCCCGCTCGCAGCGCTACGTTTGCGGCGCTTAAGATAGCCAAAGAAAACGGCGTAGTAGTTTCGTACGACCCTAATTACCGCGCGCCGCTGTGGAAGAACGAAGAAACGGCAAAGGAATATATGCTGCGCGGGCTGGAATACGCGGATATACTGAAGATCTCCGATTCGGAGGTGTCGTTTCTGTTCGGCGACATGGATTATAACGACGCGGCCCGCATGCTTTTGCGGCGCGGCGTAAAGCTCGTGTTTATTACGCTGGGCGGCGAAGGCGCGGTATACGGCGGCGCTGCCGGCACAGGGGCGGTAGGCGCTTACAGCGCAAACGTTGTGGATACCACGGGCGCGGGGGACTGCTTTACGGCAGGCGTGCTTTACCGCTTTATTAAGGACGGCAAAAAGTTCGACGAATTGACGCTCTGCGATATGCACGTTTACGCGGATTTTGCGTGCGCCGCGGCGTCGCTCTGCGTGGAACAAAAGGGCGGCATACCGTCGATGCCGGGCTTGGAACAGGTAAAAGAACGGCTGTCACGCAAATAGGCATTTTTGCTTTATATAGGTTTCTGCGCAGTTGACAACGGGGCTTTATACATTTAATATTTAACAAAACAAGATTTCAAATTTCTGAAAGGCGGTTCGATATGCGGGTTAAAGAGATAAGCGAGGGATTGACGTTCGACGACGTACTGCTCGTGCCAAAAAAGAGCGCAGTAACGCCGTCTGAGGTGTCTGTAAAAACCAGGCTGACGAAAACGGTAAACCTCAATATACCTATACTGAGCGCGGCGATGGATACCGTTACCGAATCGAGGCTCGCGATTGCTCTTGCAAGAGAAGGCGGAGTAGGGATAATACATAAAAACATGTCCATAGAAGAGCAGGCCTCCAACGTTGACAAGGTAAAAAGAAGCGAACACGGCGTTATTACCGACCCGTTTTACCTTTCACCCGAGCACCGTATTTCCGACGCTAACGAGCTGATGGCGAAATACCGCATATCCGGCGTGCCTATCACACAGAACGGCAAACTCGTCGGCATACTCACCAACCGCGACCTCAGGTTTGAAACGGATTATTCGCGCAGTATAAGCGAAGTGATGACTTCAAAGAACCTCGTAACGGCTCCCATTGGGACTACGCTTGCCGAGGCTCAGGAGATACTTGGCCGCCACAAAATTGAAAAGCTGCCGCTCGTTGACGAAAACGGTATGCTTAAAGGCCTTATAACAATAAAGGACATAGAGAAGACTATACAATATCCCAACTCCGCGAAGGACGCCAACGGCAGGCTGCTTGCGGGAGCGGCTCTGGGCGTTTCGGGAGATATGATGGAAAGGGCGACTGCGCTCGTGGCGTCGAAAGTGGACATTGTAACCATCGACTCGGCGCACGGGCACACCAAAAACGTGATTAACGCCGTAGAAAAGCTTAAAAGCTTTTATCCCGACCTGCAGGTTATAGCGGGCAACGTCGCCACGCCGGAGGGCACAGTGGATCTCATTAAAGCGGGCGCCGATTGCGTAAAGGTGGGCATGGGGCCCGGCTCTATATGTACTACGCGCGTTATCGCGGGCATTGGTGTTCCGCAGTTTACAGCCGTGCTGCAGTGCGCCGAAGCGGCCGAAAAGTACGGCGTAGGCATAATAGCGGACGGCGGAATAAAGTTTTCGGGTGACATTACAAAGGCTTTAGCGGCGGGCGCGTGGGCGGTAATGATAGGCAGCCTTTTTGCGGGCACCGAGGAAAGCCCGGGCGAGACGGAAATATACCAGGGCAGGAGCTTCAAGGTATACCGCGGCATGGGTTCTATGGACGCTATGCAGAAGGGCAGCAAGGACAGGTACTTCCAGGAGAGCTCCGACAAGCTCGTGCCTGAAGGCGTGGAAGGAAGAGTGCCGTATAAAGGAGCGCTAAGCGACACGGTGTTCCAACTCGTCGGCGGGCTTAAATCTGGCATGGGGTATTGCGGCGCGCCTACGCTCGAAGTGCTGAGAAACGAAGCGCAGTTTATAAGGATAACGCATGCAGGTCTTACGGAGAGCCACCCGCATGACATATATATCACAAAAGAAGCTCCAAATTACACCGGAAGGTCATAAATTACGTGAGAGAAACAATATTAGTTCTGGATTTCGGCGGACAGTACAACCAGCTTATAGCGAGAAGGATAAGAGATCTTTCCGTATACGCCGAGATACTTCCTTTTGACGCTCCTATAGAGCGTATCAAATCATACGAGCCCATAGGCATAATATTAACCGGCGGCCCCAACACCGTCACTGACGAGGGCGCTCCGCGCTGCGACGAGCGGTTGTTTAGCCTAGGCATACCCATACTCGGCATATGCTACGGCAGCCAGCTAATGAGCCAGATGCTTGGCGGTAGCGTAAGAAAGGCCGACAATCGCGAATACGGCAAGACGGATATAGAGTACGACACAAGCTGCCCGTTGTTTAACGGGCTTGATAAACGCTCCGTATGCTGGATGAGCCACACGTATTATGTGGACAATCCTCCTCCAGGATTCAAGGTAATAGCGACAACGCAGAGCTGCGAAGTCGCCGCTTACTGCAGCGAAGAAAAAAAGCTTTACGGCGTGCAGTTCCACCCCGAGGTAGTGCACACAAAGTTCGGCAACAATATACTCTCGAACTTCCTCTACAAAGTCTGCGGTGCAAAGGGCGGGTGGACGATGAAGAACTACGCCGAAGTTGCCGTAAACGAGCTTAAAAAGCGCATAGGCGGCGGCAGAGTGCTGCTTGCGCTTTCGGGCGGAGTGGATTCTTCGGTGTGCGCCGCCTTGCTAAACAAAGCGGTGGGGGACCGCTTAACATGCATATTCGTAAATCACGGCCTGCTGCGCAAGGACGAAGCGAAGCAGGTAAAGGAAGTGTTTGAGGGAACTTACAACATCAATCTTATAAGCGTCGACGCTTCCGAAAGGTTTCTTGGAAAGCTCAAAGGAGTTACCGAGCCCGAGAAGAAGCGCAAGATTATAGGAGCCGAGTTTATACGCGTGTTCGAAGAAGAGGCAAAAAAGCTGGGCAAGGTGGACTTTCTTGCGCAGGGCACTATTTACCCCGACGTTATCGAGTCGGGCAAAGGGCACGCCGCAGTTATAAAAAGCCATCACAACGTGGGCGGGCTTCCCGACCATGTCGATTTTGAAGAGATAATAGAGCCGCTGCGCGAGCTTTTCAAGGATGAGGTAAGGGTATTAGGCGAAGCTCTTGGCCTGCCGCGCCATATCGTATGGAGGCAGCCGTTCCCCGGACCCGGCCTTGCTATACGTATAATAGGCGATATAACGAAGGAAAAGGTAAGCATACTCCAGCATGCAGACTACATATTCCGCGAGGAGATAGCTCTTGCAAAGCTCGACGAAGAGATATGGCAGTATTTTGCCGTGCTTACCGGCATGCGCAGCGTGGGCGTGATGGGGGACGAGCGCACGTACGATTACACCGTAGCCCTCAGGGCTGTAACGAGCGTGGACGGCATGACCGCCGACTGGGCAAGGATACCTTACGACGTGCTTGAAAAGGTTTCTTTGAGGATAATAAACGAAGTAAAGCATGTGAACAGGGTGGTTTACGACATAACGAGCAAGCCGCCCGCGACGATAGAGTGGGAGTGATAATACAGATTATATAAATAATACATATAATACATATAAACGCCGCGACTATTCGTGGTGTTTTACTAATGTTTTTTACAGTATTCCTATTGGTGTAAAATGATAATAATAGAAAAATATGATTGACAGCCAATGTCTATTATGCTAATATTAAAAAACAATAATTGATACTGGAGGTATAAAATGAATAATATAAAAAAAAGTAGTAATAGTTGCAGTTATTTCTGTCATATTTTTAATGATGTTTTCAACATCTGTGCTGGCATCATCAAAGGATGTTACAAATAACCAATCCAATGATTACAATGCTGTAAATGAGTATGTAAATAACCTCGGCTATTCTGATCTTCCGGTTGACGCAGTTGATTTATTAAAGAATAGTTTTACCGTTAATAAGTCTCTCTCTGACTGGCAAGTGATTGTAAATTATATTACATTGAATTCACTACCTGATGGATTTAAAGTAATATTTAATGAAGACTCAGTTGAGATTTCAAACTTGGGAGAGACGAGAAATAAAACAATAATAAATGATTCTATAATTCCTATGACAACATATACACTTGTTAGTAAATCATATTCACCTGTATATTCTCATTTATATATTTGTAGTAAACTTAAATTAAGTGCAATGCAGGGAGATATATATTGGATTGCACGCTATAATACAGATTATGCAACCGGAGTACATATTTCGTGCCCCGAAAATGGTGTTTCAATAGGAAAGACTTATTATGACGGGGTCAGGGGTACAACAAAAACTAAAAGCGGTGATTGCTGCATAGACCCCGTTGCTGGAACTTGGTCAATGTATATTCTCTGTAATGATCCTTACGGAGCATCGTTATATGGAGCCCTTATGAGGCAGAATTGATATTGAAACCCTATTATGCTAGAGTACTTTTGGTGGTGGTAATAATTAATTAAATGAGGTGAGAAGTATAATGATACAAAAAAGATATTTAATTGTTTTTCTTATCATTTGCTTATTTATTGTGCAAGCCTGTCAGGGATGCAGTGCAAAACCCGTACTTGGCCAAAAGCAAGAAATAAGTCAGGACGACCTGAATACGGTAAATAACTATATTGCCGAAGTTGGCGCTGACGAAATATCACTCCAGAAAGCTGAAAGCATAAACAAACTTGAAATTTACGAAAATAAGGAGACACATGAAACAAAGACCATCTGGCAACTCGTAGTTGATTTTGTGCGCAACGAAAAAAGCGATAATACGGTTCCCCTTGGCTATAAAATAGTTTTTGAGCCCGGCGGTTTCGGTCTTGAAGATAACGAAACATGGGAACGCATAGGCGGCTAATTATAATCTGAATGGATATTGATATAACGGGCCATCATTCTGGTTTAAAATCCTCGTGATTTGGGGACACCGGATTGTGACCGTCCGCTAAAGATGACTAAAAAAGGCGGTCTGCCTGTTCGTTTATGGGCAGAACCGCTTGTATTTTTTATCAGCGTTCTCTTTTCAGATGGCGGATATTAGGGCGGAAGTTTTGGGGATGCCAAACCTTTTGATGTAAACCCTGAAGATACTTGCTTATATTTATACGAACAGATTTCGTAATCACTAAAACAGGTGGATGGGGAAGTTCAGGTATGCGCTGGAAACTTACGCAATAATCATCAATTTATTATGGTATAAGGCAATTTTCAAATGATTGCGTAATAATCGAGGGTTATTACCGTTCCAACGCACGTCGTGTGATGTCAACTGCTAATATTAAATACAGTTACGAATCATTGATAAGTGGGCCACCGACTATATACCAATATTGTAAACGAACATATTTTCTATTATTGTGTTAAATGTTTTTATTGTATTTTTACTGCATAAGAAACAGTAATGAATGAAAATATAGCTAATTACATTGACGTAATATCACCATATGGAATAGCCGAAAAGTGCCTGTCTATCGAATTAACAGCGTTAACCCTGTTAATCTGATTAAAAAGCATTTGCTCATATATACTGCTGATATAAATGTAGTATTATGAACGCCTCCCAATAAGCATTTAACTTGTAACAATTTAACGGATTGAAATTCGGTTGTTTTCATGATAGTATATCAAAACAAGAGTAGCAGGTATATTGATTACCGAACACATATAGTTATTGGCCATAGCAAGCTATGGCAACAATCTGACAACAATAAATCAGATAGTCCAAAAGATATGGATAACTGATACAATACAAATACCACGAGCCATATTACCTAAACAGAATTGTTTAAGTATCGCTCTCAAGGAGCGAGTGGGAGTAGTAAGTAAAATCCCCGGAAGCCTTCATATATGCTGCTTCCGGGAATTATTTTATACGGGCATACGGGAATAGTATCACTTTGTGCAAAAAAGAGAACAGGCCTGAAAACCCGTAAATAAATCCGGTTCTCCAGACCTGTTCTCTATTCTTTATTACCCAAAATTTACACAACCAATACTTTTTCGCCCGGCTGCTACGCCATGCTCAGCACGATTAGCAGCAGTCCGGTGAAGTAAGTGGCGCTGTTGCTTCTCACAATCCACTTGTTGTTGAGTATTACGAACCTGTCGACTGTGCCTAGGGATGTCCGTAGTAATATAGTACCTTTCATTTCTTACCGGTACGGGCTCATGCACGCGGAAATGAAGTCTTTATCGCCATGGGAGAAAAAATTCGTCAATTATGTGATGCAGACGTCCATAAACGTATTCGGCGACGGAACCCTTGGCAAAAAGTCCGTTATATGATAGTTTTTCACGGGCTTTTTAACGCTGTTTTATCATCCCCGGCCACATATTTGCTGTAGTTTGACAAAGGACGTTTGTAAAATACGAACGATTTTTAATTTTAACTGCAAAAAGTATGTTTGTTTCATTGACACTTATAAGCTCTCTAAGTAGACTCTTTATTGTATCATTACGTCGTTAAATATATTTAATTTTGGAGAAGTATCTATGAAAGCAGCTGTATTGATGGGTTCAAAATCCGATTTGCCCGTGCTTGAAACGTGTATCGGCACGCTCAAAGCTTTCGGCGTAAACATTGACGCGCATGTGATAAGCGCGCACAGGACGCCCGACGCCGCGCACAAATATGCGTCCCATGCGGAGGAAAACGGCATAGAAGTCATAATAGCCGCCGCCGGTAAAGCAGCACACCTCGCGGGCGTAATAGCGGCTTATACTACGCTGCCCGTTATAGGAATACCGATAAAATCTTCGACTATGGACGGCCTTGATTCGCTGCTGTCCACCGTTCAGATGCCTCCCGGCATACCCGTGGCCACAGTCGCTATAAACGGCGCTGAAAACGCCGCGCTGCTTGCCGTGCAGATATTGTCGCTAAAATACCCCAAGCTTAAACAAAAGCTTGCGGATTATAAGAAACGGCTGGCGAATAAAGTTCTGGAAGCAGATAAAAATCTTCAAAAGGAGATATCGATATAGCATGAAAAAGTCAGGGCAGATATACGAAGGCAAAGCCAAAAAAGTTTACGCTACCGACGACCCCGGCCTTGTTATAGTGGACTACAAGGACGACGCCACCGCTTTCAACGGACTTAAAAAGGGAACGATAGTGGGCAAAGGCATAGTAAACAACAAGGTATCCAACCACTTTTTTAAACTTCTCGAATCAAAAGGCATACCCACGCATTTTGTTGAGCAGCTCTCCGAAAGGGAGACGCTCGTTAAAAAGGTGGAGATAGTGCCTGTGGAGGTAATCATACGCAACAAAGCGGCGGGAAGCTTTTCTAAGCGCATGGGCGTCGAGGAAGGCACGCAGCTTAAATGCGCTATATTCGAGCTTAGCTATAAGAACGACGAGCTTGGCGACCCGTTTATCAACTCATATTACGTGCGCGCGCTCGGGCTCGCGTCCGACGAAGAGATGGAAAAGATAAAGGAATACTCGTTCAGGACAAACGAAGTGCTCTCAGAATACTTAAAGGGCTTCGGCATAGAGCTTATAGACTTTAAGCTTGAGTTCGGGCGCTACAATGGCGGCATTGTGCTCGCCGACGAGATATCGCCCGACACGTGCAGATTCTGGGATATTAATACCGGCAAAAAGTTGGACAAGGACAGGTTCCGCAGAGACTTAGGCGACGTCGAAGAGGCTTACAGGGAGATAATCAGCAGGCTGATGGGAGAATAGCAAATGCCGCTCAAATTAAACTTAAAACCACCTTACGAACGGCTTAAAACTATGGACGACTGCATGCATGAAGAATGCGGCGTGTTCGGCGTATATTGCAGCGACGGCAGCATAGAACCCGCCGAAGCCGCATATTACGGGCTGTTCGCATTGCAGCACAGGGGACAGGAAAGCGCGGGTATAGCCGTTGCGAAGCAAGGCAGAATAGAGTATCATAAGGACATGGGGCTTGTGCCCGAGGTGTTTAAGAACGGGATAGGCAAGCTCGAAGGCGCTTACGCGGCAATAGGGCATGTGCGCTATTCCACTCAGGGCGACAGCCAGCTTGCCAACGCGCAGCCGCTCGTAATCAGCTCGAGAAAGGGAAATATCGCTCTTGCGCACAACGGCAACCTGATAAACGCGAAACAACTGCGCGAAGAACTGGAAAACTCGGGGGCTATATTCCAGACGTCTATTGACTCGGAGATCATCGCGACCCTTATAGCAAAACACAGCAAAGATGGTATAATAGAAGCTATAAAGACTACGATGGGGGTTCTTCGGGGCAGCTACGCACTCGTAATAATGACGCCGGACGAGCTAATTGGCGTAAGAGGCCCAAAAGGCATACGGCCGCTGGCACTTGGAAAGATAGGCGGCAACTTCGTTATTGCTTCAGAATCGTGCGCTTTCGATACGATAGGAGCCGAGTTTGTGCGCGACTTAAGGCCGGGCGAGATAATAGCCATAGACAAAAACGGGCTTAAGTCCTATCACGGGCCAATGTCTGAAAACACCGCGCTGTGCATATTCGAATACGTGTACTTCGCGCGCCCCGATTCGGATATAGACGGCATATCCGTGCATAAATCGAGAGAGCTTGCGGGAGTGAGGCTCGCTATTACAAATCCCGTTGATGCGGACATTGTGGCGGAAGTGCCCGACTCAGCGACGCCAGCCGCTATGGGGTATGCGAGCCAGTCCGGGCTGCCTTATGTAAAAGCCCTCGAAAAGAACAGGTACGTAGGCAGGACTTTTATACAACCCACTCAGTGCAAGCGCGAGATAGGGGTGGGCTTAAAGCTCTCGCCCTTCAAGCGCAACGTACGCGGAAAGCGCGTCGTGCTAATAGACGATTCAATAGTGCGCGGCACGACGTCAAAAAAAATAGTGGAAATGCTCAAACTCGCGGGGGCAAAGGAGATCCATATGAGGATAAGCTCTCCGCCGGTAAAGTATCCGTGCTTTTTCGGCATAGACACGCCGTCGCACGATCAGCTTATAGGCGCAGGCCATTCGGTGGAGGATATACGGAAGTTCATAGGCGCCGACTCGCTGAGCTATTTGAGCATTGAGGACCTTAAAAAGACCGTAGAGGGAGCGGCGTGCGATTTTTGCATGGGCTGCTTTAACGGAAAATACCCGGAAGACGTAGGACATTTATTGCACTGCGCCAAAAAAAATATGCTGGACGATTAAGGAGAGGACATGAGTATTACTTACAGAGGCTCGGGCGTAGATATTGAAGCGGGGTATGAGGCTGTACGCCTTATAAAGAAGCACGCTGAATCCACGTTCAACAAAAACGTAATGCAGGGGCTGGGCGCTTTCGGAGGAATGTATGACATCGGCGACAGCGTGCTCGTTTCGGGCGCCGACGGCGTGGGAACAAAGCTTAAAGCGGCGTTTGTGCTGCAAAAGCACGACACCATTGGCATAGACTGTGTTGCCATGTGCGCTAACGACGTAGTATGCCACGGCGCAAAGCCTATGTTTTTTCTTGACTATATAGCGATGGGCAGGCTTGAACCCGAGGTCGCGGCGGATATCGTTAAAGGTATTGCCAAAGGCTGCAGGCAGGCAGGTTGCGCGCTTATCGGCGGAGAGACCGCCGAGATGCCCGACTTCTACAACCGGGGCGAATATGACGTAGCGGGATTCTGCGTGGGCAGCGTAAACAAAAACAAGCTCATTACCGGCAAAGATATAAAGCGCGGCGACGTGCTTATAGGCTTTAAATCTTCGGGGCTTCACAGCAACGGCTTCTCGCTCGTGCGTAGGATAGTGATGATGGACAAAGAAGCGCTCGGGCAGTATATACATTCGCTTAAAAAGACGCTGGGAGAGGAGATACTGACTCCCACAAGGATATACGTAAAGACGATACTTGAACTGTTAAAGTCATATAACCTTAAAGGCATAGCGCATATAACCGGAGGCGGGTTTATAGAAAACATACCGAGGATGCTGCCCAAAGGGCTGGGCGCCAAAATACAGCTGGGCAGCTGGGACATACCTCCGATATTCGATATAATAGTCTCGGACGCTAAGCTCAAGACAACCGAAGCGTATAACACATTCAACATGGGCATAGGCATGGTTATCGCGGTAGACGCCGACAAGGCGGGCGCGGTGGCGGACGCGGCCCGCGAATCAGGTGAAACGCCTTTCATAATAGGAAGAGTAGTTGAAGGCGAAGGTGTCGAGCTTTGCGAATAGAAAAGCTTGTGGTTATGGTGTCGGGCGGAGGCACTAACCTGCAGGCGTTAATAGACGCGTGCGCAGACGGCACGATAAACGCCGATATCGCGGGCGTGATTTCCAGCAAGGATGGAGTGTACGCTATTGAGCGCGCCAAAGCGGCAGGCATACCTTGGACGGTAATAAAAGCGGCCGATTATCCCGACCAGGATTCAAGAGACGCCGCAATAGCAGAAGCGGTGGAGCGTTTCAGCGGGCAGGCAATAGTGCTCGCCGGATATATGTCAATACTCGGCAGTAAACTTGTACGCAAATATAAAATAGTCAACATTCACCCGGCGCTGATACCGTCCTTTTGCGGCAAGGGGTATTACGGGCTGCGCGTTCACAAAGCCGTGCTTGAATACGGCGCAAAGGTGTCGGGCGCTACCGTACATTTCGTAGACGAAGGAACGGACACCGGCCCGATAATAATGCAGAAATGCGTACCCGTGTTGGACGAAGATACTCCCGAAACGCTGGCGGCAAGAGTGCTCGAAGCGGAGCATGACATACTCGTACAGTCTGTAAAGCTGCTGTGCGACGGAAAACTCGAGCTTAACGGAAGAAGAGTTCGCGTGCTTCCCTAAGCTCTTTCTATTTTGCGTAAAATAAAGTTTATATAATTTCATGGAGGTTCATTATGAAAAGAGCATTCTTAAGCGTGTTCGACAAAACGGGCATTGTCGAATTCGCGTCCGGGCTTGCCGGATTGGGCTTCGAAATATTGTCTACGGGGGGTACGCAGAAGGCGCTTAAAGACGCCGGAATTCCTGTAACCAACGTATCCGACATAACGGGATTCCCCGAGTGCCTCGATGGGCGCGTTAAAACGCTGCACCCCAAAATACACGCGGGGATTTTAGCGATGCGCTCAAACGGCGAGCATATGCGTCAGGTACAAGAGCTGGGCGTGGGGCTTATAGATATCGTCGCGGTAAACCTCTACCCGTTTAAGCAGACTATATCAAAGCCGGGCGTAACGCTGGAGGATGCGATAGAGAACATAGACATAGGCGGGCCGACGATGCTAAGAGCCGCAGCGAAGAACTGGCAGGACGTTGCGTCTATAGTAGACCCCGCCGATTACGAACGCGTGCTTGGCGAGCTTAAAGCGGGCGGCATAACGCAGCAGACGAAGTTTGACCTGTGCGTAAAGGTGTTCGAGCATACCGCCGCGTACGACGCGCTTATAGCGCAGTACCTCCGCGGGCGCAACGGCGGGGGATACCCCGATAAGCTGACGCTCACGTATGAGAAGCTGCAGGATATGCGGTACGGCGAAAATCCGCACCAGATCGCTGCGTTTTACCGTGAGCCCCTTGGCATAAGCGGCACGCTCGCTTCCGCAAAGCAGCTCTGGGGCAAGGAGCTTTCATTCAACAACATAAACGACACGCACGGGGCTCTGGAATGCTTAAGAGAATTTGAGGAAATAACGGTCGTTGCCTCGAAGCACGCCAATCCTTGCGGCGTGGGCAGCGCGGACAGCCTATACGACGCTTACATGAAAGCGTATTCCGCCGACCCCGTATCGATATACGGCGGCATTGTCGCAGTAAACGCCGAAGTGGATAAAAAGACTGCGGAAGAGATGGCGAAGATTTTCCTCGAGATTATAATAGCGCCTTCGTTTTCTTCGGAAGCGCTCGATGTATTAAAGGCGAAGAAGAACCTGCGGCTTTTGGAGCTGCCTGATATAAACGCTAAAATCAATCCAAGCGCGATCGACATAAAGAAGCCGTCGGGCGGACTGCTGATACAGCAGCCCGACGCGTTGCTTTTCGACGGAGAGCTTAAAGTAGTGACAAAGCGCGTTCCTACGGAGCGGGAAATGGAAGACCTAAAGTTCGCGTGGAAGCTTGTGAAACACCTAAAGTCTAACGCTATTTCCGTTGCGAAGGACAAGCAGTCTCTCGGTCTCGGGCCGGGGCAGGTTTCGCGCATTTGGGCTGCGCAGGCCGCGCTTGAACGGGCGGGCGAAAAAGCGGCGGGAGCGGCGCTTGCGTCCGACGCGTACTTCCCGTTTGACGACTGCGTGCGGCTCGCAGCCATGTACGGCATAACTGCGATAATACAGCCGGGCGGCAGCATAAGGGACGAAGAATCCATAAAGGCCTGCGACGAGCTCGGCATATCTATGGTGTTTACCGGCATACGGCACTTCAGGCATTAGGAGAAACGCGCTATGAAGATACTTTTGGTAGGCGGCGGTGGCAGGGAGCATACGCTGGTATGGAAGCTGCGGCAAAATAAAGACGTGGGGGAGATACACTGCGCGCCTGGCAACGGCGGCATTTCCGAAATGGCAGTGTGCGTCCCCTTAAGCGCGACGGATTTGGACGGCATTGTCGATTACGCAAAGAAGCAGGCTTTTGACCTCGTAATAGTCGCGCCCGACGACCCGCTTTATATGGGCATGGTGGATAGGCTGCAGAGCGAAGGCATACGCGCGTTCGGGCCTACGGCCAAGGCTGCCGAGATAGAAGGCAGCAAGGCGTACGCAAAGCGGCTAATGAAGAAGTATGGCATACCCACCGCGGAATACGAAGTGTTCAGCGATTTTAAGAGCGCTTGCGCGTTCGTGGAGCGCTGTCCGATGCCCACCGTAGTAAAGGCGGACGGGCTCGCGCTCGGCAAAGGCGTAGTAATATGCAAATCCGTGGACGAAGCTAAAGCAGCGCTGGAAGATATGATGGTCAAAAAGCTGTTCGGCAGCGCGGGCAGCAGCGTCGTAATAGAGGAATGCCTTGAAGGCCCCGAAGTCTCCGTGTTGGCGTTCTGCGACGGCAATACTATACTGCCCATGGCGAGCGCGCAGGACCACAAGCGCGTATTCGACAACGATATGGGCCCTAACACCGGCGGCATGGGCGCGTTCTCGCCGTCTCCCAAATATACGGACGATATAAGAAAACAGGTCGAAGAAACCATAATAAAAAGAACGCTTTACGCGCTCAATCAGGAAGGCCGTGAATTCAAGGGCGCGATATACTTCGGGCTGATGCTTACAAAGAGCGGACCTAAGCTTCTCGAATACAACGCGCGTTTCGGCGACCCGGAGGCGCAGGTGGTATTGCCGAGGATGAAAAACGACCTTGTAGAGGTTATGAACGCAGTAATAGACGGCAGGCTTTCCGATATAACGCTCGAATGGGACGAGCGCAGCGCCGTGTGCGTAGTTATGGCGTCGGGCGGATACCCCGGCAAATACAACAAGGGCGATATTATTGAAGGCCTTGACGATGTAAGCGACGCAACCGTATTCCATGCGGGCACCGCAAAAAGCGGCGGGCGGTATGCCACTAACGGCGGCAGGGTGCTCGGCGTGACGGCGCTGGGCAAAGACATAGCCGAAGCGCGACAAAAAGCCTACGCCAACGTTAAACGCATCAGCTTTAAAGGCGCACAGTATAGAAGCGATATAGGGATAAAATAGTATATTATCAATTACTCCCCTGCTAAGGGAGGCTGCTGACGATAGAAAAATGAGGTGAAAATGTTATTACCATCGTTGTTTTCACCTCATCATTTGCTTTGTTTTTTATGAATATGTATTTATAGCGCAAACGCCGCCGATACTGCGCTTACCGCGTCCCGCGCCTTGCCCGAATCTACGCAGAAGCTTATCTTCGTTTCCGACGTCGTTATAATATATATGCCGATATCCCTTTCAGCGAGCGCTCCGAAAAGCCGCGAAGCGACGCCCGACTGGCGCTGCATGCCCGCGCCTTCCACTGTAAGCTTTGAAAGCGCAGTATCCAAAATTAACTTCACATCGTCATTTATATGCTTTTTTAATACGTCTTTGCAGACGCTTAAATCGGTAAGCGGCATGGAAAACGACAGGCTTATCTTGCCCTGATGAGGAGACGTCTGGCTTATTATATCAAGCTTTACATTCTTTTGGGCAATATCGCTGAACACTTCGGCTATAAGCTTGGGGGAGAAAGGGAAGTTCGTCAGCGTTATCATTGCCTGGCCGTCGTCCTGGTATATGTGGGTGACGGCGGACTCGGCAATTATATCGCTCATGTTATATAGTCCCGGCGGCTTGCCGTACAGGAACCTTGCCGCCCGCACCGCGCCGAACGCGAAAATATTCCGCGACTGCGCGCTGTGGTTTATCTCTATAACCTCGTCGGTTCCTATAAACATTACGCTGTGGTCGCCCGGTATCGTACCACCGCGTACCGAGTGGAAGCCTATCTCTCTGCCGCGCCTCTCCGTCTTGGAACTCCTGCCGTAAACGTAATCCTTTTTGTTGGTAAACGATTCGTTTATGCAGTCGGCTATCGCGAGCGCCGTGCCGCTCGGCGCGTCTACTTTCTGGTTATGGTGCTTTTCTATTATCTCGATATCGTACGCCTCTCCGAGGAAAGCCGCGGCGTTCTTGGCAAGCTCCATCTGAAGGTTTACGCCCAGCGACATGTTTGCCGAGAAGAATATCGGGATATTTCTTGACGCTTCGAATATGGCCTTTTTCTCGTCTTCGCTGAAGCCCGTAGTCGCGATTACTATGGGTATGCCTTTGCGCCGGGCATACGCAAGGTTATCGGCCAGCGCCTCGGGACGCGAAAAGTCAATTACCATATCGGCGGATTCCCTGCAATCGTCTATATTAAAGTATACCGGGAAGCAGTTCTGCCGCGAATCGGGCAGCTTGTCTACGCCCGCCGCTACGCGGATATCGTCCGCTTTCGATATTACGCCCGCAATCACCTGTCCCATTTTGCCGTTAGCGCCGCTGAGTATTACGTTTATCATTTGCACCTCGTTATTTTAAACTCCCCATTAAGTCTCACAACTTGCTGGGGACCCCGATTTTACACCCCAGCAAGCCTCACGTCTTGCTGGGGACCCCGCTTTTTTTATACCCTATATGAAAGCGGCTTTTTACCCGTTTTCTCGGGCGCAAGCCGCGGTATTCCTTATGCGTGAACCTTTAAGCGATGTCGAACCCAAGGGCAATGAGCTCTTTTTTGAGTATCGCGGTTTTATCCGCGCTCATCTCGCAAAGAGGCATACGCAGCACGCCGGCGTTTATGCCTATCATGTTAAGCGCGGTCTTTACAGGTATGGGGCTTACCTCGATAAACAGCGCTTTTATAAGCGGATTCAGCTTAAACTGCAGCTCGAGCGCTTTTTTCGTATCGCCCGCAAGCCAGCTCGCAGCCATCTCATGAGTCATACCGGGAGCGACGTTAGAGACGACCGATATTACTCCCTTGCCGCCCAGAGACATAATGGGGATAACGTGATCGTCGTTGCCCGAATAAAGGTCTATACCGGGACATAGCCTCGCCGTTTCCGTTATCTGTGTTATATTTGCGCTCGCCTCTTTTATGCCGACGATCCTGTCGTGCTGGCTTATCTCCTTCATAACCGCCGGCGTGATATTCATGCCCGTCCTTGCGGGGACGTTGTAGACGATTATGGGAACGCCCGACGCGTCGGCTATGCTGTGAAAATGCTTAACAAGCCCTGCATCCGAACATTTGTTGTAATACGGAGTAACCACAAGCAGCCCGTCCACGCCGAGGTCGGAAGCCTCCATCGAAGCTTCAATGGAAGCGGCGGTGTTGTTAGATCCCGTCCCCGCTATTACGGGTACTCTTCCTGCGGCATGCTTAACTGCAAATTCGATAGCGGCCTTTTTTTCTTCTCTTGTCATTGTGGACGGCTCGCCCGTCGTGCCGCATACAACAAGAGCGTCTATACCGTTTTCTATCTGGTATTCGATAAGCGTTTCAAAAGCGGCAAAATCAATACCCGTGTCGTTGAACGGCGTAACCAGCGCCGTCCCGGCTCCTGTGAAAATACTCATTTCATACTCCTTTCACAAATCAGTCGAAATAACCCTTTTTGGCCAGCAGCTCAGCCGCCAGCACTCCGCCTCCCGCAGCACCCCGCAATGTGTTATGGCTTAGGCATACAAACTTATAGTCGAATATCGTGTCTTCTCTGAGCCGCCCTATCGAAACGGACATGCCGTTTCCGTTGCCCCTGTCAAGGCTCGTCTGCGGCCGCGCATCATCCTCAAAATACATAAGGAACTTTTCAGGCGCGCTCGGCAGCCCAAGCTGCTGGGGGAGTCCTGAAAACTCGTTCCAGCGCTGCTTTATCTGTTTCATCGAAGGCTTTTTTTCAAAGCTCACAAAAGTCGCCGCCATATGGCCGTCGGATACCGGAACGCGTATGCACTGCGTGGTAATAACGGGCTGTCTTGCGTTGACTATGCCGTTATCGCCTATAGCGCCCCAGATTTTAAGCGGCTCCTGTTCGCTCTTTAATTCCTCGCCGCCGATGAAGGGGATTACGTTATCCGCCATCTCCGGCCAGGATTCCATTGTTTTGCCAGCGCCCGATACCGCCTGATATGTGCATACTACTATCTGCTTTATGCCGAAATCGAGAAGAGGGTGCAGCGCAGGTACATAAGTCTGTATAGAGCAGTTGGGCTTTACGGATATAAACCCGCGTTTCGTTCCCAGACGCGCGCGCTGCTTCTCTATTACCGCTATATGATGAGCGTTCACCTCGGGTATGAGCATAGGCACGTCAGGGGTTCCGCGGTGTGCGCTGTTGTTGGATACTACCGGTATCTCCTGTTTAGCATATGCCTCTTCGAGCGCTTTTGTCTTCTCCTTGTCAAGGCTGATAGCGCAAAATACGAAGTCTACTTTTCCCTTTGCCGTTTCTATATCTAGCGCGTCATACACATGCATGCCCGCAACGTTTTCGGGAATAGGCGTCGTCATGACCCATCTGCCGCCTACGGCTTCAGCGTAAGTTTTTCCTGCCGAGCGCTCGCTTGCGCCAAGGTATGTGATATTAAACCACGGATGATCCGCAAGCAGCGTTATGAACCGCTGTCCTACCATGCCGGTTGCGCCGACGATGCCTACATTGTAACTCTTCACTTTAAAACCTCCTCGGAAAATTTAAACCGTATAAAAATAGCACGCATAACATACCGCGCGCCAATAATAACAAGAATACCGTTTGTATTACAGCAGCGCTCCGTCCCGCGCCCGGGACGACAGTTGCATGGCTGTTAACCATACACCCAGGCAAAACGCTGCGGAACGCCTTTGCCTTCGGCAGTTTTCCCTTTCCACTATACATCATAAGCACCCGCTGCCTCCGAATAGTATACTCATGAAAACCGCGCCTCAACTGTATTGGATCATATTATAACATCGCCCGAGCGATATAGTCAACCGCGCGTTTCTCTTTCGGCATAATTTTCCATGCGTATTGCGCTTTTTTCGTTGTGCTCGCTATAATAACGTAGTATATTATTGATATTATTGAGCGCGGACGCAATTAAAGGAGGCATGCGTGGAGGCATACGGATATCTTTCCGAAGTATATAACGAACTGATGGCGGACGTAGATTACGAAATGTGGGCCGAATATCTCGACGGCATATTAAAGCGGTACGGCGTAAAAACCGTATTTGAGACGGGATGCGGAACGGGAAACATAACGCGCGAGTTGTTTCGTCTGGGCTACGATATAACGGCTTCGGACATATCCGAAGGAATGATAAGCGCCGCAGCCGGGCAGGCGAGAAAATTCGGCTATGACATAAAATTCATACTTCAGGATATGCGCAATATTGAAGTGGGCAACAAACCGGATGCGATTCTTTCCGTATGCGACGGCCCCAATTATCTTGACGAAGTAGGGCTTAAGTCATTCGCTGTTTCCGCATTTAACGCGCTTAAAGGTAGCGGCGTACTGCTTTTCGACATTAGCTCTAAATCAAAGCTTAAGCGCATGGACGGCGAGGTTTATTTCGACGACGGTGACGACGCGACATGCATCTGGCAGAACGCATATGACAGTACAACAGACAGTCTGTGCATGGACGTAACGCTTTTCGTGCGGCGCGGCAGCCTGTTTGAAAGGTTTTCCGAGCGGCATATACAATACGCTTACGACCCAGGGTTCGTTGAAAAAATATTTCTCTCTGCCGGGTTTGCAAGCGTCAGTATATTCGACTGCTTTACCGATAAAAAGCCAGACGAAAATTCGGACAGAATACAGTATGTGTGCCGCAAGGCCGCTGCTTGAAGCGCGGCTTGCCAGTATGGTATAATTATTTCATTATATAGGAGGCGAAATGAACGACAAAAAAAAGCTGCAAAATAAAGTATTGAACTTTAACCAGCCCGCATCTTTTTTTATTAAAAAAGCGGAAAGGCATATAGACGCGGGTAATTTTTTGGAAGCTCTGCAGCTTTACCGGCAAGCCCTCGGTATGGAACCGGATAACGTTGAGTATCTGTTAAGCATTGCGCAGATATATTCGGAAATGGGGCTCTATACCGAATCTAATGACGTACTGCTTAAAATAGCCCGTTATGGCAACACCCCGACCGAGTGCTTGTTTGCGCTCGGCTGTAATTACATGGGCATGAAAAACTACGAGCTTGCCGATGAAGCTTTTGAACAATATCTGGCTATAGACCCCGACGGCGAGTTCGCCGACGAGATAGACGATATATTCGACATGCTGGACGAAGAGGAAGAGGAAGGGTTGCTTACCGACGTAAGCCGCCAGTATATAATGGAAGAGGCTTACGAGGGAAAGCAGTATCTCGACAAGGGCGATTACAAGTCGGCTATACAGCATCTCGAAAACGTTGTCAGCCGCGACAGGCTGATGTATCCGGCTATGAACAATCTCGCGCTCTCTTATTTCTTTGACGGACAGAAAGCGAAGGCTGTCGAGATGTCCAAAAAAGTGCTGGAAGCGCAGCCCAATAACCTTCACGCCTGCTGCAACCTCGCGTTCTTTTATTCGGATATGGGAGACTCTGCCGCCGGAGAAGAGTACCTTTCCCGCATAGACGAGGCGGCCGACTTTGACCCGGAAGACATGCATAAGCTTGCGCTTACGTATTGCGAGCTCGGCCACCATGAAAAGGCGTATAAATGGTTCTCAAAGCTGATATCGTTTCAGCCGTACGATATACGGCTGCTGCATTTTTACGGTCTTGCCGCATACAACAACGGATTGTACGGCGAAGCTGCGGATTGTTTCGTAAAGATACTGAAGATTGACCCGAGCAACAGCCTCGCGTCCTATTATAAAAGCAAATCCGATATGGCCAAAAAAGGCGGCGCTGTTAAAAAGCTCGAATACGTATATCAGGTACAGTTCGATGAAATCAAGCAGCGCGTCAAATATTTAAACGACTGCCTGATGCAAAAAGACGACAGCCTGGTAAACAAGTGGAAAAATGACGAGTACTTTAAGTCCGTTATATTGTGGGGGCTTTATTACGGCGACGAGTATATAAAGAAGATAGTTATAGAGATAATGAGCCTGTTTTCCGACGAAAGCGTGGAAGACGAGTTCAGAAGCTTTCTGCTGAAAAGCACGGAAGCGGACGAGATAAAAAACGACATATTCATGTGCTTAAAGCGCATAGGCGCCAAAGAGCCTTATGTCGCCTATATCAGAGGCGCCATAGTAGAGGTAAGGGTCGGGAGCATATCGGAGGAGATTAAAAACCTCCCAAGGCCTTATGCCGAGACGCTCAACAGTTTCGTCAAAAACACGAGGGGCAGGTACAGCGAAGAGTTCATAACGTCGGGCGTTGAGCTATTAACATCGTTCGCTAAAGACCGGAGCGATAAGGGCGCGTGGATACAAAAGCCGCAGGCGTTTGCGGCCGCGCTGGAATT
This sequence comes from Bacillota bacterium, assembly GCA_023415915.1. GTDB lineage: Bacteria > Bacillota > Clostridia > Christensenellales > SZUA-584 > DTFZ01. The sequence goes on along the minus strand of JAEZIZ010000083.1, from coordinate 70,749 downwards.
CCTCGTAAGCGAAATTGACGGAACCGTCAAAATACCGCTGAAGAAGGACCTTATGAAACGTTACGGCGTTTCTTTAACGACTATAAACAGGTATTACGACATACTTACAGAAGAACAGCCGGGCGGAGCAGACGATGCCGATTGATTTTGAAGATAAATTCAGCCGTTATCTGACCGATTATATAAAAGAGAACGAAATTGACGAAGACGAACTGGACGACATTGCGGAAGTGCTGTATTTCGACTGGATGGACGAGCCGAAAGACTGGCTGGACGGCAAATCGCCCAATACGTATTTCGACTCTTTCGGGGCTGCCTCACTTATCGAATTGCTGGGAGAGTATGTTTTTTCTGGCATGTCGATACCCGCGCCGCTTCTCAACCGTATAGAGGATATCAAGGAAGAGACTTATCCTTTTCTTCTCTCGGTGCTTATGAATTATGAAGGCGAAAAGAGCGGGGAGCTTAAAACCGTTATAGTGCAGCTAATAGATGAAATGCGCATGAGCCACCCGTATGATTATTATATAGAAGTGATAGCGGGATCTTCCGAGGCGTCGGATTTTCCGGAGGCGTGCGTACAAGAGCTTAAGAATACGGGGGATACTTATAAAGAGAAGATAATCTCGGCGTACGAAAATGCACAGAGCGACTACTCGTCCGATTGCTTTCTCGATATACTGAGCGACCTGCCGTACGACGAGCGCACTTACAACTTTGCTCTGGAGTGTTTTCTTTACGGCGACAGGCTAAAAGCCTTTTACGCGAACTGCCTTGGCAAGCTGGGCAACGAAGACGCGCTGCCTTACCTTGAGCAGGCGCTTAAAGACGACGGGCTCAAGTATTACGATTATATGTCTATAAGAGACGCGTATGAGGAACTGGGCGGCGAGGTAAACATAGAACGCGATTTTACGGGGGACAGCGATTACGAATCGCTTAAGAATTTGGAGGATTAATTTTGGCAGTAAGTTTTAACGATATCAAGTGCAGCGAAAAGATAAGGGAGCTTGTAGACTATTCCAACAAGTGCTTGGAATTCATAGGATACACGGATCACGGGCCGCGCCACGTTGGATACGTGAGCCGCATAGCGGGGGAGATACTCGCAAAGCTCAATATGCCGGAAAGGCGGGTAGAGCTCGCCAAAATAGCCGGCTGGGTACACGACGTGGGTAACCTCGTTAACAGGAAGTACCACGGCCATAACGGCGCCGCCATACTTTTCCCGATACTCAGCGACATGGGTTTTCCGGTTTCCGAAGTATGCGATATCTGCGCCGCAGTAGGCTCGCACGAGGAAGAGACGGGACATCCGGTAAGCGACGTATCCGCCGCGCTGATAATCGCGGACAAGGTGGACGCACACAGGGCGCGCGTAAGGCTAAAAAAATACGACGCTTCGGACATACACGACCGCGTCAATTACGCTATACAGGCGACCAGGCTGACCGTTGAAAACAATACCATCAGCATATACTATACGATGGACCCTATAGCTTCGCCTATGGATTTTTTGCAGATATATATATCGAGGATGCAGATGTGCGAGAAGAGCGCAAAATTCTTAGGGTGCAGGTTTGCTTTGTATATAAACGATGTAAAGCTCAACAGGTGGGAGGAAGGCAGTGAGGTATAACTGTTTTGCTTCCTGCTCGTTCGGGCTTGAGGCCGTCGTAGCGTCGGAGCTTAGGAAACTTGGATTCGAGAATATAGAGCCGCGGGACGCCCGCGTCTATTTTTTTGCGGACGAAGCCGGACTCGCAAGAGCGAACCTAAGGTTAAGATGCGCCGATAGAGTATATATAGAGGCGGGAATATTTACCGCGACCACATTCGACGAGCTGTTTGAAGGCGTAAGGGCTATAGCTTGGGAAGAATTCATACCGGCAGACGCGTCGCTCCCCGTAAACGCCGATTCCGTAAAAAGCGCGCTCTTCAGCGTATCGGATATACAGTCGATATCCAAAAAAGCCGTCGTCCAGCGGCTTATGAGCGGGCATGGAACGCGTTTGCTGCCCGAAACGGGATCTAGATACGACGTTCATATCAAGATACTCAAAAATACCGCTTCCGCGTGCCTCAACGTAAGCGGCGAAGGGCTAAACAGGCGGGGGTACAGGCTGGCTAATGTGAAAGCGCCTATTCGTGAAACGCTGGCCGCGGGGCTCGTTATGCTGACGGGCTGGAAGCAAGGGTGCTTTGCGGACCCGATGTGCGGCTCGGGAACCATAGCGATAGAGGCCGCGATGATAGGCGCAAACATAGCGCCGGGATTAAACCGCGGTTTTGACGGCGAAAGATGGCCCGCACTGCGCGAAGCTTGGAGACAGGAAAAAGAAGCGGCGAAGCGCGATATCAGAGAGCCCGAGGTAATATATGCATCTGATATAGACAAAGATGCGCTTAGCGCTGCGGACAAAAACGCCAAAGCGGCGGGAGTCGCGCTGCGCCTTTACCATGCGGACGTAAGGGATTTCGCGCGCAAAGACTGCGTCGTGCTTACAAACCCTCCATACGCAGAGCGGCTTGGTGAGCAGAGCGAAGTGCGCAGGCTGTATAAGGATATGGGCAGAGCTTTTGTGGACGTTGAAAGGAAATATATAATAACTGCAGACGACGAGTTTGAAAGGTATTTCGGCAAACGCGCCACAAAAAAGCGTAAGCTTTACAACGGCAACATCCGATGCACGCTTTACCAGTATTATTGATAATTGACTTGAATGAACTCGTGGTGTATTATAACGTAGTCTCGAAAAATTTGCGCTTGCAGTTCAGACTGATAGAGCGCAAGACTCCGTCTCTTTAGGCTTATGCAAAAAAAATCTAATATGTACCCGTAGCTCAGTTGGATAGAGCGCAAGACTCCGACTCTTGAGGCCAGAGGTTCGAATCCTCCCGGGTACGCCACGTCGGAGCAAGCTCCGCTTCAAAGGCCGCAATCTTTTGTTTGCGGCCTTTCTATACGTCGCTGCTCCTCCTTTTCCCCACGAAGCTCCGCTTCGCGGGGGCCCCATTTTTTTTGCTTGCGAGGAAAGCATATCCGAGCGTTGCCTGTGGCAGATGAAGCGAGGTTTGATTTTGTGAGGAACAGATGAACGCAAGCGTCAGGGAAGCGTGAATCGGCAGCGAACAGAGGACAAGAAAATGCGCCAGTGGCGCATTTTTAGCGAGCGGCTTGATGGCAGCGACTGCATGCAGAGCGAAACGTCGCGGGCAGGTAAGCAACATCTTTCTGCGAATCCTCCCGGGTACGCCACGTCGGAGCAAGCTCCGCTTCGCGGAGGCCCCATTTTTCTTTCTTTTGATATTGTTGTAACATGTAAATTTATGAAGTAAAATGTAATATACGTGGGTATTCGCGAATCGAAAAATACATTAGAACATCAAAATAATCCAATAAATCCACACTGAAAGGGGGCGGCCAGCCCTGAAAAAGCGGAAAGTACTCAAGAGGGAACGCGTCGACCGTATACTGGAGAGCATATTCGATTATCCGCTGACCATCGTGGAGGCTCCCATCGGCTACGGGAAAACCACGGCGGTCAGGGAATTTCTTGCGGCCAGAGGCTGTTCTGTCATGTGGCTTTCTCTTTTGTCTGTCGAGGATACTCTTGACTTCTTCTGGGACAGGTTTGCTGCAGAGTTCAGCAAGCTCGATCCGGATGCGGGAATGAGGCTTAAAAGCCTCGGCTTTCCTTCGGACGCACCCCAGACAGCTACCATACTGTCCATTCTGGGCGAGCTGGAGTTCGATGAAAACACCGTCCTTGTGATCGATGATTTTCACCTTGTCAAACAACCTCAGACCGGCTTGCTGCTGGGGCAGATCGTCAAGGGGGAGCCGCTCAACCTCCACATCGTGATTGTTACACGTGATACCACCAATCTTGACTTCTCAGAACTTTACGCTAAAGGCCTGTGCAATATCCTTCCCCAGCAGACGCTGCGCTTCACCGACAGGGAAATACGGGATTACTGCGCCCTGATGGGTTTTAAACCCGGCGACGACAATCTGCAAAAGATCTTTGAGTATACGGGCGGCTGGATATCCCTTATATACCTGATACTGCTGGGCATGGAGCAGGGTATCCCCGTGGGCCGAAACAGCGCAATAGACGAGCTGGTGGAAAAGGTTCTCTATAACTCCTATGGCGAATCTATTCGGCAGTTCCTGCTGCGGCTTTCGGTAATGGACAGCTTTACGGCGGAGCAGGCGCGCTATGTAACGCAGGAAAGCCGTGCCGAAGAGCTCCTTAAACAGCTGCGCAGGGAAAACGCCTTCGTCTCCTTAGACGAAGGCTCAGGCATATACGGAATTCATAACATGCTGCTGGTTTTTTAAGAGCCAGGCAGGAGGCCGACGAAGAACGCACAGCCCTTTACCGTCGGTTGGGTGAGTGGTTTCTTGAGAGAAAGGCGTTTATTCCGGCCTACGGATATCTTTACCGCGCGGGTGAGACGGAACGCATTCTCGCCCTGCTGGACAACGAGGATACAATCACCAACGATTTCGCCAATTTTGAGGGCGCCTTTGAAATGTTCTCCGCCGCTCCCCGCGCGCTGCTCTTCAAATACCCCCTTGCCTATCTGCAATACATAGCCCTACTGTTATTAAGCGGCGACCCGGGCGCGGCGCAGGACGGCAAACAGCGCCTGGGCGAACTTTGGGAAGCCTATGAACGGCTTGAGGATATTCATCCCAGCCGGAAAAACCGTATTCTCGCGGAGATCAGCATCGTTCGCATCTTCGCCGTATTCAACGATGCGGAAAAAATGGTAGCCTGTATGAATAGTGCCCTTCACCTGCTGGAAGGCGGCGTTTCCTGCCTGATTAAGCGGGAAAGCGAGTTCACTTTCGGTTCCCCTCATTTTCTGTACACATATTACAAGGAAGCGGGAAAACTAAAGAAAACGGTTGATTGCCTGGTGTATGATTTGCCAGCCTTTTCGGGGCTCGCCAACGGCTGCGGTACCGGCTGCGACTATGTGGCATTGGCCGAATACGCGCTGGAAACCGGGGACTGGCAGGCGGCAGAGCTAAATGCCTTCAAAGCCATCTATAAAGCCAAAACACAGGAGCAAACCGGTATCGCTATTTGCGCCAATCTGACTTTGATCCGGCTTTACGTCTATCAGGGAAAGATCGCTGAAGCGCTGGAGCTGCTCCGGCAGCTCCGGGCCGATGTGACAAAAGTGAACAGCGCCGTTTACAATACCACGCTGGAGCTTGTGGAGGGGTATGTTTACGGCTGCCTTGCGCGGCCGGACGGCATTCCGCAATGGCTGCAAACGGGCGATATGTCACTAGCCTGCCTTATGTACCAGGGCATAGCCTTCAATTATATCGTTTACGGCAAGGCAGTATTGCTGTCCGGTAACTACATTCAGCTTGAAATACTTACCGAGGAATTCGCGCGGTATTTCTCCATCTTCCATAACCAGCTTGGGTTTCTGCACAACCGGATTTTCGAGGCAGTGGCCAAATACCGGCTTTACGGCATGGAACAGGGCTGCGCGGCGCTGGAAAATGCTCTCGATACGGCGCGGAAAGACAGTATCATCCTTCCCTTCGCGGAGTACGCTCCCGTTATCATCGACATGCTTCGTCACATCGTTAATTCCAATTCAAAGGACGCATATATAAAGGAAGTCCTCTGTTCCTGTGAACAATATCTTGAAAGCTTAAAACGCGCCCCGAAGAATGCAGTTTCCCTGTCGCCAAGGGAGACGGAAGTTCTGACTCTCGCCGCCGAAGGGCTGACAAGGGACGGTATCGCGATACAGCTTGGCCTGTCCGCAGGTACCGTTAAGACGCATCTGGAGAATATATACCGTAAGCTGGATGTATGCGGCAAAACCGCTGCCATTAAAAAGGCGCAAAGCTTAAAATTATTCTAATTTCGACATATGAATACGCCGTTCGGCAGATACCAATCGACAAAATGATCCCCTATACTTTTATTATGGGGGATTTTTATATTTACCGCCATTCTCCGTGCCGAAAGGAGGCTTTGATCAATGAGTAAAATGCTTAAGGTCACTCCGCGCGACGATTATACTCTGCTCGTTGAATTCGAGCGCGGCAACTATATCATCTTTAACATGCGGGACATGATCAGGACCATACCGTACAGCAGCCTTGAGGATTTGAGCCGCTTTAAGGATATCACTTTGGAGGAAAAGGCCATATGCTGGCCGGACCCCGTACAGGGGAAAAAGAGCATGCTGCCCATACGCCTGACAGTGGACAACATGCTGTTTGCCATACGGGATTAAGAAAGGTAGATAGGAAAACAAAAGATGAAAATGAAGATCGTAAAAAAAATACTGCCGCTTCTGCTGATAACGTCAATAGCGCTCACGCTGCTGCCGGTAACGGCGCTGGCGGCGAGCGATCCGGCTAATTTTATCTTTGACGTATCGGAGAGCAATATTGCCATTTATGAAGACGCAGACGGGCTCCATGTGCTCTACGGCAACCCGTTGGTAACGGTGGATGTTCCCGACAATAATCAGGAGATCACTATCACCGGCACCACGCAAAGCAATACCATCCATGTGCAGACAACAACGAGCGCCGTCAATATCACGCTGAGAAATGTGAATATAGACGTATCAGAAATGGGCGGCTTCTGTGCTTTCTACATAGATAGTCAGCCTAGAGCTGTAAATCTCAAGCTGGAAGGGAACAATACCCTCGCAAGCGGCAGATTCTGTGCCGGGCTGTTCTGCGTGCAGCCGTCGGAGCTGACGATCGGCGTCAGCTCCGACCCTGAAGGCTCGCTTACCGCCATCGGCGGCTATAGTGCAGCTGGTATCGGCGGCTCCTCTGATGACAGCGGCACAATCACCATCAGCGGCGGCACGGTGACGGCCAGAGGCGGCACCAGCGGCGCAGGCATAGGCGCCGCGTATGGCGCGGGTGCCGGCGGCGAGGTGACGATCAGCGGCGGTACGGTCACGGCCATTGCGGGGGACACCCTGAGCTCGGGGATCGGCGGCGGTTATTATGGAACTTGCGGCAAGGTCACCATCAGCGGCGGCACAGTCATAGCTACAGGTACCGACAGGGGCGCAGGGATCGGCGGCGGTTGGAGAGGCGACGGCGGCGAGGTGACGATCAGCGGCGGCACGGTAGCGGTATCCGGATTCGTGGGCATAGGCGGAGGATACGAGCACCTTGGCAGCGACGGCACACTGAAGAACGCATATGGTGCGGACGTCTTTCCCACCGTCATCACGCTGGAAGGCGTTGCCGCTAAAACGCCGGTCAATTCGCTCACATCGAGCGCAAACTATTACGGCATTAACGATGTGTTCACGGACGCCTCCGGCAAGCTTTATCTTTACCTGCCCCAGGGGGCCGTGACCCTCGGCGCGCAGACTCCCTCCACCCGGTACGAAGGCGGAGCTATCACGGCGGACTCGCCGACTGATTTCACTTTCCGCGAAGCAGCTTTGGCCGAAAGGGAGATCGAGCTGCGAACGGGCGAAAATTATATCCAGTGGCGCTATACGGATGAAACAGAGTGGCATGACCTGGTGGAACTATCGGATATCACAGGCCCTCAGGGAGAAGCAGGCGCGGATGGCCAGAATGGCCAGAATGGCGCGAACGGCGCGGATGGTAAAGATGGCCGTGACGGCGTGAACGGTATGGACGGCCAGAATGGCAAAGATGGCTCGGACGGCCGTGATGGTGTGAATGGCTCGGACGGCCGTGACGGTGTGAATGGCTCGGACGGTGAAAACGGCAGCACCGGAAACGGCATAAAGAGTATCGAAAAAACCGGAACCGAGGGCTATGTGGATACCTATACGATTACCTTTACCAACGGTACAAAAACAACGTTTACCGTTACCAATGGCAGAGACGGCGTGGGAATCGAAAGCAGCGCTGTCAATGAATACGGCGAAGCCGTATTTACGCTGACGAACGGAAAGCAGCTGAAGATAACGGACGACATGTTTCCCGCAAGCGGGGATGCTCTGCTCGCGCAAAGCGGTACGAATGCCACGGCAACTATAGCGTTGGTAATCGCCGCCGTTGCGCTTCTGTCTCATCGGGGGTGGATTATTCCGCTGTTGCGCCGTCGAAAAGGCTGACGGAAAAGCCGTGGCATCTATTTGGCACAACCATTAAATATTAAAAAAGCCTTCAGAAAGCGGTAATGCGCCCCGTTTTGACGGTCAAAGACCGTCCCAACTATTCGAGAAGTTACTCTTATGTCCGTAGGGGCGGGGTTCCATCCCCGCCCATGAAATACCGCCCAACTATTCCTTAAAACGAATAAGTAATATTATAAAAATTACCATATTATGATAATTTACGTTCCTTAATTTGCATTATGTTACAGATATATTTCAATTTCCTTGACAAATCGTAATATTTAAGCGATAATCTAGCGCTGTGTGCGTATGATATGAATATATCAACCATAATATGTTAATAATAATTATATTATACGCGTATCATCACTCACATAATGTTCATAAACTGTATTACAGGCGAGCATTATTAAAGTGAAATCGAAGGGAGAAAAGTAATAATAGTAAAAAAGACGATTATATTGCTTGTGACCATTGGATTGCTGCTCAGTATATTCGAAATAACCACGTTTGCCGCAGAAAGGCCGATTGGAATAACGGCGAACGCAATAGGACTCCGGGGGGCGCTTGACCTGCCCGGCGTGGAATTCAGCGAAGCCCTTGCAAAACCGCATTATACGCAAGGGAAGAACAGGGGGATAGAAACAGAATCGCGTAACCAGAAAAAAGGGAATATTTCCGCAGGCACGCATATAAAGGAACTTGTACTCGGTTACACGCCGGTTGCAGATATAGAAGCCGACGCACGCGCGCCAAAGTTCATACACGCCGAGGGTATAGTGATACTGCCCGAGAAGTACACCGACGACGAAAAGAATATGATAGCGCGTGTCGTATACGCGGAAGCGCGCGGTGAAAGCTTCGAGGGCAAAGTCGCGGTTGCGCAGGTTATACTAAACAGGTACGAAAGCGGCAAATTCGGAAAGTCTATTAAGAGCGTAGTTTTTTCAAGACACCAGTTCGCGGTAAGCAAACGTTACGACGACGCTTGCTTAGAAGCGGTCGAATACGCGATAGACAATTCGCCTTATCCTAAGAACATGTACTATTTCCAGAAAAGCAAAAGGAAAAACTGGCACGGCAAATATTTCGACAGGATAGGAAACCACAGTTTTTATTGCGGCAAATGGTGACAGGCAAAACACAAAACTGAATATCATTATAAAATTTAATATATAAAACACTCCCGGTAAAATTAAATGCCGGGGGTGTTTTTATATTCTTACGCTATTAAATAAAACTTTATAGCTTTATAAGGGGCTATTTCATCAACGCCCGCTTGCTCTGCAAAACCCGCTTATATCAATAAGGTTTTGCCCCAGTCCGCTTATTACCGCTTCGTCGTGCGTTACGAGTATTACGCTCTTTTCCCGCTCTATAAAAAGCCGTTTGAAAAGCGAGATCATATCGTTTAACAGCTTTGAGTCAAAGCCTTTGAACGGCTCGTCGAGCAAGTAAAGCTCGGCAGGGCAGCAGTAAGCGCGGGCCATAGCGACACGGCGTTTCATGCCGCCCGATAGCTTGGAAGGCGTCTTGTCTTCATGCCCCGTAAGCCGCATTGCTTCTATAATGTCCCGCGTTACGGCGTCCATCTCGTCTTTACCCATTATGTCTTTCAGCACAAACTCAATATTGCCTTTAACGCTCTGCCAGGGCAATAGCCTATCCTCCTGAAACATGAAGGATTTTTTCTCAGGCACGCCCGTCACATTCCCCGTATAGTCTTTATCAAGCCCCGCGAGTATCCTAAGCAGCGTCGTCTTGCCGCAGCCCGAAGGCCCCGCGAGCACGGTGGTCCTGTTAAGAGGAATCTCCAAGTTTATATTGTCGAACAAAACCTGTTCGCCGAATTTTTTTGTAAGCGACTCAAGCCTTATGCTCATAGCCTGTTACCCCGCGGCAGTATGCGCTTTAGCCCTTTTTCCACAATTATGCTTACTATTATTATTGTTAACGTCCACGCAAACAGCTCCGGCGTCTCGAGGCTAAGCTTTGTAGTATAAAGGTTATAACCCATGGAATGCTTTGAGCTTGCGAGCACCTCGGCGGCGACTACCGATTTCCACGAAAACCCTAGGCATATGGACAGCGCCGAATAGACATTGGGCAGCACGGAAGGCACGCTTATGCCGGTCAGCACTCTTTTGTGCCTTACTCCGAATACGGCGGCCATTTCAAGCAAATCCTTGTCCACAGATTTTATGCCGGAGAGAGTGTTCGTATAGAATATGGGAAAACACAGCAGCACGCAGGAAAACACGGGCACGAACGACGAGTCGAACCATACGAGCGCCAGTATTATAACAGAAGCCACAGGCGTAGATTTTACTGCGGTTACAGCGGGGCCCAGCAGCGTTTCCAGCACGCTCCAGCGCGACGCAAGGTAAGCAAGTGCTATGCCCGAAACAAAAGATATCGCTATTCCGAAAACGACGCGGTAAAACGTGAACGCTACGTCGAGCCAGAATTTTTCCGTCACAACAATTCTGCTTAAAGCTGTAAACGTTTCGGCAGGGGAAGGCATGTAAAGAGACCTGTTTACCAGCATAGAAGCGATCTGCCATACGGCAAGCCAAAACAATATCACAAGTATTATCTTTACCGCACGTCTTATTCTGCCACTACTGCGTTGCCGCATTGCACTCTCCAAAAACTTTTATTAAATTATAACATATCGCCCGCGGTATGTATATTTTACTTTCAGCGTTTTATGCGGTTTCCAAACCAATTATAGAGCAATTAAAGTATTTGAACGGAGGCTGCTTTTAGAGTATTATAGGTATGGAGGCGTTTAATGGATTTTACACATTTACACCTGCATACCGAATACAGCCTGCTGGACGGCACGGCGAGGATAAACGATTTAATAGAGCGCGTAAAGCAGATGGGCATGTACAGCGCCGCTATCACCGACCACGGCGTAATGTACGGCGTTGTAGACTTCTACAGGAAAGCCGAAGAGGAGGGCGTAAAGCCAATTATCGGCTGCGAGGTCTATGTCGCTCCGGGCAGTCTTGCCGACAAAACCAAGGCCATGAAGGAATACTCGCATCTAGTGCTGCTTGCCAAAAACAACGAGGGCTACAAAAACCTGATGCGCCTTTCTTCGATTGCGTTCACCCAAGGGTTTTATCATAAACCGAGAATAGACTATGACGTGCTGGGCAAATACAAAGACGGGCTTATTTGCCTCTCGGCGTGTCTGGCGGGAGACATACCGCGATATATAATGAGCGGCGACATTGCCGCCGCGGAAAGGCTGGCCGCGCGTTTACGCGACATGTTCGGCGAGGATTTCTATCTCGAGCTGCAGGATCATTTCCTGCCCGAGCAAAAGCCTGTGAACGCGGCGCTTATAGACATGGGCAGTCGCCTTTCGATACCGCTTGTCGCCACCAACGACGTGCACTATATAGCCCGCGAAGACGCCGAGACGCAGGACGTGCTGCTGTGCATACAGACGCGCTCGTTTGTGGACGACACCGACAGGCTCAAATTCGGCACGGACGAATTTTACTTAAAGAGCGCTGAAGAAATGGCCGCGCTTTTCAAACACGTTCCCGAAGCCATATCGAACACTAACGCCATTGCCGACAAGTGCGGCGTAACGATGGACTTTAAGTCCATACATCTCCCGGTTTTCAAAGTGCCGGAAAACATAAGCAACAAAGAGTATTTGAGAAAAATATGCTTCGAAGGGCTGAAAAACCGGTACGAAAATGTTACGGACGAGCTCAAGCAGCGCCTTGAATTTGAGCTGGGCGTAATAGACAGCATGGGCTTTACGGACTATTTTCTCATAGTCTGGGATTTTATAAAGTTCGCGCGCGACAGGGGCATATCCGTAGGCCCCGGCAGGGGCAGCGCGGCGGGCAGCCTTGCCGCGTACGCGCTCAGGATAACGGACATAGACCCTATAGAATACAAGCTATTATTCGAGCGTTTTTTAAACCCCGAGCGCATAAGCATGCCGGATATAGACATAGACTTCTGCATAGAGCGCAGGGGAGAGGTTATCGATTACGTTGTCAGCAAGTACGGCGAAGACAGGGTGGCGCAGATAATTACGTTCGGTACTCTGGGCGCGAAGCAGGTGATACGCGACGTTGCGCGCGCGCAGAAGTTCCCCGTCGCCGAAGCGGACAGGATAGCAAAGATGGTGCCGTTTGCGCTTAAGATGACAATACGGCGCGCGATGCAGGAAAACGCTAGGCTGCGCAACGAGTATGAAACCAAGCCTGAGATAAGAAAACTGCTGGATACGGCGATGAAATTAGAGGGCATACCCCGTCACGCCTCCACGCACGCGGCGGGCGTAGTAATATCCAACCTGCCGATTACCGAATATGTGCCGCTTCAGATAAACCCGCGTGACGGAAGCGTAATAACGCAGTTTCCTATGACCACGCTCGAGACCCTCGGGCTTTTGAAGATGGACTTTCTGGGGCTCAGAAACTTAACCGTTATACGCCACGCAACGGAGATAATAAAGGAGACAAGAGGTATAGACGTAGACCTTGAACATCTGCGTTTCGATGACAAGAACGTTTACGACCTTATAGCTTCGGGCGACACCGACGGAATATTCCAGCTTGAAAGCTCGGGGATGCGGCAGCTGGCTATGCAGATGAAGGCAGAAAACTTAGGCGACATAATGGTCGTAATTGCTCTGTTCCGCCCGGGGCCAATGGAAAGCATACCCGCTTATCTCGCGGCAAGGCGCGACTCAAAAAACATAAAATACGCGCACCCGTTGCTTGAAAACATACTTAAGGACACGTTCGGCTGCATAGTATACCAGGAGCAGGTAATGGAAATAGTCCGGGAGCTTGCCGGGTATTCGTACGGGCGCAGCGATCTCGTGCGCCGCGCTATGGCTAAAAAGAAAAAAGACGTGATGGAAAAAGAGCGGCAGGTTTTCATATACGGTGACGAGAAGAGCGGAGTGGACGGAGCGGTAAAACGCGGCGTGCCCGCCCCCGTAGCGGAGCAGATATTCAACCAGATGATGGACTTTGCCGAATACGCGTTCAACAAATCGCACGCGTGCGCGTACGCCGTCATATCATACTATACCGCTTATCTAAAATACTACTACAAAGCCGAATATTTCACGGCGCTGCTAAACAGCTTTATAGGCGTGCCCGACAAAATCTCTGCTTACATACAGTATTGTGCGAGCGCCGGCATAAAGATGCTGCCGCCCGATATCAATAAATCCAAATACCTGTTTTCTGTGGAAAACGGGGCGATAAGGTTCGGCTTCGCCGCCATAAGGGACGTAGGCCACGCGGCGGAGTATATAGTTAAGGAGAGGGAAAAGGGCAAGTTTACAAGTTTTAGGGAGTTCATTAACAGGACGGTTGATTTTATCAACAAGAAGATGCTCGAAGGCTTTATTCTCGCGGGCTGCTTTGACAGCCTCGGGCTCAAGCGCTCCCAGCTTATGGCGGTCAGCGACCGCGTACTTAAATCGGCGCAGGACGCTAAAAAGAAGAACGTTTCCGGGCAGGTATCGCTGTTTGACGAAGCGTCAATCGGCATTGCGGACTCGGACGACTATCCCGACACGGCCGAATATGAAAAAGACCAGCTTTTGACGATGGAGAAGATAGCCACCGGTGTTTACCTTTCGGGCCACCCGCTCGACCAGTACAAAGATGATCTGGAAAAGCGCGACATAAACATATACAAGATACTGTCCGCGAATGAAGACGCCGATTCTGCAAAATACTTCGAATCGAGAGTGGTAGAACTAGTAGGTATATTAAGCGGCATAAGGCGGCGCTCCACAAAGCAGAAAAAAATGATGGCGGGCGCATATCTTGAAGACCTCTATGGTACGATAGAACTGATCATATTCCCAAGCGTTTACCAGAAATGCGAGCTGATGCTGGTTAACGACACGATTGTGCGCGTAACGGGCAAGGTTGATATACGGGAGGACGAACCACCTATGCTGCTCGTCGAGGATATCGCGCCGTACGAAAAGGAAGACGCGAAATTCAGCGGCAAAAAGCTGTACGTGCGCATACCTAAGGACATGGGAGAGGATACAGATCGTTTAAAGCGCATACTCAAAACTTCGCCCGGCACCGAGTCTGTAAACATAGTCGTCGAAAGGACCGGAGAGAGGATAAAAACAGGCAACGGGCTTAAAGTTTCTCTCACGGGTTCGCTTATAAACAACCTCATTTCAACTTTTGGCAATGAGAACGTGGTTGTAAAATGACATCGCGTCTATTGAAGAGCCGCTGCTCTTATGTTAGTATATTACCAAATAAAGCTGGGGTGAATTAAGATGGATGCTTCCAATAACAACGTTGGTCAGGAATTCATAGTCGTAAAGGCGCTCAAAGACGGAGTCAATATCATAGGCATGACCAGGGGAAGGGACACCAAGTTTCATCACACCGAAAAGCTTGACAGGGGCGAAGTAATGATAGCGCAGTTTACCGAGAACACGTCCGCAATAAAGATACGCGGGAACGCGCAGATACTTACGTCTCATGGTATTGTTGTTTCCGGAGATGAATAGTAACAGGAGGAGCGGCTATGTGGATTGTGGTGGGTATGGCCGGCTCTCGAAAGATTGCCTGCAAGATGCAGAAACTGCTCGAATCCGAGGGTATTCTTGTTAAGCTTTCTAACGTTTCCGGCAAAATAAAAAGCAGCGACGATACATACGAGATACTTGTGCTTGAATCGGAGGCCGGCTCGGCAAGAGAAATACTGCTGGAAAACGGATATTAATATACGGGGCCCCTAGCAAGACGCAAGGCTTGATGGGGTATATATACGTTGTCTCAAAAGGCAGGAACTTTTGGGCGATTTTTTGGAGGGTCAGTAATGAGAAATGTCGAGTGCAGGATACGCGTAAGATATTCCGAGGCGGGCAGGCAGGGATACGCACATCATGCTAATTACTTCAACTGGTTTGACGAAGCGCTTGAAGAGCTCGTAAAACAGTGCGGCATGAGCTATAAGGAGATAGAAGACTTAGGGTATTTTCTCGCGCCGGTATCCGACAGATGCAAATACTTTCATCCCGCGAGCTACAACGACGAGCTTACCGTGCGGCTTACCGTTGCGGACGTAAGCTCTATAAAAGTAAAGTTCACATATGAAATACTGCGCGAGAAGGACGCAAAGATCATAGCTACAGGCCATTCGACGCATGTTTTCGTGGACAGGGCTTTCCGCCCGCATTCATTAAAGCGCGTTGCCCCGTCGCTGTACGCAAAGCTGGAGGAAATGACGGCTGAATAATTAAAAATATAAGCCCGGCTAAAAGCCGGGCGTTGCTTTATTACAGGGTCCCCGGCAAGTCGTGTGGCTTGCTAGGGTGTGTATACGGGGTCCCCGGCAAGTTGTGAGACTTGCTGGGGTATATAGTCAATACATTCTACTTTTCAGCGTGAACAATACATCGGCCATATTCTGCCCAAGCGTTTTCATCGTGTCTACGCCTTCCTCGTCCTTTTCTACCTCGCCGGGCAGTCTTCCAACTCCCTGGTTCCAATAGCTCGAGCCCACGACTATAGCCTCGCCTATAGTGAACAGGTTGTTCATAGAGTTGAAAGCGAAAAGCGCGCCGTTGCGCCGCGCTACAGCCACGCTCGCGCACACCTTGCCTTTTAAAAGCTTGTGCGGCCTTCCGGCGTAGCCCACCCTGTCGATAAACGCCTTCATCTGCGCCGTAAGGCTTCCGAAATAAACGGGGGAGCCGAGCACCAGCGCGTCGGCCTGCTCTATCGCCTCTATCGCCTCGTTCACTATGTCGTCGCCAAACGCGCACCTTGGCTTGCCGCTCTTTCTGCACGCTTCGCACGCTATGCAGCCGTGTATGTCCCGGCCTCCAGCCTGTATTATGCGAGTGCTCACGCCTCTTGATTCCAGCTCTTTCGCCACTACAGAGAGCATATAATACGTGTTGCCTTTCTCTCTCGGGCTTCCGTTAACCAGTACCGCTTTCATAAACTAACCCTCCTAACTCAAATTATATTAACGGGAAATATCAAATATCAGCTTGTTTCAGGATGTCGCATAACTCTTGTACGCCGCTGAAAACATAATCGAGCTTTAAATCGCTTTTATATATATCTTCGCGCGTCATCTCGCCCGACAGCACGCCTATGGAGCACATACCGTTTTCAGCCGCAAAGCGCATATCGGTATACAGCCGGTCTCCGACGACTGCGGTTTTTCCGGGAGGTATGCCCGTCGTTTTGCATATATATTCCGCCGTTTCTGAAAACGGCTTGCCAAGAAATTTAGGCTTTACTCCGGAGGCGTGAGTGAGCATTGCGCAAATGCTGCCGCAGTCGAGCAGCACCTTCCCGCCGTCCAGCGGGCATACCGCGTCTATGTTTACTCCTAAGAACGGAACGCCTTCGCGCAGCAGCTCCAGCGCCCTGTTGGCCCTTTCGTAGCGCAGCGTAGTGTCGAATCCCACTACGAGGCAATCCGGCCTGCCAGAATCCGCGCACTCTATCCCGGCGCTTTTCAGCTGCTCAACAAGCGCGGGAGTTCCGACTACGTAAGCGCTCGCGTTTGCTCCGTATGTTCTTTTGATATAGTCTATAGTCACGTCGACGGAAGTAATTATGCTTTTTCTTTCATATACTCCCAGCCACAGACGCTTTAGCTTTGCAATATAGTCGTATGCTGAAGCGGATGAATTGTTGGTAAAAAAGTAATACGCCGTGCCGCGCGCTTCAAGCAGCCGCAGTAATTCGGGCGCTCCGGGAAGCACGCGCTCCCCGAGGTATATAGTTCCGTCCATATCGAGTATAAAACATTCTATGTCGCTTAAAATTATCATAATTAACCCGCCCCGAGCAAAAAATACCGTTACGGGGATTTTATCAGAATAAGCGGACATTAACAATATTTATAATAATCACGAAAAATGAATGGACAAATGAGGAGTATTATGATATGTTATTTTCAAGAAAAAAGTGTCCTTTAAATCGGACCAGGAGAGTCCGGCAAGGTGCGTTTATTTGTTGTATGCAATCATTAAGCCTTGCCGTCGGCAAGGCTTTTTTGGTAGGGTCACCAAGAAGCCAGAGGCTTTTTTGGGTGTAGGCGGGGCCCCAAAAAAGTTGGAGGCTTTATGGGGTATAGCCGGGGTCCCCAAAAACCAGAGGTCTTTAGGGTGTAACCGGGGCCCCAAAAAAGTTGTAGACTTTTTGGGGTGTGGATACGGAGTCCCCGGCAAGACGTGAGGCTTGCTGGGGTGCAATGAAAGGAGCGTTTATGGACAAAGCTCTAATAATGGACAGCGTAGCGCTGGAGCGGGCGCTTAAGCGCATAGCGCACGAGATAATCGAAAAAAACAACGGCGCCCAGAACATGGCTCTTATAGGCATACAACGGCGCGGCGTGCCTCTCGCAAAGCGCATAGCGAAGTATATCGAGGAGTTTGAGGGCGTGCGCGTAGACATAGGCTCGCTCGACATAACTTTTTACAGGGACGATTTGTCGCTGCTTTCCGACCACCCGATAATAAACGGCACCGATATATGCTTTGACATCAACAAGAAGACGATAGTGCTGTGCGACGATGTTATATACACCGGGCGAACGGTAAGGGCGGCTCTTGACGCGCTTATGGACCTTGGACGCCCGAGCTACATACAGCTTGCCGTAGTTGTGGACAGAGGCCACAGGGAGCTTCCGATACGCGCGGATTATGTGGGCAAGAACATACCTACTTCAAAGAACGAGGTGGTAAGCGTGCGCGTTACCGAATTTGACGGCGTCGATAACGTCGCTATAAACGATTTGCCCGTATGAACCTTATCAGCAGATAAGGTTTTTTTATAGGAGTCACCGTTAAGCCAAAGCTTGATGGGGTAAATACGGAGTCCCCAGCAAGACGTAAGGCTTGATGGGGTGAAAACCCGGGGTCCCCGGCAAGACGTGAGGCTTGACGGGGTGGAAGCAAAATATTAAACGGAGAACTATATGCTGTTAAAATCCAAAGACTTACTGGGGCTGCAGGGCATGGATGCGGACGAGGTAAACCTTATACTCGATTCCGCCGCGACCATGAAACAGCTTCTTATGCAGAACGCGAAAAAGATGCCCCATCTTCAGGGGAAATCCATAGTGGCGCTGTTCTATGAGAACAGCACGAGAACGAGATTAAGCTTCGAGCTTGCAGCGAAATACTTAGGCGCTACGTTCAGCAACCTCGGCGTCTCGTCAAGCAGCGTCAACAAGGGCGAAACGCTGCTCGATACCGGCAAGACCATTGAAGCGATGGAAACGGACGTAGTGGTTATACGCCATCCTATGTCGGGCGCGCCCAAGTTCCTTGCCGACAACTTCAGCGGCAGCGTAATAAACGCGGGCGACGGCACGCACGAGCACCCGACGCAGGCGCTTCTGGATATGTTTACTATGAAAGAGAAGTTCGGCAGTATTTCCGGCCTTAACGTTTCGATAATAGGCGACATATCGCACAGCCGCGTAGCGAGAAGCAACCTTTGGGGCCTAAAAGCCCTCGGAGCAAACGTTACGCTTTGCGGCATGAATACTATGATGCCTCCCGAAATCGAAAAGACGGGCGCGCGCATAACGAATAGCGTCGAGCAGGCGGTAAGGGACGCCGACGTGGTAATGGCGTTAAGAATACAAAAAGAACGGCTGGAGGGCGCTTTGCTGCCGTCCGTGCGCGAATATCACAACTACTTCGGATTAAACGAACAGACCCTCAAAGCGTGCAAGAAAGACGTGCTTATAATGCACCCCGGCCCTATAAACAGGGGAGTAGAACTTTCAAGCGATGTGGCGGACGCAGATAATTCCGCGATAACCACGCAGGTTACTAACGGGGTTGCCGTAAGAATGGCGCTGCTTTACTTGCTTACCAGGAGGAAAGACGATGTCAATTAAGATAAGCGGAGGCCATATAGCCAACCCTGCGGGTGAAAAGTCGGGCAGGCTCGATATACTGATAGAGGACGGCAGGATTAAAGCCATAGGAGAAAACTTGGGAGACGCTGATACCGTGATAGACGCCTCGGGTAAGATTGTGTTTCCGGGGTTTATAGACCTGCACTGCCATCTTCGTGAGCCGGGCCAGGAGTATAAAGAAGACATAGTCTCGGGCGCGCGGGCTGCCGCAAAGGGCGGGTATACGGCTATTTGCTGCATGGCCAACACCGACCCGCCGATAGACAACGCAGCGGCGGTTTCTTACGTGCTGGGCAGGGCAAAGCAGGCCTGCGTTAAGATATACCCGGTAGGAGCGGCAACGAAAGGGCTTAAGGGCAAGGAGCTCACCGAGATGGGCGAAATGATGGCGCTTGGCTGCGTGGCGTTCTCGGACGACGGAAAGCCCATAGAAAACGGGGCGATGATGAGGACGGCGATGCAGTACGCCGCTACATACGGTTCTTTCATAATGGCGCATGAGGAATGCCTCGACATAAGAAACGGCGGTGTAATGAACGAAGGCTATTACTCTACAGTGCTTGGGTTGCCCGGCATATCGCGCGCGGCCGAGGAAGCCATGATAGCAAGGGATTGCCTGCTTGCGGAAGCGTACGGCTTAAGAGTTCATATACAGCATGTATCGACTCGCGGCGGCGTAGAGATTATCAGAAACGCAAAAGCTAAAAGCGTTAAAGTAACTTGCGAGACCGCGCCGCATTACTTCTCGGGTGACGACAGCATGTGCCAGGGCTACGACGCGCGTACAAAGGTCAACCCGCCGCTGCGCACGAAAGACGACGTTGAGGCAATAAAACAGGGGCTGCTTGACGGCACGATAGACGCGATAGCTACGGACCACGCGCCGCACCACAAAGACGAAAAGAACATAGAGTTTATGCTCGCGGCATTCGGCATATCGGGTTTCGAAACGGCGTTCTCGCTTGCGGTAACGAACTTAACCGACGATATTGATACGCTTGCAAGGTTGTTCTCGGTAAACCCGGCCAGGATAATAGGCAAGCCGGGCGGCGTAATAAAAGAAGGCAAGTCTGCCGACATTACTGTTGCGGACCTCGGCAGAGAATATATACTAAGAGAAGAGGACATCATTTCCAAAGGAAAGAATACGCCGTTTCTGGGGCAAAAGTTAAGAGGAGCCGTCACGCACACCATCGTGGACGGAAAGCTCATATATGATGGAGAACACATATGCAAATAGACAGGCTTTGTGAATCGATAAAGTCAAAAAGGAGCGCCGCGTGCATAGGGCTTGATACAAAATACGAATACCTGCCGTCGGCATACCTTTCGCGCACCGCCGAACCCGGCAATGAGACGATAGCGGCGTGCATACTCGACTACAACCGCGAGCTCATAGACGAAATAAAAGAGCTGGTGCCATGCGTAAAGGTGCAGGCCGCGTTCTATGAGGCGTACGGCGCGCCGGGCGTGCAGTGCTTTCTCGATACGCTCGAATACGCGGAGGCCGCGGGGCTTATTACAATAGCCGATGTAAAGAGAAACGATATAGGCTCTACTGCGGCGGCGTATTCGGAAGCATACATATTGGGCAGTGCGGCGCATTTTATAACCGTAAACCCGTACCTCGGTACTGACGGCATACAGCCGTTCTTGGACGACTGCAGGGAAACGGGCAAAGGCATATTCGTGCTTGTCAAAACGTCCAACCCCTCAAGCGGCGAGTTTCAGGACTTGGACTTGGGCGGGCGAAAGCTGTATGAAGTGGTAGCGGATAAAGTCGCCGAATGGGGCGAGCCCTATTTGGGCAGGCACGGCTACAGCAGCGTGGGCGCCGTCGTAGGGGCTACGTACCCTTCCGAAGCCAAGCAGTTAAGAGAAAGACTTAAGCATACGTTTTTCCTTGTGCCCGGCTATGGCGCGCAAGGCGCGGGCGCGGACGATATTACGACAAGCTTCGACAGCAACGGACTCGGCGCGGTAGTCAATTCTTCGCGCGGCATACTGCTGGCATATAAAAAGGAGCAATACGACGGGCTGTCGGCAACGCAGGCGGCGCGGCAGGCGGTTGTCGACATGAACAGCGAGATATTAAGCGCTCTAAAAAAGCGTGGAATAAATTTATAATCTGGAAAGGAGCATTTGATGGCCATACTTACACTGGAAGACGGCACGCGGTTTACAGGCCAGAGCTTTGGCGCGAAATGCGACGTTACGGGCGAGGTGGTTTTCAACACAGGCATGACGGGATATCAGGAAGTATTGACGGACCCGTCGTACTGCGGGCAGATAGTAACGATGACCTACCCGCTCATAGGCAATTACGGCATAAACGAGACGGACCCCGAATCGGCGAAACCGCAGGTAAGCGGTTTTATTGTACGCGAATTCTGCGACAGCCCCTCCAACTGGCGCAGCGAAGGCAGCCTTGACAGCTATTTAGCCGAAAACGGAATATGCGGGCTTTGCGGCATAGACACGCGCGCGCTTACGCGTATAATACGCGAAAGAGGCGCGATGCGCGGCATAATAACGCAGCAGGAGCCTACCGACGAGCAGATAAACAGCATGAAAGCATACGTATATAAGCTGCCAGTAGATACGGTGACATGCAAGGAAAAATACGAGTATTGCAGAGGCGAAGGCTTCAACGTTGCCGTGCTGGACTTCGGGCTCAAACGCAATATACTGCGCAGCCTCGAAAAGCGCGGGTGCTCCGTGACTGTTTTCCCCGCGAGAACGGGGGCGGACGAGATACTTTCCGGCGGATTTGATGGACTTATGCTTACAAACGGCCCGGGCGACCCCAAAGACAACAAAGAGGTTATAGCCAACTTAAAGCAGCTTACGGGCAAGCTGCCTATATTCGGCATATGCCTCGGGCACCAGCTGCTCGCGCTCGCTATGGGCGCCGACTCCGAAAAGCTTAAGTACGGGCACAGGGGCGCTAATCATCCGGTGAAAGACCTTATTAAGGACAGGGTATATATAACTTCCCAGAACCACGGGTACACGATCGTGGAAAGCACGCTGCCCGACGGCTTAGAGGTAAGCCACAAGAACTGGAACGACGGCACGATAGAGGGAATTCGCTACAAAGGGCTTGATATGTTTACCGTGCAGTTTCACCCGGAAGCTTCGCCGGGCCCTGAAGACACGGCTTATTTGTTCGACGAGTTTATCGAGATGATGGAGAAACGTTCATGCCTAAAATAGCCGACATAAAGAAGGTGCTTGTTATCGGCTCGGGGCCGATAATAATAGGGCAGGCTGCCGAGTTCGACTACGCGGGGACGCAGGCGTGCCGCGCGCTGAAAGAAGAGGGTATAACGGTAGTGCTCGTCAACTCTAACCCCGCGACTATAATGACGGACACCGAGATAGCGGACATAGTGTATATAGAGCCGCTTACCGTGGGCGTAATACGAAATATAATAGCAAAAGAGCGGCCCGACAGCATGCTCGCGACATTGGGCGGCCAGACGGGATTAAACCTCGCTATGGAGCTTTACGAGAGCGGCGTGCTTAAAGAGTTCGGCGTCAGAATGCTGGGCACTAACGCCGATTCGATAAAGAAAGCGGAAGACAGGGAAGCTTTCAAGGATTTGATGAACGATATCGGCGAACCGATAATAGAAAGCGTTATTGCGAACACGGTGGAAGAAGCGCTGGAGTTTGCCGGCGCGCACGGCTATCCGGTGATAATCCGCCCCGCGTATACGTTGGGCGGCACGGGAGGCGGCATAGCGAACAACAAAGACGAGCTTATAGAGACGGTAAAGAGCGGCATAAGCGCGAGCAGAGTGTCGCAGGTGCTGATAGAGAAAAGCGTTGCGGGATACAAGGAGATAGAATACGAGGTGCTTCGCGACGCGAAAGGCAACTGCATCACTGTATGCAACATGGAGAACATAGACCCGGTGGGCATACATACCGGCGACAGCATAGTCGTTGCGCCGTCGCAGACGCTGCGAGACAAGGAGTACCAATTGCTGCGCTCCGCATCGCTTAAGATAATATCGGCGCTCGATATCAAGGGCGGGTGCAACATACAGTTCGCTCTCGACACAAACAGCATGAAGTATTACGTAATAGAAGTCAACCCGCGCGTAAGCCGCTCGTCGGCGTTGGCTTCTAAGGCGACCGGTTACCCTATAGCAAAGATATCCGCGAAAATAGCGATAGGCTACGGGCTCGACGAGATAAAGAACGCAGTAACCGGCAAGACTTTTGCGGCGTTTGAGCCGACGCTCGATTACGTGGTAGTTAAATTCCCAAGGTGGCCTTTTGATAAATTCACCACGGCCGACAAGCATCTCGGCACAAAGATGAAGGCAACGGGAGAGGTTATGGCAATAGGCGCTAACTTCGAAAGCGCCTTTTTAAAAGCGGTGCGCTCGCTGGAACTGGGCCTTTATTCGCTTGTGTTTCCGTTCGCGCAAAGCTACAGCGATTCTGAGCTGCTAGGAGAAATATCGCAGCAGAACGACGAGCGCATATTCCTTGTCGCGACAGCTATGCGGCGCGGTATTTCTTCGGAGCGGCTGCATGAGCTTACCGGCATAGATCATTGGTATCTAGACAGGATAAAGGCAATCGTAGACGTCGAGAGCGAATTTGCCGCGAAGGGCAAGTCGGCTCTTTCTCCCGAAACGCTGCGCGCAGCAAAGCGCATAGGGTTTTCGGACAACGCTATAGCCTCGCTGACGGGCTCTACGGAGCAGGAGATACGCAAACTCAGGAAAAGCTTTGGCATACTGCCTAAATTTAAAATGGTGGATACGTGCGGCGCGGAGTTCGACGCCGTCAGCCCGTATTACTACTCCACATACGAAGACGAAAACGAAGCGCCCGAACCTAAGCATAAAAATATTGTTGTGCTGGGCTCAGGGCCGATACGCATAGGGCAGGGCATTGAGTTCGATTACTGCAGCGTGCACTGCGTATGGGCGCTAAAGCAGGCAGGGTTTGACACCGTAATAATAAACAATAACCCCGAGACGGTATCCACCGACTTCGACACTTCCGACCGCCTTTACTTCGAGCCGCTTACGCCCGAAGAAGTGGGCAACGTATTGGAGCAGGAACGCCCCCAAGGTGTGATTGTGCAATTCGGCGGACAGACGGCTATTAAGCTCGCAAAGCACGTAGAGTCTATGGGCTATAACATAAAAGGCACGCCGCTTGAGAGCATTAACCGCGCCGAGGACAGGAAGGAATTTGAAGCTCTGCTAGAAGAGCTAGGTATAAGAAGGCCCAAGGCAAGGACGGTGTTTACCGAACAGCAGGCCGCGGAAGCCGCCGCGGAGCTCGGCTACCCGGTGCTCGTGAGGCCCTCTTATGTGCTCGGTGGGCAAGGCATGGAGATAGCGTGGGATGAGGAAGGCATACGCGAGTACATGCGCATAATAGGCAGGTACGAGCAGGAGCATCCGGTGCTGGTCGATAAATACATGACCGGATTGGAGCTTGAGGTGGACGCAATAAGCGACGGTGAGGATATACTCATACCCGGCATAATGGAGCATATAGAGCGCGCGGGCGTGCACTCGGGCGACTCTATATCGGTGTATCCCGCGAGAAAGATAACTGACAGGCAGCGGGAAGAAATAATTGACATAACGAAAAAACTCGCTGTGGCGCTTAAAGTGCGCGGCATAGTAAACATACAGTTCGTAATATCGGGCGGCGATATATATGTAATTGAAGTGAACCCGCGCTCGAGCCGCACGGTGCCTTACATATCTAAGGTTACGGGCGTGCCTATGATATCGCTTGCGGTAAGGGCGTCGCTGGGCGAAAAGCTTTCCGCCATGGGCTACGGCACCGGGCTTTATCCGCAGCGCGACATAACGGCAATTAAAGTGCCGGTGTTCTCGTTTGAAAAGCTGCCCGACGTGGAAGTAGGGCTCGGGCCAGAGATGAAATCCACGGGGGAGGTTCTCGGCATATCGCGCGATTATTCGGAGGCGCTATTAAAAGGCCTCATCGCTTCGGGGTATGCGCTGCCCAAAGAGCCCGGCAAAGCGCTGCTTACCGTCGCGGACAGCGATAAGCAGGAACTCATACCGATCGCCGCGATACTCGATTATCTCGGATACGACATATACGCTACGCCCGGCACTGCGAACGTACTGAATTTCAACTTTGTGGCGGCAAACACCGTTCCTAAGCTGTCCATGGACCCGAAAGGCATAACGGAGCTTGTAAACAGCGGCAGCCTTCGGCTGATAGTCAACACGCCCACCAAGGGCAGGCGAGCAGACAGGGACGGCTTTAAGCTGCGGCGCTACGCAGTGGAGCACCGCATACCGATAATGACGTCTCTTGATACCGCAAAAGCGCTTCTTTACAGCTTAAAGCTCGGCAAAACCGACAAGGACTTAACGCCGTTAAGCCTCGGCGACATATCGGAGGTTGCAGATGTTTAAGAAAGTAATGGCGGTTATCCGGGAAAACGAACAGATAGCAAGCAATATATACCGTATGCGGCTTTTTTGCGAGGGAGCCGACCTTGACCATTTCGTGCCCGGCCAGTTCGCAGACCTTGCCGTACCCGGTCACGGCGAGCTGCTGCTGAAGCGGCCGCTCAGCATATGTACCGTTGACGCCAAAGCGCAAACGGTAACTCTCGTCTACCAGATAAAAGGCAAGGGGACTAAGGCTTTTTCGGAACTACGCGCGGGCGACGGCGTCGATGCGATACTGCCCATCGGCAGGGGCTTCAGTCTTAACAGCGGCGATAAAACCGTATTCCTCGTGGGCGGCGGCGTGGGCATTGCGCCGCTGCTTTCCGCAGTGCAGAAATGGCGCGATAAAACCTACGAAGCGTTCCTGGGCTACAGGGGCAAAGAGTACGAATACTGCCTTTGGGACTTTAAGGAATCGTGCGCAAAGATATTTGTTACGTCGGACGACGGCACGCTGGGAGACAAGGGCTTCGTCACCCAGGCGCTCGAAAAACGGCTTAACGAGGCCTTGCCCGACGTTATACTCGCCTGCGGGCCCATACCGATGCTTAAGGCTCTTCAGGAAGTGGTTAAAAAGTTCAACGTTCCCGCTCAGGTGTCCATGGAACAGCGCATGGGATGCGGCTTCGGGGCGTGCTCCACATGCACGTGCGGTATAAATTCAGGCGGCGGGCTGGAGTATAAAAAGGTATGCGTCGAAGGCCCGGTATTCGACTTGCGAGAGGTGGTGTTGTGATGGCTGCGGATATGACTGTTGAGCTGTGTGGTAAAATTCTCAAAAACCCGGTTATCGCCGCTTCGGGTACGTTCGCTTTTGGCAGACAGCACTCGTGGTTTATAGACGTAAGCCGCCTTGGCGGCATTGCGCTCAAATCGATAACGCCCGAACAGCGCATAGGCAACAAGCCGCCTAGGATAGCCGAGACGGCGTCGGGCATAGTCAACAGCGTTGGCCTGCAAAACCCCGGCGTGGACGGATTCCTCGAAAAAGAATATAGGTTTGTGGAGACGCTTGATACCATTATCATAGCTAACGTAGCGGGCAAGTGCGCAGAAGACTACGCATACGTTATCGAAAGGCTCAACGATACGCGGATAGACATGTTCGAGCTCAACATTTCCTGCCCCAACGTAGCGTTGGGCGGTGCAGCGCTGGGTACCGATGAAGTTCTGGCGGCGCGGTGCGTAAAGGAAGCAAAAAAGGTTTCAAAAAAGCCGCTCATTGTAAAGCTGACGCCTGCGGCGGGAGACGTCGCCCGCATAGCAAGGGCAGCGGAGCGCTCGGGCGCGGACGCGGTATCGCTTATTAATACGCTGCCCGCTATGGCAGTGGACGCGAAGTCAAGACGCCCGATACTCGGCAATATCACGGGCGGGCTCTCGGGGCCGTGCATCAAGCCCGTCGCGCTTAAGATGGTATACGACGTATCGCGCGCGGTGGACATACCCGTTATAGGCATGGGCGGCATAATGACGGGAGAGGACGCAGTGGAGTTCATGCTGTGCGGAGCGACAGCGGTTATGGTAGGTACCGCGGGTATTGCGGACCCCGAAGCTCCTGTACGCATAATATCCGAACTGGAATCTTACGCCGCGCAGACGAATACAGACAAAATTTCCGCGCTTACGGGCGCGCTGGAGGTATGATATGAAAAAAGAAGAAGCGCTTCATATACTGCGCGAAACGGGCGTGATGCTCGAAGGGCATTTCCTGCTTACGTCGGGCCGTCATTCGGATAGATACATGCAGTGTGCAAGGCTGTTCCAGTATCCCGATATGTCCGAAAGAATAGCGAAAGAGCTTGCGGTAAGGTTTGAAGGCGTAAGCCTGGTAGCCGGCCCGGCTATAGGCGGCATAATACTGGCGTACGAAGTGGCAAGGCAGCTTAACGTTCCCAATATCTTCGCGGAGCGCGAGAACGGCGTGATGACGCTGCGGCGCGGCTTCAGCGTTCCCGAGCACGCCAGGGTGCTCGTCGTCGAAGACGTGGTCACAACGGGAGGTTCGGTAAGGGAAGTGATCGAGCTTATCCGCTCCTGTGGGGCTGAGGTCGCGGGCGTGGGCTGCGTAGTTGACCGCTCTAACGGTAAAGTGGATTTCGGCGTTCCGTTCGAGGCGGTGCTGAGCATGGAAATAACGTCTTACGAGCCGGAAGACTGCCCGATGTGCGCTGCCGGCACTCCGGTGGTAAAACCGGGCAGCAGGAACCTAAAGTAACATTTTTCGTCTCTATGAAAGCTTTAACGCTTTCTTTTTTTTGCGTTTTTTGCCCGCCGCCTGCAAATACTATTACCATGATTTTAAAGGAGGAACGCTATGATAAGAACAGACTTGGCAATGGAGGCTACCGAAGCTTACGGCCAGCAGCAGATACCGGGTGTAAACGTAATAAACGAGGTCATTCAGGGCATCAGAAAGACAAAGGTAATCGTATCGACGCCCGAGGGAGAGCAGGCGCTGGGAAAAAAGATGGGCACATATGTTACGCTTGAAACAAAAGAACTCGCTCACGGAGACGTTACGATAGACGAGACCTGTTCCAAAGCGTTGGCGGAAGAGATAAAGGCGATGGCGGGAGACGCGTTAAACGGCGTCACGCTCGTAGTGGGCCTTGGCAACCACATGGTGACGCCCGACTCTTTAGGGCCGGTCGTTTGCGATATGGTTTTTGTGACAAGGCATATACACGAATACGTGCCCGAAGGCGTCGACGAGCGCATGGGCAACGTATGCGCAATATCGCCCGGAGTGCTGGGCGTCACAGGCATTGAAACGGGCGAGATAATAAAGGGCGTAGTCGATCATATTAAACCTTCGCTCGTAATAGCCATTGACTCGCTCGCATCGAGGAGCATCGATCGCGTACGCACGACATTGCAGCTGGGCGATAGCGGCATAGCGCCGGGCGCGGGCATTGGCAACAAGCGAAAAGCGCTCGACCGCGAGACTCTGGGCGTACCCGTGCTGGCCTTGGGAGTGCCGCTCGTAGTGTATGCTTCCACCGTCGCCAACGATCTGCTGGAAGCGGCTATGGCAAAAACGCCGGAGGATACGAGGATACAGGCGAGGATGAGAGATCTGCTAAAAGGCATGATGGACGTGGAGGGCGCCGACATGATAGTTACGCCCAAAGAGATAGACAAGGTGGTGGAGGACTTAGCGCGAATAATTTCCGACGCGCTCAACATCGCGCTGCACAGGAACCTTACGCTGGAAGAAACGCGAAGATACATGCATTAGGCATTTTAAGACGTAACGCCGCCCTTAATAACTCTAAAGACCTGCAAGGCAGCAAGCTTCGCCGCGTTATGTATGTATACATCATCAAGGCTCCGCATAGATTTTTTTAAGGAGCGAAAATATGATGTACACATACAAACGACACACACCCCAAAAAGCCTCGCGACTTTTTGGGGACCCCGTATTTAAAAGATATCCGCTGAAGCGTAGCCAAGATACACATATTAAAGCCGCCCTTTATGCGGCCATATTGGTTATGCTTATGTTGTCGGTCATTTTTGTGATGCGTGCGGTCGTATCAAATAAAGCGGACAATATTCTTGCGTACGACGGCGGCCGGCCGGATGCTTCGGGTTCGGACGACGTATATGCAAACATAGACGCTATCAAGTTTATACTTTCACAGGAGATGCCTATAATATACGGCGTGGACGTGGAAAAGACCGAGCCGGTTGAGCCGCAGCACGGCCTTGTTAATACGGAGATAGACTTCAACATTGCCACCGACGAAATAAGGATGGAGATAATAAAGTACTCCAAAGAGCCAAAGTCTTTCTATGTGGGCGCTGGTGGTCCTCATATTCTTATTTACCATACGCATTTGGAAGAGGCGTACCGGCAGATACTGGGCGGCGAATATGTCGAAGCGGGGAAATGGTATACAAAGGATCAGTTAAATTCTGTCGCGGCAGTCGGAGACGCATTGAAAGCGGCGCTTGAAGGATACGGCTATTCGGTTCTGCACGATGTAACGGACCATATGAGCGAGGGCTTAAAGTCCGCGTATTCAAAGTCGCTGGAAACGATGAAAAAATATGCCGTACAGTATCCCGGGCTCAAGGTATATATTGACGTTCACAGGGATTCGGGAAAGAACGAAAAGGATTATGTGACAATAAACGGCGAAGAATGCGCGAGGGTTATGTTCGTCGTGGGAACGGGCAAGGGCTACACGGGAGTTGGTTTCGACGGAAAGCCCTACTTCGAGTCTAACTACAAGCTGGCGCTCGCTGTGACGAACGAACTGGAAAACATAAAAGAAGGCTTTACCCGCCCGATACGCGTTAAAACGGGCAGATACAATCAACAGGTATCCGACATGTGCCTGCTTATAGAGGTGGGGCACAACGCCAATTCGCTTCAGCAGGCGATAAATTCAACTAAGTATGTTGCACAAGCTATAAGCCGCGTTATAGAGATAAGCGGCCCTTAAAAAGCGGCTTTTGCCGCCTCGGGCAAACGGCGGCTGCCGCGTCGCCGCAATCGGAGTTGAAAAAAAGTCTCCCTTTAAGGTATAATTAGACAACAAATCATATTGGGAGAAAAAATGTCCGATAACTGCAAGCCTGTTGGTTTTTTCGATTCCGGCGTAGGCGGCATAAGCGTATTGAAAACGGCATATAAGCTGATGCCCGATGAGAATTACATATATTACGGAGACAATGCCAACGCTCCATACGGGGAAAAGTCGGAGGACGAGATAAAATCCCTGTCGCTCGCAGCGGGGCGTTTTCTTTTTGATAAGGGCGTAAAAGCCATAGTGATAGCGTGCAACACGGCAACCAGCGCGGCGGTAAAGCGTATGCGCGATGAGTTCAACATACCCGTAATCAGCATGGAGCCCGCGGTAAAGCCGGCGCTCGGCGCGTTGAAGGGCGGAAAAGTACTCGTGCTTGCGACGTCCGCAACCGTATCGCAGCAGCGGTACTTAAGCCTGCTTGACAGGCTTAATGCAAAGGACTGTACTATAAACGTCGGCTGCAACGGGCTTGTGGAGATGATAGAGAGCGCGCATACGAGCGAGAGCGAGATACACGAATATCTCTCTAGGCGCCTTTCCCATATTAAGGACGAGAAGATAGACGCGGTAGTAATAGGCTGCACGCATTATTCGTTTATCAGCAACGAAATAAAAAGCTATATAGACAAAGCATATTCCACCGATTGCAGCGTTTTTGACGGCAAAGAGGGCACGGCTGCACAGCTTCGCCGGATACTTGACGAAAACGGGCTGCGCTGCGCTAAGCCTGGGCAGGGCACTGTGGAGTTCTACTCGTCCGGCGACCAGATAAGCAAATTCCGCGAGTTGTTTGATAATTACACTCCTTAAATACGCTTAAATTATCTCTTGCTTTTAACAACATATTGTATTATTATATATATCCAACCACATTATATTGTTTGCGAAGGTGATATTATGGTGCTTTCTGAAAATGCGAAGCTCGTGCTTGAGAGACGATATCTTAAGAAAGACGCTGACGGCGTCTGCGAAAAGCCGGAGGATATGATACGGCGCGTAGCTCACGCGATAGCGGCTGCGGACGAAAAATACGGCGGCGATACGCGTAAAACCGAAGAGGAGTTTTACGAACTGATGTCGTCTCTTAAGTTTTTGCCCAATTCGCCTACGCTTATGAACGCGGGACGCGAGCTCGGCCAGCTCTCTGCGTGCTTTGTGCTGCCGATAGAAGACAGCATGGAAGGCATATTCGACACGCTGAAGAACGCTGCGATGATACACAAGAGCGGGGGAGGTACCGGCTTTTCATTTTCGCGCATACGCCCAAAAGGCGCGTCCGTAAACTCTACGGGCGGAGTGGCTAGCGGCCCCGTCAGCTTTATGAAGGTTTTCAACGCTTCCACCGAAGCTGTAAAGCAGGGCGGCACGAGGCGCGGAGCCAACATGGGCATACTGCGCGTCGACCACCCGGATATTATGGAATTCATATCCTGCAAGAGCGACCCAGGACAGCTTACGAATTTCAATATAAGCGTCGGGCTAACCGAAGCTTTCATGAAGGCCGTAATATCGGGAAGTAAGTACGAGCTTATAGACCCCGCTACGCGAAAAGTCACCGAGAAGCTTGACGCGCGGCACGTATATAAAACGATAGTGGAGATGGCGTGGCGCAACGGCGAGCCCGGCATAGTGTTTCTCGACAGGATAAACACGGAAAACCCCGTGCCTTCAGCGGGCGAAATAGAGAGCACTAACCCTTGCGGCGAACAGCCGCTGCTGCCTTACGAGAGCTGCAACTTAGGCTCTGTCAACTTGAATGAATTCGTAAAAGACGGGAGTGTCGACTACGACGGCTTGGGCCGTACGGTTAAGACCGCCGTACACTTCCTGGACAATGTAATAGACGTAAACGTATACCCGCTCGCCATAATCGACGAGACGACAAAGCGCATGAGAAAGATAGGCCTTGGCGTTATGGGCTTTGCAGACATGCTCTACAAGCTGGGCATACCATATAATTCCGATCAGGCGTTGGACACGGCGGATAAGATAATGTCGTTCATAAAAGAGCAGGCGGCCAAGACGTCCGAGGAACTGGGCGAGAAACGCGGCAACTTCCCTTGCTTTGAAGAAAGCGTATATAAAAGCCGCGGTATAAAGCATATGCGCAACGCTACGGTCACGACTATCGCGCCCACAGGCACGATATCTATTATAGCGGGCGCTTCCAGCGGCATAGAGCCGGTATTTGCGATATCCTATGTCAGGAACGTGATGGACAACGACAAACTGTTGGAGGTGCACCCATACTTCGAAGCCGTAGCCAAACAGCGCGGCTTTTACAGCGAAGAGCTTATGCGCGACATAGCGCAGAAAGGCACGCTGCGCGGCATAAAGGGCATACCCGCGGACGTAGCTTCTGTGTTTGTCACCGCGCACGATATATCGCCCGAGTATCACATAAAGATGCAGAGCATGTTCCAGCGCCACACTGACAACGCAGTCTCGAAGACGGTTAACTTTCCCCGCAGCGCCAAGGTGGAAGACGTTAAGGCCGTATACGATCTTGCGTACAAGTTGGGACTTAAAGGCGTTACGATATACAGGGACGGCAGCAGATCAGGGCAGGTGCTGAGCGTAGGCAAAGCCGAGGAGAAAAGCGAAACGCTGTTGCCGAGAGAGCGGCCGGAGATAACGCGCGGTATAACGGAGAAGATAAAGATAGGCTGCGGCAACCTTTATGTCACCGTCAATTACGACAGCAAGGGTATATGCGAGGTGTTCACCAACGTGGGGAGAGCAGGCGGATGCCCGTCCCAGTCGGAGGCTACGAGCAGGCTCGTTTCAATGGCGCTGCGCTCAGGACTAGACGTTCAGAGCATCATAGAACAGCTGCGCGGCATACGCTGCCATTCCACTTTGCGTCAGAACGGCCTTAAGGTGCTGTCCTGCCCGGACGCGATAGGCAGGGTGCTGGAGCGCGTGGTAGAACTGCGCGGAGATAGTTCAGGGAAAAAAGCAGCAGCCAACGGCAGCAAATGCCCCGAGTGCGGTTCAAAGATGGAGCACGAGAGCGGCTGCGTAGTATGCCGGTCGTGCGGGTACTCAAAATGCGGCTGACGCGGTAAGCTTTGCGGGAGGTTGCGGCATGTGCGGAAGGTATGCTTTCGACGACATTAAGGACATTTTCTAAGCGCGCAGCATAATTGAGGATATCGCCTCACGTTTGGGAGAAGACGCCGCTCAAAACGTCAAGACGGGCGAGGTTTTCCCGGGCGATAACGCTGCCGTGCTGGCCCAGATTAAAGATAGGTACGAGTCCGGCATAATGTCATGGGGGTTCCCTAAGGCGCAGTCGAAGCAGCTTATTATAAACGCGCGCAGCGAGACGGTATTCAATATAAACATGTTCAGGCAAAGCGTGCCGGATAGAAAGTGCCTTATTCCGTGTACCGGCTTTTACGAGTGGAAGAGCGACGGTAAGCGTAAAATAAAGCATATTATAAGGCCGCAAGGAGAAAGCTTTTTCTACCTTGCGGGCCTTTACAGCTCTTTTTTCATGGCGGGGGAGAAGAACTATAGGTTCGTAATACTCACGGCGGCCGCAAACGCGCAAATGCAGGAAATACACCACCGCATGCCGCTCATAGTACCGAAAGAATACGCCGAACGCTGGCTTTTATCAAATGTGACGCCGGAAAGCGTAAAACGCCTTTATGAATTGACCTCGGCGCTCGATATTGAAACGGCGTAACTTAATAAAGCATCCCTAATCGGATTTTCAACAAGTTTTCATATCCAGACGCAAGCCTGTTTCCAACTTTTTATTGTAGTAAACAAGGGTTTGATATATAATTTTCAAAAAGAATAATAGTATTTGGAACTTTATTGTCGTTTGACACGTCAAAGTGGTAGCAGATTATATGTTATATTATTGGGATGTGGGTGGTCATGGATTGTCAAACTGCAATTGAATATATAAACCTGCATGCAGACGGCATGCTGGGCGATGCCGATACGCAGCGGCTTTTTGAACACATCCGTTCGTGCGAGCATTGCAAAATAGAGCTTGATAAAACGCTTACGCTGAAGAAAGCTCTTTCAAGTCTGGACGAGCTTGAGCCTCCGGCAGGTCTTGCGCTCGGCGCTATCAAAAAGGCTAAAAAGCGCAGGATTCCCGTGTTTGCATACGCTTCCGCGGCGCTCGCCGCCGCTTTGGCGCTTATAGCTGTTTTCTCGTCCGACATTTTCCCCAACAAAACACTCGACGGAGCAACCGGCTCGACATATTTTAAAGAGTCGTTGGTTCAGGAGTTTGCTTCTGCCGACAGCGCTCCTGCCGAAGCGCCCGAGCTGGCTGCCGCGCCCGC
This sequence comes from Bacillota bacterium, assembly GCA_023415915.1. Taxonomy (GTDB): domain Bacteria; phylum Bacillota; class Clostridia; order Christensenellales; family SZUA-584; genus DTFZ01. Next base: position 36,390 of record JAEZIZ010000083.1, on the reverse strand, counting down.
CGCATCACTTGCGCCCGAAGAGGGGGCGTTTGGCAGTACGGCACAGGACAGCAGCACGGAAAGCAAAGAGATGGGCAAGGCGCCCGTGGCGTCAATAGTGATACCCTTCGAAGAGTCGGAGAACTTCCGCGAAGCTCTTTATGAGTTTTTTGACAAATACGACATTTCGCCCGAGCAGGAGGACGACAGCGGCGTTTTGTTTATCGTACCCGAAGGAAGCCTTACCGAGCTTAAGGCAATACTTGAGAACGCAGGTGTTGCGTCCGGCGAGCTTGCCGAAGGAAGCGCGGCAGAATTCATATTTGAAAAATAAGAAGATAACTAAAGCGCCCGCTTTCGCGGGCGTTTTTACATTCCTTTATCTTAAAACTATTGGTTTTCTCCGTCGTTTTCCGCGGGCTTGTTTGCGCTGTCCTTTTCCTCCAGCTCTTTTGCCATCTCCGCCATCTGCTTGTAAATTGAAGACGCGCCGGACGCCGTGCTTGCATTTCTTTCCGCTTCCTGCTCCTCTTCCGTTTTTTCAGGTATGCGTATAGGTATGACAGTACCGTTTTCCAGGCGCTTACGATACCTGATATACGGGTAAGCAATGCCAAGCCCTAATATGACAAGTACTATGCCTATTATTATCAGCAACTCCGCCGTTTCGGAAATCCCGGTCGTTACCTTCGGGTTATTGAATATGGATACGACGAATATGAGTATTCCCGCCAATATGCCGTCTATAAGAACAAGGTTAAAAAAGTTAAGCCTTATACGGTACTTGTTTTCAACCCATCTGCGGCCGAACGTAATGATAAGAAATATCACAAGAAAAGCATACGACAGTATGCCCTGAAGCTGAGAAGACAGCGCTATAGTTACCATCAGCGCCGCCGCGCACAGCACGCCCGCGACTGCCTGAACTATTCTCAGCTGCATATCGGTCAATTTTTTCTTTCCCTCTTCCATGAACACGCTCCTTGACTTAAAGTTGCCTTTAAAATTAACACCGGCTTACGGGATCACAATCCGGTAAAAAAAATTGCCCGTAAAGCCGTTTATGTCATTATTACACAGATTTTCTGTTAATGCTATATCAAAGTTAAAAATCTATTTATTTTTTAAAGCCTTTCTGATAGAATTGATTTAATTATGAGATCAGTAAAGTTTTCATCATACTGGTAGTAATCGTGGAGGGAATAATGAAGTATTACAAGACAGGCGAATTAAGAAACATTGCACTCGTGGGCCATGGCGGAGAAGGAAAGACGACGCTCGCAGAGGCAATGCTTTTTTTAAGCGGCGCCATCGACAGACAGGGACGGACCGAAGACGGAAACACGGTAATGGACTATGACCCGGAGGAGATAAAGCGTCACATTTCTATAAGCTCCTCAATGGCTCCCGTTGAATGGAAGGGAGTTAAAATCAATATAATCGATACGCCCGGATACTTCGATTTTTTAGGCGACGCTACTTCGGGATATTATCTTGCCGACAGCGCCCTTATACTCGTTAACGGCTTAGGCGGCTTAACCGTTGGCGCTGAAAAAGCCTGGGATTCGTGCGTCGCGCATAAGAAGGCCAAGGCGTTCTTTATCAACCAGATGGATAAGGAACACGTGGATTTTGACAAGGTTATCGACAGCCTCAAAGAAAAATATACCACGCATATAACAGTTATGCAGCTGCCCATAGGCCAGGGGCTTAATTTTAAGGGTATAGTTGACGTTGTGGAAATGAAGGCTTATTTGTTCGACGGCAAAAAATTAAAGGAAGCCGAGATACCCGCGGGCCTTACGGATAAAGCAAAGTCTATAAGGGACGCTATTATAGAAAACGCCGCCGAAAACGACGAAAAGCTTATGGAGAAGTATTTTGAGGGCGAAGAGCTCTCAAAAGACGATATTATAAAGGGGCTCAAAGTCGGCATAGCTTCGGGCGATGTGGTGCCTGTGTTTATAGGCTCCGCCGCTCAGGCTGCGGGAGTGTCGCTGCTGCTGGATAACCTCGTCTCTTATATGCCGTCTCCCGACGCTATAGTGAATGTTAAAGGCAAAACTTCCAAGGGCGAGGAGATAGTATATAACGCCGACGCCTCAAAGCCTTTTGCGGCGCAGGTATATAAAACGGTAACTGACCCGTTTGTGGGTAAGCTTTCCATATTCAAAGTGCTGGGCGGCGAGCTTTCGGCAGGCCAGGCAATAAAGAACGGCAATACCGACAAGAGCGAGAAGTTCGGCCAGCTTTATATAATGAGCGGTAAGAAGCAGATAAGCGTTGATAAACTCACGGCGGGCGATATCGGAGCGATTGCTAAGCTGCAGAATACAGACACTGGCGGAACGCTGTGCGACGAGGGTAAGTCCGTCATTTTCCCGGACGTAGTGTTCCCCGAGCCGGCGATATCCCTCGCGGTGACAGCAAAGAAGCAGGGCGAAGAGGAGAAGGTATTTGCCGGGCTGCACAGGCTTGAGGAGGAAGACCCTTCGTTCAAGGTCGTAAAGTCTGTTGAAACGTCCGACACGCTCGTAAGCGGCTTAGGAGAGCTTCACCTCGAGGTCATCTGCAGGAAACTACAGAACAAGTTCGGCGTAGAGGCCCAGCTTTCAGACCCGAAGATTCCTTACCGCGAAACTATAAAGAAAAAGGTGCAGGCGCAGGGCAGGCATAAAAAGCAGTCGGGCGGCCACGGCCAATTCGGCGACGTTTGGATAGAGTTCGAGCCGTTGTTTGATTCAACCGAAAGCTTTGAGTTCGTTGACAAGATAGTCGGCGGCGTTGTTCCGCGTCAGTACATACCGGCCGTGGAAAAGGGCCTGCGCGAAGCGATGACAAGGGGCGTGCTCGCGGGTTATCCAATGGTTAATTTTCGCGCTACGCTGTACGACGGTTCGTATCATCCGGTTGACTCGTCGGAAATGGCGTTCAAAATAGCGGCGAGCCTTGCGTATAAAAAAGGCTGCACTGAAGCGAACCCTGTGCTTTTAGAGCCCATATACAAGCTTGTCGTGACGATACCCGACGAATATATGGGAGACATAATAGGCGATATCAACAGGCGCCGCGGCAGGATACTCGGCATGAACCCTGTGGGCGGCAATCAGGAGGTTTCGGCGGAAGTACCGCTCGCCGAGATATTCAAATACGCAACGGACTTGCGGTCGATGTCCCACGCAAGAGGCTCGTTTACTATGACGTTTGAGCGCTACGAGGAGATGCCGGCCAACCTCGCTGAAAAAGTTATAGAAGCGGCAAAGAAGGAAGCAGAGGAAGCGTAAATACCTTCATAACGAATAAACTTATGCAGCCGCTCAACGCTTTGGGCGGCTGTTATGTTATATACACCCCAAAAAGCCTCACGCCTTTTTGGGGTGTAGTACATACTAAATGAATATCAGCGTATGATGTATAATTATAAATATGCTTGTGTTTTCTTGTCTGTTGTTTTAGAATGTTACGCGTGATTGAGTAATCCGTTTTTAATTTTACATATAAAGGAGAAGCTATGTCAAAAATAATGATGCCCGTTCCTCTGGTCGAATTAGACGGAGACGAGATGACAAGGATCATCTGGAAGATGATTAAGGACTATCTTATAGAACCTTACGTCAACCTCAACTCCGAGTATTACGACTTGGGGCTGCTTGAGAGAGACGCTACTAATGACAGCATAACCCACGACGCCGCGAACGCCATCAAAAAGTACGGCGTAGGCGTAAAATGCGCAACGATAACGCCTAACATGCAAAGGGTGCAGGAATACGGGCTTAAACAGATGTGGAAAAGCCCCAACGGCACTATTCGCGCCATACTCGACGGAACGGTATTCAGAAAGCCTATACTGGCAAAAAGCATATCGCCGTCGGTAAGCACGTGGCAGAAGCCTATAACCGTGGCCCGTCACGCGTTCGGAGACATATACAGCGCTCAGGACATCGTTATAGACGGCGCGGCTACCGCCGAGCTCGTAATTACAAAAAAGGACGGCAGCGAAACAAGAAGGCCTATAGCTACGTATAACGAGCGCGGGGGAGTAGTCATGGGCATGTACAACACTACAGAGTCCATTGAAAACTTTGCTAAATGCTGCTTCAACTATGCGCTCGACACGCATCAGGACATATGGTTTGCGACTAAGGACACTATATCGAAGCACTATCATCACAGGTTCAAGGATATATTCCAGGAAGTGTTCGAGCGTTCGTATGAAAAGCAGTTCAACAAGGAAGGCATAGTATACTTTTACACGCTTATCGACGACGCCGTTGCCCGCGTAATACGAAGCAAGGGCGGGTTTATATGGGCCTGCATGAACTATGACGGCGACGTAATGTCCGACATGGTGGCGACTGCTTACGGCAGCCTCGCGATGATGACGTCCGTGCTTGTTTCGCCCGACGGCTATTATGAGTTTGAAGCCGCCCACGGCACTGTCACGAAGCACTATTACAGGCATATGGAAGGCAAAGAGACGTCCACCAACAGCATGGCCACGATATTCGCGTGGACGGGCGCGCTGCGCAAGCGCGGAGAGCTCGACGGAAACGACGAGCTTATACGCTTTGCCGACAAGCTTGAGAAGGCCTCTCTGTATACGATAGAGGAGGAAGGCGTAATGACGGGCGACCTTTACCTGCTCAGTAATTTGGAAAACAAGCGCAAAGTCGGTACCGAAGAGTTTATTAAGGCTATAAAAACCAATCTTGATATGTTTATGGGGGAAAAATGAGTTTAATCAGTAAATGGCGCGACCTTACAAACACCGAGATGACGCCCAAGGAATACAAGGCTTTCTGGGACGAATATTTCGCTATCGAGAAAGAGGCCTATAAAAAGATACTTGCACGCAAAGAGAACTTCTTTGAAGGCAAGCTTTCTTCGCTCGCTTCCGAGTTCGAAATGGACGATACGGTGTTCGCGGGCTTTTTGGACGGCATCAATACAAGCCTCGTAAAAGAATACGACCTCGAAAAGCTGAAAGAGGGTTCGGACATTTCTCTTAAAGTAGACTTTGAAAAGCTCTATTACAACATGCTCGAAGCGAAAGCCAAATGGCTGTATACTCTGCCCGAATGGGACGATATATTCTCCGAAGAGAAAAGAAGGCAGATACGCGACACATGGCGCAGCGACAAACAGGCCGTTTCCGAAAAGATAGGGCGCAACTCTCCGTGTCCTTGCGGCAGCGGTAAAAAGTATAAAAAATGCTGCGGCAGAGCCATCGAAGATTAAAAAATAATCACCGTTTTATAAGCCGTATTTGTTAATAAATATGATATTGACTAATGGATTCTTAGGTGTTAGAATACCAAAGTGCCTGAAAAAATGGCCGTTTGATCCGGTCTGCGGGCGTGGCGGAATTGGCAGACGCGCTAGACTTAGGATCTAGTGCCATACGGCGTGGGAGTTCAAATCTCTTCGCCCGCACCACCGATACAAGCGGGAGTGACTCAGTGGTAGAGTGCGACCTTGCCAAGGTCGAAGTCGCGGGTTCGAATCCCGTCTTCCGCTCCATTTAGCGGGAGCCTCAAAGCGAAGGTCGAGGCGGTCCGCGAAGCCTCAAAAGGCCGGTGGTTGTTTGGGGCGATTATGCGGGTGTAGCTCAACGGTAGAGTCCCAGCCTTCCAAGCTGGTTGCGTGGGTTCGATTCCCATCACCCGCTCCATTAATTAGTAGTCGTCAGCTATTATCGAGTTGATGATTGAAATAGAAAGTGATATTGGGAATCGAACGCGAGCTTGCCGCCGCCAGTGGCGGATGAAGGCAAGCAAGACGGCGTGATAGCGACCGGAAGGGAGCGGAGCGATTCCCATCACCCGCTCCGTTAATCAGTAGTCATCAGCTATTATAGAGTTGATGATAATATGCGCCCTTAGCTCAGCTGGTAGAGCAATTGACTCTTAATCAATGGGCCCAGGGTTCGAGTCCCTGAGGGCGCACCATGAAAACCCCGATAGATATCAAGCTATCTGGGTTTTCTTTTTTTCTTAATCTCGAAGTGTGCCATACTTGTGCCATTCCATAATTCCTGCGAAGTGTCTCAAAACCGTTATCGGAATATATCACAATCGGGCGAATTAAAAGGTTTTATTTGGATGAAATTTCGTACCATTTATGTCGATTTTTTGATCATTATTACTACTTATATATATAAATGGCTTTCATAGTCGTATTTGTTGCTTCATATCATATATGTAATATAATGAGTGCGCTATCGGCACCTTATAATTCTCACGGCTTTTTAGCCCCGCTATCAAAAGCGGTTGTATAGCTTTTTATTCACGCTTTTTTTAATAAACATGACAGGAAGCGATGACGCGGGGGATATATGTTGGACGCTTGTCCCTCGACTGAGCGAATAGCGTAACCGCCCATACGGGTGGTTTTTATTTTAAAAGAGTTTTGAGCGAAACGGGAGTTCGCTCACAATAATAAATACAGGAGTAGAGGATATGAACAAGAACATTTTAAAAAAGATTTGCGTAAGAATTGTGCCGGTAATGCTATTGCTGATTATGCTGCTGTGCATGCTGCCGTCCACTGCGGCAGCCGGCGACACGACGGTATTTATCGGGTTCACATCGGATGTGCATGACCAAACAAATGAACTTAGAACCTGGCTTACCAATTTAAAAAGCAGTGCCGAAACGCTGAATCATATGGCGTTCGGCGGAGACTACACTTACTGGGGAAACGCCGCAACATTAGCCTCGACTTGTTCCAGTACTGTAAAAGACGTATATCCTGACACACCTGTGGTATTGGCAAAGGGAAATCACGACACATCGGGTTCCTACGACAAAGGATTAGTATATAACGGCAGCGATTACGCTATATATGCTCTGGATTTAAATACTTCAAGTCAGATTATTTCACTCGATTTAATAAACGCTCTGGACTCTGCGCTCGCATCAATAGACTCGTCAAAACCGGTATTCGTCGTTTCTCATTATCCTCTGCATCATTACAGTTCCAGAACGACAATAAACGCCCCCGTGCTTGTAGAAAGGCTCAACGAATATCCCAACGTTGTTTTCCTTTGGGGGCATAACCACAGCCAAGGCGATCCGGCGTATGGTACAGTCAAGAAAGACGGAGATACGATTCAGTGCGCCAGCGGCGCGGCTCCGGTTACGATACATTTTACGTATGCAAACTTAGGTTCAATATATTCAGGGACGAATGGTGCATACGGCCTGCTTGTATCGTTTAATCTGGGAACAGGCGACACTAAATTCAGTTTTCAGTACAAAAACTTAAGCGGAACAACCACTTCCGAACACGAGGTGACCGTTGATACAGTGTCATTGGCCGCAAAACCCGTTATAGAGCAACAGCCGGAAGACGTTACCGTAAACATAGGTGAAGAAGCAAACCTCTCGGTTAGCGCATCCGTAAGCGACGGAGGCACGCTTTCATATCAATGGTATCAGAATGAAAGCGGCACAAACACAGGGGGGACGGAAATAGGAACAAATTCCGAAACCTTATCGGTGCCGACTGATACGCCTGGTACGAAATATTATTATTGCAAAGTAACAAACACAAAAGACGGGGATACGGCTTCAGTCACCAGTGAAGCCGCTAAGGTAAGGGTAATATACGGTGACGCCGCCGTTGCGTTTGAGTATGCAGCGAACATTGTGAGTGGTAAACGGTATGTGATCGTGAACAAGTCAGATACAGATGCGTTTGCCCTTACGACCACACCTTTTTCAACAAGCAGCATAGACTACCTGACGGGCAGCCCGGTAAACGCAACAGGCAATATTATTATGCCTGAAGACATAGACGAAAGTATGATATGGGAATTTACCACGGACGGCACCGGTTATAATATCAAGAATGGCGGAAATTACCTTACGCGAAAAAGCAGCGGTTCCGCAGGTATATATTTAACCTCAACAGACGCCGGAACGGGTTATAATGATTGGGAATATGACAGTAACACGCACGATCTCAAAGTATACAGCAGCGGCCAGAGAAAGTACTTTTATCTGTACCAGGCAACGTCCGGCAGCACGGCTTATTTTGCCAACCGTGATACTGCCTCCGGCACGATCTATCTCTACGAGTTGGTAGTGAACAACCCGACACCGATAAGAAATGTGGAGATAACAGGAATCGATGAACCTTTGCCGGGCGGGACTCCGGATACGAGCGCGGATGTAACGACCGCAGGTGTCGTGACTCCGGCAACAGTCGTCTGGAACCCTTCGGTCAGTACTTTCGAGTATGATACTGCATATACGGCAAGTGTAACATTATCAGCGCAGTTCGCATATGAGTTTACATCCGATGCGACTGTAACGATAAACGGAGAGCCGGCCGTTGTAACACTAAACAAAGACGGCACATTGACTGCGACATACGAGTTTGACAAGACAGCTGCAGCGCCTCTGTACACATATGAATACGTGACAGACATAGATAGCGGGGCCACATATGTTATTGTAGACAGGGGAAGCACCGGCAGTTATGCACTTACCGCATCCGCATATTCAAATTACTTAAGAGGCGCCGCAGTGACGGCGACAGACAGCAGCTTGAACGCCACGGATGTTACCCCGGATATGCTTTGGGTATTTACAACGGACGGCAGCGGGTATAATGTCAAGAACGGCGACTACTTTCTGACTCGAATAAGTGGAGGAGGGGGCCTTAAGATCGATACCGCCGAAGCCGGTTCGGCATATACCGACTGGGAGTATGTAAGCGGGAGCCATTACTTCAGAACAAAGAGTAACACCGGCGGCAGCAGCTACAATTACCTGTACGAGACATCCAGCGGCAGCGACCATTATTTTACTACTTCGTCCAGCAATACTAATCATAATAGAATTTACCTGTATAAACAGACAATAATACCGCCCACGCCTATCAGCAGCATAGACGTAACGAATATTGACGAACCTGTGGCGGGAGCAGCGCCTGATAAAGCGGCAGCTGTATCAACAGAGGGCGTAACGGTTTCTGCGGTAACGTGGCAACCTAATGCAACTGCATTCGAATATGATACGGCCTACACCGCAAGCGTCAGGCTTTACGCGCAGTCCGGGTATGCGTTTGCGGACAATGCAACAGTAACAATAAACGGTAAAGCGGCAGTGGTTACACATAATGCCAACGGCTCGCTTACGGCGAAATATACATTTGCAGCAACAGGCACGGGGCCGATAACCACTGTAGCGGTAACGGACATTGAAGCGCCCAAAGCTGGTGAGGCGCCCGTCACGTCGGCGTCCGCTTCCGAAGGCGTAACCGTTTCGGAGGTTGCATGGACGCCGAACGATTCTACATTTGATTACAACACTCCATATACCGTAAGCGTTGTACTCACGGTGCAGGAAGGGTTCGTATTTGCGGACAGCGTAACTGTGACCATCAACGGGCAAGACGCCGAGGCAACGCGCAACGAAAACGGCACTATTACCGCGAGCTACAAGTTCGAGGCCACTGAAAAAGAGCCGATAAACAGCGTTGCGGTAACGGATATTGACGCTCCCAAGGCAGGGGAGAAACCAGATGATACGGCATCGGTAACTCCGGATACCGTAACGGCAGGCATAGTCACATGGAATCTGGAAGGCGAAACGTTCGAGTTCAACAAGGAATACACGGCAACCGTGACGCTGACGGCGGGGGACGGGTATGTATTCACTTCCGGCACTACGGCTACGGTCAATGGTAACACGGCAACAGACGTGAGTTTAAACGGCGACGGTACACTGACGGTAACGTATACATTCCCGGCGACGGCCATTGAAACGATAGACAGCATAGCGATAACGGAAATTGACGTTCCTGCGGCTGAGGGGACACCCGGCACGACGGCGTCCGTCTCCGAAGGTGCAGCTGTTTCGGATATTGCATGGGATCCGGATGATTCAACCTTTGGTTATGATACCGAATACACATTGAGTGTTACCCTTACTGCCGAACCGGGTTACGCATTTGCGGAAAACGTGACGGCAACCATAAACGGTAAAACTGCTCAGGTGGCGCGCAATGACGACGGCACTGTTACAGTGAGCTACAAATTCGATGCTATTACAAAAGTTATGTTTGACACGCAGGGAGGAAACGAAATGGCGGCGGTTGTGCTCTTAAGCGGTACGACCATCGAGGAGCCCGCAACTCCGGTTAGGAACTACTACAGCTTTTACGGATGGTATCTTAACCCCACATACACGCTTCCCGTATCTTTCCCTTACACAGTAACCAGCTGTATGACATTTTACGCGCGGTGGCAGCCTGTTACGTATACCATAGCGTATAACCTGGACGGCGGAACTGCGGATAACCCGGGAAGCTATACCATAGAAACCCCGTCGTTCACTCTGGAAAACCCGGTGAAAACAGGCTATGAATTCGCTGGCTGGACGGGAATAGGGCTTTCAGAGCCTACAATGAGTGTAACGATAAACAAAGGCTCCTTTGGCAACAAGGCGTTTATAGCGAACTGGACGCCAATACTGTACGATATAACATACGACCTTAAGGGAGGCACGGCGAGCAATCCCGAAAGCTACACTATAGAGAGCGAATCGTTTACACTCGCCACTCCCGTAAAAGCAGGCTATAATTTCGCCGGCTGGACGGGCACGGGACTTTCTGGCCTAACCAAAAACGTTACAATAAATAAAGGCTCCGTCGGCAGCAAGTCGTTTACCGCCAACTGGACGCCGATAAATTATTCGATAACGTACGACCTTAAGGGAGGTGCGGCGAACAATCCTGCAAGCTATACGATTGAGAGTCCGGCGTTTACACTTAACAACCCAACAAAGCACGGATATGAATTCGCGGGCTGGACGGGAACGGGAATCCTAAGCCCGTCGAAGAACGTAACGATACCCGCCAAATCAACCGGCAACAAGTCGTTTTCCGCCAACTGGACGCCTGTGCAGTATGCTATTTCTTACGATCTTGCCGGAGGCTCGGCAAGCAATCCTGCAAGCTACACAATAGAGAGCCCGACGTTTGCTCTTGCCCACCCCACAAGGCACGGCTATATATTCACAGGCTGGACGGGTACGGGGCTTTCAGGCCTGACTAAAGACGTTACGATATATAAAGGCTCCTATGGCGCGATGTCGTTCTACGCCAACTGGACGCCCGTACAATACGCAATAAGTTACGACCTAGGCGGAGGAATGGCGGTTAACCCGTCAAGCTATACCATAGAAACTCCTTCGTTCACGCTTAACAATCCCACAAGGTACGGGTATAACTTCGCAGGCTGGACTGGTACGGGGCTTTCGGGGCCTTCTGCGTCCGTGACTATACCTAAAGGCTCTTCAGGTCTAAGGTCGTACTCCGCCAACTGGTCTGCGCAGCCCCAGAGCAACTTACTTGAGAGAGTCGGCATATCCTCCGGGCAGCTCGCGTTTGTAAAAGCCAAGACGAAATATAAGATAACTATAGGCGAGCATGAAACGTCGTTTACGCTTACGCCGATAAAGGAGTACGACGGGGCGACAATGACTATAAACAAGCGGCAGGTATCGAGCCTTACACTGCCCGTAGCCAACGGAAAGAGCGTTAAGTTTACCGTCGTCGTTAAACTCGGCAAAAAGTCGAAGACATACTCGTTCACCGTTACAAGAGCGAAATCGTCAAACAACGCGCTAGGTTCGCTTTCTTCAACTGCAGGAGTCTGGAGCCAGCCGTTTGACCCCAACGTGCTAAATTATACGCTTACGCTGGATGAGAGCACCAAGAGCACTACGCTTAAAGCCGTTGCCGACGCGGGCAAACTCGCGCGCGTATCGCCGTCATCTAAGAGAATATCGCTTAACAACGGTACGTTTAAAGACGTCAAGTTTACGGTGAGAGCGCAATCGGGAGCAAAGAGAATATATACCGTGCGAATAGTCAGGGCGCCGTCATCGAACGCCAACTTAAAATCGCTACGGGCGTCGGGATTGGCTCCAAAGTTCAGCCCGGGGGTGACGGATTATACCATAGTGCTGCCCGCAAACAAGAGCTCTGTTACAATATCGGCAAGGCCGGCGGGGTATAAAGCCTCGGTCACCATCGACGGACTTAAGAAATCAAGCAGGCGTATTACGCTCGCGAATGGTCAACGCGCGGTTGTGCGGGTGGCGGTAAGATCCCAGTCAGGCGCAGTGAAGATATACTCGATAACGTTAACAAGGCAGTAAAACTTAATACTTGTAGGAGAGCCCCGCAAAAGCCGGGGCTCTTTTCATATCATAGAAAAACCACACGTTAAGTATATAGAAGCTGTCAAAATAGTATATGCTGTCATTCAGTCAGCTTCGCTTGATGGAGCGTAACGGCTATAAGATCTCCCTTATTTAGAACACTTCCCATGTGATTCCTCGCAAGCTCGGAATGACAAATTGAATTTTGATTCTTCGCTTGCGCTCTGAATGATAAAACAACTGATATCATAAAACAAGTTTTTATTTACATAATCTCATGTGTCATTGAAGAGTACCGAAGCGACAATGAATCTTAATACGAGGTCTCCAACAAGACGCAAGGCTTGTTGGGATGTAAATCTGGGGTCCCCGACAAGACGCAAGGCTTGTTGGGGTATAAATCCCTTGCGGTTGACGGAAACGTAATATACCCACTAACCTTGCCGATATTTTCATTATTTTGTTATATTATTGATTTTTATCTGGTTTTATGATATTTTATGGTTGGTGGCCATGCCACGGTAATTATATTATTCCAAACACATATAAATCATATATAGAAGGACTTAAATGGGCATTTCATTTACAAAACTTACAAACACAAGCCTTAAAGAAAATGTCATTCGCGAGCTGGAGTATAAGATACTGTCCGGCGAACTGCAGCCGGGGGACCGTCTTCCTCCGGAGCGCGAGCTTGCTTCGGCCATGGGCATAAGCCGCAGCCTTGTTAATCTTTGCATACTCGAGCTGGAAAGCAAGGGCTTTGTGCGCATCGTCCCGCGGCAGGGCACTTTTGTCAACGATTATAAAAAGCAGGGCACGCCGCAGATGCTTTTGTCTCTGATGCATTTCGATTCGGACAAGATGGACTGGACGCTATTCGACAGCATGATGGATACGCGCAGGCTCTTAGAGTATGAATGCACCCGGCTCGCCGTTAAAAAAGCTACCGAAGAAGACCTAAAGCGCATAGAAGACGCGCTTAATATAATGCGGGAAAACACTGACATGGACCGTTTTGTTGACGGCAACTTTAAGTTCCACCACGCGCTCACTTCCGCTTCGGGCAACGCAGTCTATGCGATGATATTCAACTCGTTCGAACACGCGCTACGTTACTTTTTAAAGCTGTTTTTTACGCGGAACAAACGCCGCGCCGATTCCATAAAGCATCACGAAATGGTGTATGAGGCGCTGCGCGGGCGAGACGAAGCGGCAGCTATGGCCGCTATAAAACTTACGCTCGATATGGGTATCGACGGCCTTTCCAAAGTATTCAAGCAATAGCTTCCATTTTATAATACCGGCGGCGTATCAAATGCAGTGCTTAGAACAGGAATGCGCCAGCCGTGTAAAGAAAGGGGTGCTGGATATTGGATCAGGTTTATGATGCCGTGGTCATTGGAAGCGGCATGGGCGGGCTTGCTGCCGGCTGTAATCTCGCGCGAAGCGGATTAAACGTGTTGATGCTCGAACAGCATAACATACCCGGCGGCGTAACGACTAGCTTTAAGCGGGGACGTTTCGAGTTCGAGATTTCCGTTCAGTGCATACTGGAATACGGAACGAATGAAAACAAGGGGCCGATATACAAATTCCTTGTGGACGAACTGGGAATAGATATCGATTTTCCTATGATGACCGAAGGACGGTTCTGTTCGATATCGGAAGGTAACGAACGATTCGTACTGCCGCTTCAGAAAGAAAAGCTCATTAAGTTCATCGAGCAAAGGGTGCCGGGCAGCGAAAAGTCGGTGCGCGCGTATCTTGACTTCTGCGACGAGATGCTTAACGCCATCAACTACATAAACGATATGGACGCGGCTATCAAGCCTGTGGATCTTATACTGAAGCACAGGGGAATCGTAGCCGCCGCGGGGTTGACTGTAAAGGATGTTACCGACAAGTTCAATATACCGCAAAAGGCGCTCGATTACCTCGACGTGTATTGGACGTTTACCGGCCTGCCTATGGAGGTAATGTCGTTCCCAATATACGGCACGGTAATAAGCGGCATGAGCTCGATGCCGGTATACGCTCCGCGAAAGACTACGTACGAGATATCGGCGCTTATGGCTGATAAATTCATGGAACTGGGCGGACATCTTGAGCTTAACACCCGCGTCGATAAGATACTTGTGGAGAACGGCTGCGTTACCGGCGTGGTAACAAACCGCGGCGAAACGATAAAAACAAACCACGTCTATTCCAACGCTCTGCCTCACAACGTATTCGGTAATATGATATATCCTAAATCGGAAGTACCCGCAAAAGCGCTCAAGGCTCTTAACATGCGCGCTGCGGGTACAAGTTTTTTATCGATGTATATGGGGCTTAACAGAAGCGCTGAGGAGCTTGGGCTTAACCACTACATGTACTACTTCAGCAAGAGCGGGGATATATCGTCCGCATATGCCGGAATAGACGAACTCACTCCCAACGACTGCTTTGCGGGCATGTGCCCCAATCCGCTCATTCCCGGCGCGTCTCCCGAAGGGACGTCTATACTGCATCTCGAGACCATATACCGCGCCGAGCCGTGGGGCAGGCTTTCTGAAAAGGAGTACTTTAAAAAGAAGCATGAGCTCGCGGGAGATCTTATCGACAGAGCGTCCTCGGCTCTTGGCATACCAATACGCAAACACATAGAGGAAATAGAGGTCGCCGCGCCCCAGACGTTTTCGCGGTATATGGGGGCTTATATGGGCAATGTATACGGCTACGACCATCGCGTATTCGACTCAGTCGTTGTAAAGGCCTTGATGCAGAAAAAGGAGCGTTTCATCAAAGGCCTTTCGATAGTAGGCAACGCGGGTATGCTGGTCGCAGGCTTGCCGAGCTCGATACTGTCGGGCAGGCTTGCAACTGTAGAACAAATAGAGCGCAGCTCAAGGGCGTAAAGGAGGGTTTCAAATGTCAAAGGTTAAACTTATCCCCGGACTGTTCGCCCTGCTCCGCATGGCGAAATCGCGTAAAGCAAGAATAAACGAAGCCGACGCCGGCACAAGACGCGACCCCGTATCGGAAATGGCAAAGCGCATGCATCCCGAGGAGTTAAAGCTTACGGTTACGGCTTTCAGGGACGAAACAAGCACGGCAAGGACATATAGGCTGCAGCCAACTGACGGCGTCACTCTTCCGGTGTTTCAGGCGGGCCAGTATATAAGCATCAAACTGGAAGCGGGCGGCAGCCGCGTATCGCGCGCGTACACGATATCGTCCGCACCGTATGAAGCAACCGATGACGGCTATTACGAGATAACCGTGCGCCGCAAGGCGGACGGGTTTGTAAGCAACGTTATATGGGACACATGGACGGTGGGAACGGGCGTTACCGCTACCGGCCCTCACGGTGAGTTCTACGTGTCTCCTTTGCGCGACACAAGCGAAATAGTCGCGATAGCGGGCGGAACGGGCGTCACGCCTTTTGTTTCGATGATGAAGCAGTTCGCAAAAGAAGAGCCGCAGCTTTCGCTGACGCTTCTTTACGGCTGCAGGGACTGCGGCGACGTACTGTTTGAAGAAGAGATAGACAGTATTGTCAAAGCATACCCCGAGCGTTTTAAGCGCATTAACACTTTCGAGGACAACGCAGGGAACTGGGAACTGCGAAAAGGGTTTGTGGACGCTGAATTCATAAAGGCAAATATCGAAAACCCGGAAAATAAAACATTTTTCATATGCGGTCCGCCCGTGATGTACGGATTCCTTAAGAACGAGTTCTTAAAAATAGGCAGCCTTGAGCGTAAGCAGACGCGCTACGAGGTTTCGGGAGCGCCCGACGACGTGGCCGTTTATGAAGGGTTTGATAAGTCGCTCAAAAGTAAAACGTTTACCGCAACGGTAATAGTAAGCGGCAAATTCCATGATATACCCGCGCTTGCGTCCGAGCCTTTGCTTGTAGCCGTGGAAAGGGCGGGGCTGATACTCGACTCAAGGTGCCGCAGCGGAGAATGCGGTATATGCAGAAGCAGATTAAAGGACGGAAAAGTGTTCATACTGCCCGACAACGACGGGCGCCGGGAAGCGGACAAAGACTTAGGATATATCCATCCTTGCGCCACTTACCCGTTATCGGATGTAACGATAGAGATACCGCCGGGCAAGGCGGCGCAGACTTAAAAACAACCCCCGCAAAGCCTCATGGCTTGCTGGGGACTCCATCACAAATAAAGAAAAGAGGTGTAGGGAATTGGAATATGTTTATGACGTTGTCGTTATAGGCGCGGGCAATGGCGGCCTCTCCGCCGCGGCGACTGCGGCAAAGGCGGGGCTTAAAACGCTGCTTATTGAGCAGCACAACCTGCCGGGCGGGTTTGCTACCAGTTTCAGGCGCGGGCGGTTCGAGTTTGAGCCTTCGCTGCACGAGCTGTGCGACATAGGGTCGGCGGAAGACCCAGGAGACGTACGCAAGCTTTTGGATTCTCTGGGCGTGGAGGTCGACTGGGTGCCCATACCGGAGGCGTATCGATTAATAACCATTGCCGAGGGGAAAGACAATCTCGACGTGACGATGCCGTTCGGCCTTGAGGCATATGTCGATAAAATGGAGCAGTATGTGCCGGGCAGCCGCCTCTCTATGGAAAGGTTCATGACGCTTTGCAAAAACATAATGGACGCGCTCGCTTACATTGGCAAGTCGGGCGGCAAAGCCGACCCCAAGGTAATGATGAAGGAGCACCCCAACTTTTTAAAGTGCGGAGCGTACAGCGTAAACAAGGTGCTGCGCGCGCTGCATATGCCCAAGAAAGCGCAGAGGATACTCCGCGCGTACTGGTGCTATCTCGGAGTCGACTGCGACAGGCTCAACTTCGCGATATACGCGGCAATGATGTATAAGTACCTTGCGAGGGGAGCTTATATACCTAGGCAGCGCTCGCACGAGCTGTCGGTGGCGGTGGATAAGCGTATACGCGAGCTTGGCGGCGACATCTGGTACAACACGCGGGCGGAGAAGATATTGATGGACGGCGGCAAAGTCTCCGGAGTATTAACGCCTCGTGGGGCAGTTAAAACCTCGCATGTTATCGCCTGCTGCAGCCCTAACGCCGTATTCGGCGATATGATGGACCCCGGCTGCGTGCCCGAAAAACAGACGCGCATGGTAAACGCAAGGTCTTTCGGCGGCCGCGGTTTTGTCGTTTATCTGGGGCTGAATAAATCGGCGGAGGAGCTGGGGCTTAAGGATTACAGCTACTTCATATTTGAATCGCTCGACACGGCCAAAGAAACATCGCGCGCCAAAGATTTTAACGACCATCCGATGCAGGCGACAGTGTGCCTTAATGCTGCCAACCCCGGCTGTTCTCCCGAAGGCACGTGCATAATGAGCTTTACTACGCTGTATACGGACGACGCGTGGGGCCGCATCAGCGCGGACGAATATGTCGCTAAAAAGCGCGAAGTGGCAATGAACATCATACGGGATTTTGAAACGCATGTGGGCGTAAAGCTGACTCCTTATATAGAGGAGATAGAGATAGCGACTCCCGCCACAATGGCGCGCTATACGCTTAACCCGCAGGGCACTATGTACTCGTACGAGTGCAGCGACTGGGATACGATGCTTGCGCGGCTTATGATGCTGAAGGAAGACCAGATAGTTCCGGGCATACGCTTCGCAGGCGGCTACGGCCCGCGCATTTACGGCTACAGCTCCACTTATTTAAACGGCGAGCTCACAGCCAGGCTTACGATGGCGGATATCAAGGAGGAAGCAAAATGAAAGAGTTCAATTTTCACGTAAAGCCTATAGGACTGCTTGACATGCTTCATTTCAAAACGCTTGTGCCCAACCGGCAGAAGAAGCTGTCGCAAGGCTCGCTTGAGCCGGTTACGTCTGTATATAAAGTAAACAGGCTTGCTTCGTTTTTACATCCAAGATCGCAGCGCGCGACAGTATCAGAGGTAATAGAGCACGGCGATATAGCAAAGACGTATATACTCTCTGGAACCGGGCTCGCGCCGTTCCGCGCCGGGCAGTATGTTTCGGTAAGGCTTAATATAAACGGCAGCGTGCTTACGCGCCCGTATTCGATATCGAGCTCGCCGGCGTGGGTAAAGGAAGGAAAGTATGCGATAACGGTAAAACGCACCGCTGAAAACTTTGCCTCCGGCTGGATACTCGAAAACTGGAAAGCGGGCACTGAAGTATCGATGTCGGGCCCCGAAGGTACGTTTTATTACGAGCCGCTCAGAGACGCGCGGCATGTTATCGGCGTGGCGGGCGGAAGCGGTATAACACCGTTCCTTTCGATGGCTTACGCAATACGCGATGGTATAGAGGATTTTGAGCTGACGATACTGTACGGCAGCCGCTGCGAAGCGGACATACTGTTCCGCGAAGAGCTTGAAGCAATAGCCCGGGAGTGTGAAAAGGTTAAAATAGCTAACGTGCTTTCCGATGAGCAGAACGAGCGTTTTGACTGCGGCTTCATAACGGCGGAGCTGATAAGCAAGTACGTCAAAGATAAGCCGTACAGTTTGTTCCTCTGCGGGCCCGCGGCAATGTACGCGTTTTTGGAGAAAGAGATAGAAAAGCTTTCGCTTGAACGCAAATACGTACGCCGCGAGCTGATGGCCGCGCCGTCGTCTCCGGCTGGCATCAAAGGCTATCCGGGGGATGAAACCAAAGTCTATTCGCTTACGGTCAATATGTTCGGCAATACGCAGACTATTCCCATGAAGGCCTGCGAAACGGTGCTTACCGCGCTGGAGCGCGCTGGTATAAATGCTCCCTCCAGATGCCGCAGCGGAGAATGCGGCTGGTGCCGCTCGCTGCTGCAAAAGGGCGAGGCGTTCACGCCCGCGCAGTTTGACGGCCGCCGTATGGCGGATATAAAGACCGGACACATACACCCTTGCTGCGCTTATCCGCTTTCCGACCTGACGATAGAGATATGGCCGGAGCAGGAGGGGTAGTCATGCCGGATCATTGGATATATATAGTCGTAGTAGGATGTTTGCTTCAGGCGGCGTTCATATGCTTTGAGTACGCTGACAAGCTCGTACATGCTTTGATTTTAAAAGGCCTTGCTTCGCTCGGGTTCGTGCTGTTGGGAGTCATATTCCTTTCCGTTACGCAGGATATGACTTTCGGGTGGCTTGTGGCGGTAGGCCTCGCGTTCGGAGCGATAGGAGATATACTGCTCAGCGCACGCAGTCTTTTAAAAAGCGGCGGACAGAGCATGTTTATGGCAGGCATAGGGGCGTTCTTCACCGGCCACCTGCTGTACATCGCGGCGCTGCTAAGCAGGGGAATAAGCGCGCTGTTTATAGGCGTGCCGGTATGTGCTGCTGCCTCCATATTGCTTATACCGTTTTTGTTAAAGCGCATTGAGATTTCCGGCAAGCTGAAAACGTTCGGCGTCACCTACATGTCGCTTATATTCCTTATGGCGGGATGCGCGGCGGGGCTGCTTGTATTTGCGCCCTTCAGCACCGGCCACCTGCTGTTTGCGGCTGGCGCGGCATTGTTTACGCTGAGCGACGTCATACTCGTGTTTCATCTGTTCGGGCGAAAGAAGCACGGCTCTTTCCGCGCGCTTAATTTATCTTCCTATTATGCCGGGCAGATACTCATCGCTTTAAGCCTGCTGCTGGTATAGTGGAGGTGTAACATGAAAACTGTAAAGAAACCCTTATTAGCTTTCATTATCTGCATTTTGATAATGGCGGCGGCTATGAGTCTCGCGTATTGCTTTCAGACGAACTTCGGCAACATAGACGTAATTACATGGCATATCGATATGGACGGCAAATCGATGGCGTATAAGCTTTACGTGCCGCACGCCGCCGATGAGGAACACCCGGCGCCCGCCGTGCTGCTGATACACGGATATCAGAACGACAAGGATACGTCGGCGGCGTACGCATTGGAGCTCGCCCGGCGCGGCATAGTCGCTATGTGCGTGGACGCGTACGGCCACGGCGATACCACCGTAGGGCTTAAGCAGCGCGGATATACGCATCATAAGCTCCCGAACTGGGACGCAACCGTCAATGGCCCCGAGCGTTACCTCATTATGATGAACTTCTCCACGATGGATTTTTTTACGCTTAAAGACGTAAAGGACAGCGGTATGGACTCGTCTTTGGGCGCGCGTATCGCTTACGCTCTGCTTAAAGAGATGCCTTTTGTCGACTCGGACAACATAGGTATAACGGGGCATTCTATGGGCACGTGGGCATCGTGGAGCGTCGCGCAGACGTTTCAGGACCACAAAGCTTTGGTGCTGCAGTGCGGCGAGCTGTTCCCAAAAAGTTACTACGACAGTGAGAATGTAAGGTTTAACAATGTACTGCTGCTTCAGGCGAAGTACGAAGAATTTACGATGTTCTGCGACTATAAGCATTCCACCGAGGGCCTTATGGAGACTAAGCTGCGCTACCACGAATTCGCCGGCCAGGATAAGCCAATTGAGTGGGATACCACGTACGGCGACTTTGCGGACGGCACGGCGAGAAGGATACAGCTGCTTGATACCAATCACCGCCTTACGACGATATCCCATGAGGGCATAGCGACGACGGTAGACTGGTTCGCAAAAGCATTTGGCATTGAGCCCGCCATTACTCCCGATAACCAGACGGCGCTCGCAAGGGAGCTTATGCTGCTTTTAGGGCTGCTTGCCGCTCTCGCTTCGACTATGCCGCTGCTCGTACTGCTTACAAAGACGCGCTTCTTTTCATCAGTCGTGCAGCCCGTTAACACGCGCAGCGAGACGCTGCTAACAAAGGCAAAATGGTGGAAGACGGCGCTCGTTGCCATATTTATCAGCGGCGTATCCTATCCTTTTATAACGCAGTTGGGGCACGGTCTGATGCCGCTGCCGGAAAGCGTATTCAGGATGACGGCTGGAAACGGCGTTATAACCTGGTTTTTATTCCTCGCCATTGTGGCGTTCTTCATGCTGCTTTACTGGTACAGGCGCGGAGCCGGTAAGAGAATGGGGGCGACGCTTTACGACTTGGGCCTTGCAAGCGAACAGTCTCCCGATAAGCTTCCTTGGGGCGTTATAGGAAAATCGGCGCTGCTCGCGCTTTTGCTCGTTGCATCCGTATACGTATACGCATGGATTTTCAACGCCGTATACAACATCGATTTCCGCTTTACATGGCCGCTGCTGCGTCCTTTCAGCGGCGACAGAGTATGGCAGTTCCTTATATATCTGCCGTTCTATCTGCTGTTCTTCCTTATCAACGGCGGCGCAAAGCTTTACGGGCAGCTGCGCCAGAAAGAGCTTTCATCCCCTGCGAAAACGCAGGTTGTATGGTGGCTGCGCAGCGTCGTCGTAATGCTTGGCGGACTGTTTTTAGTGGCGCTTGTCGAGTATATACCTTATTTTGCGGGCGTCGGAGCGGGCATGGACCTTCTGTTCTCGAGTACATTCGGGGGGCCGTTCATATCGTTCCTTATTGTGATAATCCCGCAGTTTATACTGATGTTCTTCCTATCGACGTACGCATACCGGAGGACGGGCAGCATTTATGTAGGCTCTGTACTGCTCGCATTGCTGGGGTCGTGGGCGATTACGGCGGGTTCAAGCTTCATGTAAGCTATTTAACAGCACTTTAACGATTAAAAGGCTTCGGGGAAACCGTGGCCTTTTTTAATTTTAAAGGAAAATATTAAGTTACAAAAAATTTATAAATTTTTCGATAGTATATTTTGATTTATTGTGTTAGCATATAACATAATATGCGGATTTATGATTGACAGTTTCATTCTATAAAATGGTATAACCATCATCTTCTGGCCGTAAATCCACATAAATTTATTTCTTGAATTATGTTTCATAAAATGTAAACCGGATTATATATTTAACATAAAGTGTATTTTTTACGCTGATATATGTTTTCGAAAATAAATAATTAAAAAATGTTGTAACTTTTTTAGCATATGGAGAGTTTATATTATTGAGGATATATCGAAATTTCATTAAACGGTTTAACCGGTTATAATAATCTGCATCAAAGGCCATGCGGTATCTGACATAGTTAAAGAGCTGTGAGGCCTGTCATCTCCCATAAATGAGCCGATAGCATCGGCTCATTTTTTCCTTTCATCAATAAGCATTTTAAGTGAATTAGGGCGCATTTCAAAACAAGAGATTTTCAGGCGTATATTTTGCATTCAGAAGTTTAATATAAGTTTGAATGGGTGTGTTTATGAAGATAGGTATTCCTAAAGGGTTGTTATACTCAAAATATCATATATTTGCGCAAGCTTTCTTAACGCGGCTCGGTGCCGAGATAGTAGTTTCTCCCGACACCAATAAGCAGATACTCGACGAGGGAGTAAAGCTATGCGTAGACGACGCCTGCCTGCCCATAAAGGTGTTTCATGGCCATATTTCCTGGCTGCGCGGAAAATGCGACGCGATACTCATCCCACGCTTTGTCACAATAGAGGATAACAAATATATCTGTCCGATGTTCTGCGGGCTAATTGAAATGATAAAAAACAGCGTACCCGACATTCCGCATATTATAGGCGAGTCGGTTTTTTCTTTAAGTGAAAATAAGCTTTTCAAATGGGCTGAAAAGACAGCCCGTCCGCTAACGGGCAATAAAAAAGAAATTACCGCCGCCTTTAAGTATGCACTTGCCGAGCAGAAAAAACAAAAAACGGGCGTCAAAGATTCAGAATGTGCTTTTAAAGCCGCTCTTACGGGACATATATACAACTTAAGCGATCCGTTTATCAATATGAACCTCATTGAGAAGCTCGGCAGATTAAACATAGGGGTGGTTACGCCTGATAGCGTGGCAGAAGCCGACATAAAGCGGGAGGTCGGCATGTTGTTTAAAAAGCCGTTCTGGTATTTTGCGCAGCAGTATTACGGCTCCGCCGTCCATCTTTATAAAAGCGGAAGTGTTGATGGCATAGTATACGTTTCGGCGTTCTCCTGCGGCGTAGACTCCGTGGTTATTGAGCTTATTCGCGGCGCAGTGGGCGACTTTCCTTTCATGGTGCTCAAGCTGGACGAGCACACGGGCGAAGCCGCATTCGATACGCGCATCGAGGCGTTTGCGGACATGCTGAAAAGGAGGGCTTTGATTGGTAATAACGTTTCCCAGAATGGGCAACACCTGTCTTGCGGCCAAAGCGTTGTTTGACGGTTTGCGCATACCGTACATACTTCCCGATAGGAATAACAAACTGACGCTGCAAAGGGGTTCTTATTTGTCGCCCGAGGAGATATGCCTGCCTTTTAAGGTTATGATGGGCAACTATATAGAGAGCATTGAACGCGGAGCAGATACGATACTTATAACAGGAAGCTGTGGGCCGTGCAGGTTCGGCGAGTACTGCGAAGTCCAAATGACGCTTTTAAAAAAGCTAGGGCTTAACGCGGATATGATAGTCGTCGATTCTCCGTCCAGCATCGGCGCAGACGTGCTGTGGAGCAGGATTAAAAAAATATCACGGCGCAGCGCTTTAAGCAAAACGGCAAAAATCAAAGCGGTAAAGCAAGCGCTTGATATACTCTCGCTTGCCGATTCGATAGACGCAAAGGCGCACTTTATCGCGGGATACGAATACAAAAAGGGGGAGTGCAAAAGGTTACTAAGGGCATGCGAAAACGAGGTGTACGATTATACAGACCCCGCCGCTGTAATAAAAGCTCTCAGGCGCTATAAGAAAAAGCTTGACTTAATTCAGCTTGACGACGGCAGAAAGCCTTTGAAGATAGCATTAATAGGCGAAATATATTCAATGATAGAGCCGTTTTCAAATCTTTATATAGAGGAGCGGCTGATGGATTACGGCGTTTGCTCCTCAAGGCTTATTACTCCGAGCTGGTGGCTTCGGGACCTTGTATTAAAGCCGGTTAAGCTGAATTCGCCCTGCGTGAGGCGCGCTTCGAAAAAATACCTTCCGTTCGGAGTGGGAGGTCACGGCAGAGAAACCGTAGCGCACGCGGTGCTTTCACAGAGAAAAAAGTTTGACGGCGCGATACAGATATTCCCGCTGGGCTGCATGCCCGAGGTCGTCACAAAATCCGTGCTGCCTACTTTAAGCAAGAATATTAACTTCCCCGTACTGTCCTTGGTAATGGACGAGATGACGGGAGACTCAGGGTATGTTACCCGTATAGAAGCATTTTTGGATATGCTCGAATCAAAACGAAAAAAAGGAGCGCTTTGTTGAGTAAGCATTGCAGTTTGGGGCTTGATGTAGGTTCGGTAAGCACAAAACTCGTGCTGCTGGACGAGGAAGATAACGTAATAGAGAAAATATACCTGAGGACGAGCGGCCGGCCCATAGGCGCAGTATTAAAAGGGCTGTCAGCGCTGGCAGCTGCGTGTAAGGACGTAGTTATAACGTCCGTGGGCGCGACAGGCAGCGGGCGGCAGCTGGCAAGCGCCATTGTCGGCGCAGATATCATCAAAAACGAGATAACCACCCACGCGGCGGCAGCCTGCCGCATGGTGCCCGAAGTGCGTACGATAATTGAGATAGGAGGGCAGGATTCAAAGATAATATTCTTAAACGACGGCATCGTGACCGATTTTGCGATGAATACGGTATGCGCGGCAGGCACGGGTTCGTTCCTTGACAGGCAGGCTGCGCGGCTCGAGATACCGATAGAGGAGTTCGGCAGATACGCGGTACGCTCCGAGTGCCCTGTAAGGATAGCGGGGCGGTGCGCGGTATTTGCCGAATCCGATATGATCTCAAAGCAGCAGGCGGGCCACAGCAACGAGGATATAATTGCGGGGCTGTGCGAGGCGCTCGTGCGCAACTTCTTGAATAACCTTGCAAAGAATAAGGACATACCCGAGCCGGTAATGTTCCAGGGCGGCGTTGCGGCAAACATCGGTATGTCGGCGGCTTTTGAAAGGGCGCTTGGCAAGAGCGTAATAATTCCCAAGTTTTACGACGTGATGGGAGCTATAGGCGCGGCGCTGCTCGCGCGTGAAGAAATAACGCTATCGGGCAGGAAGACGAACTTTTACGGTTTTGGCTGCGTAAACAGCGATTATACGGCAAGCAACTTTGAATGCAAGGGTTGTACTAATCTGTGCGAGGTGGTACAAATAAGGCTGAACGGGCTGCCTGTAGCTAATTGGGGCGACCGGTGCGGCAAATGGAGCAACGCAGGTTACAAAGTTATATGAAATAGTTACCGAATCGTAAAGAATTCTTAAACTTATATACTTGCATGTACCAAAAATATTGTATATTATGTGTACAATCAGTAAAATGGGGGAAAGTTGGGATTGCCGTTTTCCTTGGTATTATAAGGTTTTTTACCGGCCTGGTTTTGATATAAACTGTGTGTTTATATATTAATTTTTTGGAGGAGGTATTATGGAAAACTTAATGATTGTAGCACCCATAGGTGCTGTGGTTTCGCTGCTTTTCGCAGTGTTCCTGTCTTGGAGAGTTAAACAATTCTCCACGGGCACCGAACTCATGACGAAAATCTCCAACGCAATCAAAACCGGCGCAAAGGCTTACTTGAAAAGGCAGTATAGTGTTGTCGGTATTTTTTTTGCCGGAATGTTCGTAGTTCTGCTGGTGCTGTCTTTTGGCTTTAAGCTTTTGAATCCTTTCGTACCTTTTGCATTCCTGACAGGCGGATTCTTCTCGGGCTTGTCCGGATTTATCGGTATGAGCATGGCCACATCCTCTAACTCGCGCACGGCGTTTGCCGCGAGCCAGAGCTTAAACAAAGGCCTTCGGGTCGCGTTTTCCGCGGGCGGCGTTATGGGATTCACCGTTGTCGGCCTGGGGCTCTTAGACCTTTCTATCTGGTATTATCTGCTACAGATATGGTTTAATCCTACGACAGCCGACGGCATAACAAACATTACGTCCGCGATGCTTACCTTTGGTATGGGCGCTTCTTCGATGGCGCTGTTCGCGCGCGTAGGCGGCGGTATATTCACGAAGGCTGCCGACGTAGGCGCCGACCTTGTCGGTAAAGTCGAAGCCGGCATACCGGAAGACGACCCGCGCAACCCCGCTGTTATTGCCGACAACGTAGGCGACAACGTAGGCGACGTTGCGGGCATGGGCGCCGACCTTTATGAGTCTTATGTTGGTTCCATCGTTTCCACCGCCGCGCTTGCCGTCGCTGCAGGCCTTAATATAAGCGGCGTCGTTATACCGATGGCTATGGCTGCCATAGGCATACTCGCTTCGATTCTTGGCACGTTCTTTGTGCGCTCAGGGGAAAAGGCGGAGCAAAAAGTGCTGCTTGGGGCGCTTCGCCGTGGAGTATATTTCAGCACGGTGCTTATAGCTATTGTAGCTTTCCTGCTCGTATACTTCATATTCGGCTGGGAAAAGATCGGCATGTTCTTTGCGATATTATCCGGTTTAATCGCAGGCAATCTCATAGGCTTCTTAACCGAATACTATACGTCCGATACATATAAGCCTACGAAAACCGTTGCGGAATCCGCAAAGACAGGCCCGGCTACGGTTATAATCGGCGGCCTTTCCGTAGGTATGTTATCCACGATGCTGCCGGTGCTGATAGTCGGCGCTTCGGTGCTTGTCTCGTTCTTTGTATCGGGCGGCTCTGATAACTTTAACATGGGCCTTTTCGGCATAGGCCTTTCCGCTGTTGGTATGCTTTCCACGCTAGGCATCACGCTTGCTACCGACGCATACGGCCCTGTTGCCGATAACGCGGGCGGCATAGCCGAAATGAGCCATATGGACCCCGAAGTGCGCAAGCGCACAGACGCTCTCGACTCGCTCGGCAACACGACTGCCGCAACTGGCAAGGGATTTGCGATTGGTTCCGCTGCGCTTACGGCTCTCGCGCTTATAGCCGCGTTCGTCAGCGAAGTCAAGCTCATTAATCCGGACTTCGTTTTCAACCTTGATCTTCTTAACCCGACCGTGCTTACCGGTCTGTTCATTGGCGGACTGCTTCCGTTCCTTTTTGCCTCGCTTACTATGAGCGCTGTCGGCCGTGCCGCTCAGAGCATAGTCGTTGAGGTAAGGCGCCAGTTCAAAGAGATAGTCGGGCTAATGGAAGGCAAAGCCGAACCTGATTACGCTCAGTGCGTAAAAATCTGCACGAAATCGGCACAGAGGGAAATGGTGCTTCCCGCCATGACAGCTATAATCTTCCCGATAGCCACAGGCCTTATACTCGGCGTTAACGCAGTAGCGGCGTTGCTCGCGGGCGCTACGGTAACCGGATTTATTATGGCTATAATGATGGCAAACTCGGGCGGTTCGTGGGACAACGCAAAGAAGTACATTGAAAGCGGCGCTTTAGGCGGCAAGGGCAGCGACGCACACAAGGCGGCTGTTGTCGGCGATACCGTAGGCGACCCGTTCAAGGATACGGCCGGACCGTCTATCAACATACTCATCAAGCTGCTGTCGATGGTTTCCATAGTGTTCGCCGGCCTTATAGTCAACGTACATCTTCTGTAATCGGCAACTGTTTAGTTCCGTTTTGGACAAGTATTAAGCCGCGCGGCGTCGCCGCGCGGCTTTTCTTCATCTTGCCGGACCTAAAACCGCAGAAAAAAGTAATTTTACTGAATATGTTTGGAAAAATAAACGATATTATATATTGACAGGCAGCTTGTACGTGCATTATAATACGTTAACCAAAGGCTGTGATGGGGAACAGTAATCGGTAATTTTGTTTTCCAGAGAGCCGCCGTATCGGTGAAAGGCGGCAGACAAAACCCGGTGAAGCTCGCTCCGAAGCCGCTGCGCCGAATAATCACCTTAATCTGAAGGCGTGATATTAAGCGCAGACGTCGTGACTCAACGTTACACGGGTACGGGCATCATGTTGTGCCCTGATAAGCTGGCGGCTTTATTTGCCGCAAGCAGAGTGGTACCGCGGGTCTTTCGTCTCTGTACAGACGAAGGGCTTTTTTATTTACCCGGAAAGGTGCTTCTCGTCACGATCAGCCTGAATAAACAATAAAGGAGATTGATCATGAAAACCATCAAGATTTTCGACACTACGCTCAGAGACGGCGAACAGTCGCCTGGATGCAGCATGAACCTGCAGGAAAAGATAGAGGTGGCGCATCAGCTTGAAAAGCTAAAAGTCGACGTTATCGAGGCCGGGTTTGCTATAGCCTCGCCCGGAGACTTCATTTCGGTCAAAAAGATCGCCGACGCTGTTAAGGAAACGCGAGTCGCTAGCCTTTCGCGCGCTCTCGAAAAAGATATCGACCGTTCATGGGAGGCCGTTAAAAAAGCAAAATTGCCGAGGATACACACGTTTATCGCGACGTCACCGATACACATGCAGTACAAATTGAAGATGAGCCCCGACGACGTGCTTGCGCAGGCGGTAAATATGGTTAAATACGCGAGAAATCTTTGCCCGGACGTAGAGTTCTCGGCGGAAGACGCATCGCGGAGCGAACCCGGTTTCCTTTACAGGGTGTTTGAAGGCGTAATAAAAGCGGGCGCTACATGCATAAATATTCCCGATACGGTAGGCTACTCGACTCCTGAAGAATTCTACGAGCTCATATCGGGAATTAAGAACAACGTGCGCGGCATAGAGAAAGTTGATATTTCAGTGCATTGCCACAACGACTTGGGCCTTGCCGCCGCCAATACGCTCGCCGCGGTGCGCGCGGGCGTAGACCAGATAGAGTGCACGATAAACGGAATAGGCGAAAGGGCGGGCAACGCGGCGCTCGAAGAAGTAGTAATGGCGATAGCAACGCGGCGCGACCTTTACGATTACACTACAAATATAGACACGCGGCAGATATACAACGCTTCGCGCCTTGTGTCCGCCATCACCGGCGTGTCTGTGCAGCCCAACAAAGCCGTAGTCGGCGCAAACGCTTTTGCTCACGAGGCGGGCATACACCAGCACGGGGTGTTGGCAAATAAAAAGACATATGAGATAATGACACCGGAATCTATCGGCCTGCCTGAGAATACTATAGTGCTGGGCAAGCATTCGGGCAAGCACGCTTTTGAAGAGCGGCTCAAGTCCTTAGGGTTTATGCCGGATGAAGAAAAGCTCGAATATTATTTCGAAAAGTTCAAGCAGCTTGCGGACAGGAAAAAGGACGTATCGGATATGGACTTAAGGGCGCTTGTGGAGCACGACGCGTTCACCGTGCCCAGCGAATATGTATTCGACGCGTTCGTTATTAACAGCGGCAACAAGATGACGTCTACAGCCGTAGTAAAGCTGCTGCGCGGAGACGAAGTGCTCGAAGAGGCCGCAACGGGCGACGGGCCTGTGGACGCATCCTTCAACGCGATAGAGCGGTGCACCGGCTTAAGCTTTAAGCTGGAAGACTATATCGTCCGCTCCGTAACAGGCGGCAAGGACGCTCAGGGCGAAGTCGTAGTAAAGCTGGATAAGGACGGCAAGAAGGTGAGGGGCCGCGGACTTTCCACCGATATAGTCGAAGCAAGCGTCAGGGCGTATATAGACGCGATAAACAGGTACTGCTACGAAACAAAGCTGGAGGGCTAAAAGCATGGGGATGACGATAACACAAAAAATACTTGCGTTTAAGTCGGGGCTTTCCGAAGTGCACGCCGGGCAGTTTATCGAGGCGGATATCGATCTTGCTTTCGGCAACGATATCACCGCGCCCGTGGCGATAAAGGAGTTTGCAAAAACGGGGAAGAAGGCCGTTTTTGACAGGAATAAAGTGGCTTTGATTCCCGACCACTTTACGCCCAACAAGGATATAAAAGCTGCCGAGCAGTGCAGTATGATGCGCGAGTTCGCATGCGAGCAGCAGATAGAAAACTACTTTGAGATAGGCGAAATGGGCATAGAGCACTGCCTCATACCCGAAAAAGGCCTTGCCGTACCGGGAGACGCGATAATCGGCGCGGATTCGCATACGTGCACCTACGGGGCGCTCGGCGCTTTTTCCACCGGCGTAGGGAGCACAGACCTCGCGGCAGTAATGGCTACGGGCAAATGCTGGTTCAAGGTGCCGTCCGCAATAAAGTTCGCGCTCACCGGCAAGCCGCAGAAATGGGTGTCGGGCAAAGACCTTATACTCCATATAATAGGGCTTATAGGCGTGGACGGCGCGCTGTATAAGTCTATTGAGTTCGCGGGAGACGGTATAAACAGCCTTTCAATGGACGACAGGTTCACCGTCTGCAACATGGCTATTGAAGCGGGCGCTAAAAACGGTATATTCCCCGTGGACGAACAGACTGTTTCCTATGTGAAAGAGCACTCTTCAAGGCCGTATAAAGTATTTCAAGCGGACGAGGACGCGGAGTATGAAAGAGTAATTACCATAGACCTCTCATCGCTGCGCCCCACTGTCGCGTTTCCGCACCTTCCCGAAAACGCAAGAACTATTGACGAAGTAGGCGATATAAGGATAGACCAGGTCGTGATAGGCTCGTGCACCAACGGGCGCATATCCGACTTGCG
This sequence comes from Bacillota bacterium, assembly GCA_023415915.1. Taxonomy (GTDB): domain Bacteria; phylum Bacillota; class Clostridia; order Christensenellales; family SZUA-584; genus DTFZ01. The sequence goes on along the minus strand of JAEZIZ010000083.1, from coordinate 5,855 downwards.
TATAGCGGCGGATATACTGCGCGGCAAGCGGGTAAAAAAAGGCGTTAGGGCAATAGTGATTCCCGGCACGCAGGCAATATACCTTCAGGCGCTGGAAGAAGGGCTCGTGGCGGATTTCGTTAAAGCGGGCGCCGTGTTCTCCACGCCGACCTGCGGGCCGTGCCTCGGCGGCCACATGGGCATACTCGCGGCGGGCGAGAGGGCGGTATCAACTACCAACAGGAACTTCGTCGGCAGGATGGGGCATGTAAAATCCGAGGTATATCTCGCGAGCCCGGCGGTGGCGGCAGCTTCCGCGCTTACCGGCAGAATAGAAAATCCCGAAAACATAGCGAGGTAACAAATATGGGCAAAGTATATAAATACGGCAGCAATGTGGACACCGACGTAATAATACCGGCAAGATACCTTAACACATCCGACCCGGGCGAGCTTGCGTCCCACTGCATGGAGGATATAGACGCAGACTTTTCAAAGACTGTAAGGAAGGGCGACATCATAGTCGCGGAAAACAACTTCGGCTGCGGCTCTTCAAGGGAGCACGCGCCGATAGCGATAAAAGCGTCGGGAGTGTACTGCGTCATCGCCAATTCGTTCGCGCGCATATTCTTCAGGAACGCGATAAACATCGGCCTGCCTATACTCGAATGCCCGGAGGCTGTGAAAAGCGCCGACAGCGGCGACGAGCTGGAGGTAGACCTCGAAAACGGCATAATACGCAATATAACAAAAGGGGTAACTTCAAAGGCCGAGCCGTTCCCTCCGTTTATGCGCAAGATAATCGAGTCAAACGGCCTTATAGGGTATATCTCAGGAAAGTGATTTAAGCTTAAGCAGCGTACGGGCATTTGTCTGTACGCTTATTTTTTTGCCCGGTTTTACCGTCGAACCGTTTCGTTATAAACACTTCCTTATATACATATACATTAACCATGAACGTTAACATGAAACTGAATTGGAAAAACGCTCTTGAAAAATACCTTCCCGAGCGCATATTCTCGGCGCTTTCAAACATCTCTGAAGAATTCGCATCGCGCGCGGAAGAAATACGGCTGCGCGCCGCAAAACCGCTTATGGTATACACGTGCGAAAAAGGTTACCGCGTAAGCCCGGACGGTTCGCTTGACGGCGGCGGAATGATATTGAGCGAAGCGGAGATAGAGCAGACGTTCAGCGCGATAACAGGCAAATCGGCGTACGCTTTTGAGGACGATTTAAGGCAGGGTTTTCTGACGCTTAACAGCGGCATACGCGCGGGTATAGCGGGCAGCGCAGTGCAGTCAGCAGGCACTGTTAAGTCGTATAAGAGCATAAACGGCATCAATTTCCGCATACCGAGGGAGACCGCAGGCATATCAAAAGCGCTGCTGCCATATATATCTGAAGAAGGGCGCTTGCTCAGCACGCTTGTTATCTCCGCGCCTAAGCTCGGTAAGACTACGCTCGCGCGCGATATTGCGAGGAGTGCCGGAAGCGGCGACGGGCTTAACCCCTGCAAGGTGTCGCTTATCGACGAGCGGCAGGAGCTTGCGGCAAGCGTTTACGGGCGGGCGCTGTTCGACGTGGGAGTAGAGACCGACGTTATTTCGGGAGTGCCCAAGCACGAGGGCGTATTTATGGCGCTGCGCGCGCTGTCTCCCGACGTAATAGTCACCGACGAGATAGGCAAGAGCGCCGACCTTGAGGCTATGCGCGAGGTAACAAACGCAGGCGTGGTAATGGTGACTACCGCTCATGCGCCTGACCTTGAGTGCCTGCTAAAAAGGCTGTTTTTCAGGCAGTTATTCGATGAAAAACTGTTTGACGCGTATGTCGTACTCTCAGCCGCGTTGGGAAGGATCACAATCGCGCAGATACACGACAGGTTTGGACAAGGATTATTGAAAGAGCCGTTCCGGCTGAAGGGAGAATACATATGAAGCTGCTTGCGTGCCTTTTGGTAGTGGCGCTGTGCGCATATATAGGACGGCTACTTTCAAAGAGGACGTCGCAAAGGCTGGAATTTTTCAGGGAGTTCCAGTCGTCGCTAATATATATTTCCGACAGGATAACGGGCATGAACCTCGAGCTCTATAAAGCGCTCGAATCGCCCCGGGACAGCGAACTGGGCGTATTCCTGCGCCGCTGCTCGCATATGCTTAAAGGTTCGCCGCAGAAGGCGTTCGCGGGCATCTGGAAGTGCTGCTTTGACGGGCTTCACCTGTCGTTTCTCACAAAAGAGGACTTAAACGTAGTGTACGCAGGAGGAGCCGCCATAGAAACATTGTGCATGAACCCGAGCGAGAGGCAGTCGAGCGCATATTTAAAGCTGCTCGCCGGCTACGTAAGCGAAGTGGAAACGGAAAAACGCAAGAAATGCAGGCTATACAATACGTCCGGCATGCTGGCCGGCCTGCTTATCGCACTGCTGATGATATAGAGGAGGGATATGATTGAACATAGATATAATATTCAGAATCGCCGCAATAGGCATACTCATAGCCGTACTGCACGCGCTGCTCGTGCGCTCGGGCAGGGACGACATCGCGCTGCTCACCACCATAGCCGGGCTTGTTATTGTTCTGCTAATGGTCGTAGATCTTGTCGGCAACCTGTTTGAAAGCGTAAAGCGCATATTCGGGCTGTATTGACATGGAGATAGTACAGATAGCGCTCATAGGCATACTCTCGGGTGTGCTGGTGATAGCTATAAAACAGAAGCAGCCGGAGCTTGGCATGCAGGTAAGCCTGGTGGCCGGCCTGATTATTTTCATATACGCTCTAGATTACCTTGTTACCGCAGTCGACTATATAAGAGACGTAGTCTCGAGGTACGACATACCATACGAAAGCATTACCGTAGTATTAAAGATTATCGGCGTAGCGTATATATGCGAATTTGCCGTGCAGCTGCTAAAGGATACGGGGGAGGGCTCGATAGCTTCCAAGGTCGAGCTTGCAGGAAGAGTGTTCATAATCGTACTTTCGCTGCCGGTGATTACGTCGTTTATGAACATGGTGCTGGGCCTGCTTGGATAAACTCTAGGGAAGAACATATGAAAAAAGCCGTGATAATATTATTAATAGGGCTTTGCATGCTTGCGTTTCCGAAGGCGTCGTTCGCAGCGGACGACGACGAGATAGACAGGGCGCTCGAGGACGAGATAACACGCAATATAGAAAGCGCTCTGGGTACGGCCGACCTTCATGAAATAGAGGAGTATTTCAACAAATACGCAGACACGCTGCGCCCCATAACGGGCGGCGCGGACTTAAAGACTTTTGTAACGATGCTCGCCAAAGGCGGCGCGGATTTTAAAATAGCCGACGTGTACTCGCTTGTTCTCGATTCCATGTTCGGCGGCGTAAAGCAGAGCATACCCGCGATAGTGCAGATAATAGTGATTGCGCTGCTGTTCAGCATAATAACCCACTTCAAGCCGTCTTTCGGCGACACCGGCGTATCCAAGGCCGCGCAGACGGCGCAGTTCGTGATAATAGGCACAATAACGATAGGCATACTTTCCATAGCGTTCTCGATAGGCGCGGGCGCTATAAAATCGATGACGTCGTTTACATCCGAGCTTTTTCCGCTGCTGATAACGCTGCTGACGGCGCTTGGCGGCATCACGTCCGCGGCGATACTGAGCCCCGCTACGGTGTTCCTTACCACAGGCATATCGATATTCTTCAGCAGCGTAATAATGCCGCTCGTTATAGTGCTTACGGTGTTTACGATAATAAATAACTTTTCTACGAGCATTAAGCTTTCTGGCTTCTGTGCGCTTATCAAGACTATTGTCAAATGGGCTATAGGGTTAAGCTTTACGATATTCTTAGGCATAATAGCGATACAAGGGCTCCTAGGCTCCACATTCGATGGCATATCTATAAAGACCGCCAAATATACTATTGACAAGCTCGTTCCTATTATAGGCGGCATGGTGTCCGACTCGGTAGACGTGCTCATATCTTGCACGCTGCTTATAAAGAACGCGATAGGCATAGCAGGGATAATAATCATTGCGGCAATAGCTATAACTCCCGTGTTCGGCATACTGGCGCATTACTTTTTGTTTAAGCTTGCAGGGGCGGTGCTCGAGCCGGTCGGCGGCAAATCTATAGGCAAGTTCGCAACCGAGTCCGCGGACGTGCTGCTGCTGCTTTTCGCGGCGGTGGTCGCCGCAGCCGCAATGTTTTTCATAACCGTAGCCGTAATAATAGGCGCGGGCAATACGAACGTTATGTTGAGGTAGCATATGCAGGGTTTTCTTTCATCCTGGGCGGTGAGCGTTACCATAGCAGTGCTTTTCAGCGCTATTATAAGCTCGCTGCTGCCGGAAACATCCATTAAAAAATATATCGCCGTCGTGCTGGGCGTGCTGGTTACGCTCTTTATGCTCTCGCCGCTTTTCGAGCTATTTAGCGGCGTTGATTTCGAGCAGGAACTGAAAAATGCGGTTAACAGCATGACGCAGACAAGCGGGCACAGTTACGACGCGTCTCCGTATAGAGATTATATTTTTAAGGTATATATGGGCGATGAATAAAATAAATATCTATAGTGAAAAGGGTCGAGGGAAAAGCTATGGGGGAACAACAGGAAAAAAGCAAAGAAACTAAAGCGGATATAACGGGCAAGGCGGGAAAACTTATATCGTCTTTTAAAAAGCTGGATACGAAGAAAAAGATACAGTATGTCGCGATACTGCTGCTGGTAGTTATCATACTCACGATATACTTCTCTTCATTCAACAGCGGCAAGGTAAAAGAAACGCCCGCCCAGCCAGTAAAAGAAGCGGTGCAGGGAGAGGACCTCGAAGCAAAGCTCGAGGACATACTTTCGTCGATAGAAGGAGCGGGCAGGGTTGACGTCTTTATAACGTACGAATCGACTCCGGAGATAGTGCCTGCGATAAGTGAGAATAAGCAGACTTCTTCTACGACGAACGCGGGCGAATCGGGCACCAGCACCGTAAATACTGAAAACACGCAGAGCAACGTTGTGACAATAAGCGGAAGCGGCGGCACCAGCGCGCTTGTGTTGCGCGAGAACAGCCCCAAAGTAATGGGCGTGATAGTAGTAGCCGAAGGAGCGGACGATATTGGCGTAAAGCTCAACCTATTGCGAGCGGTGGAAACGGTATTGAACGTCAGCCCGGACAGGGTCGACGTTTATAAAATGAATAATGAATAAGGGAAGTGGAATAATGAAAAATAGCAAGGTTAAAAAGTATCTGCTGCTTACTGGTTTAATAGTCGTTTTGGTCGCAGTCGGTTATATCAATTATATACTGAGCAACCCGGGCTCTGATGAAAACGTCGCCGACAAGGTCCCAACCGATATTAAAGGCGCATTGCAGGCTGACGACGTTGCCGTAATTTCCTCGCAGAATTACTTTGCAGATTATAAGGCAAACAGGGAAAACGTGCGCGAGACTGAAATAGCGTACCTTGACAGCATAATATCCAACAAGGGGAGCGACGCGGAAACCATTAAGGAAGCGCAGGATCAGAAAATCGAGATTGTAAAGGCGATGGAATCTGAGCTTACAATCGAGGGTCTGCTCGTGGCAAGCGGCTTTTCGGACGCAATAGTCACCGTACAGACGGGGTCGGTAAACGTTGTGCTGAAGGCTAAAGAAATAACCAAGGAGCAGGCCGCAAAGGTGCTCGAAATAGTCAGGGACGAGACAAAGGAGCCCGCTCAGAACATAAAGATAATATTGCAGAAGTAATTTTACGATTATATTAAAGTAATTTAAAGTTGATTGTATTCAGCTGCCCCATCTGTTATAATTATCTAACGGATAAGAAGAGGTGGTATATTTGAGCACAAACGATATGAATACGCGAGAGGAACAGAACGGCAGCAT
>JAEZIZ010000061.1 GCA_023415915.1 Bacillota bacterium | reverse complement strand
GCGAGCGTGTTTCCCATAGGGATGAACCCGCTTCATCAGACTTTCAGCCTTATAAACATGATAGCTATGGACTGCTTCCTTGTGTTTACGGCAATAGCGGCGATTTTAAACCCTTATGTGAGCAGCGGCCTTGGCGTGCTGGGAATAATTACGGCTGCGTTCAACATATTCACGGCGAACGTTTTTGAAAAGCTGTATATAGGCGAGTGGATATTCTTCGTGCTGTTCATACTCTACGTGCTGCTCTTAACCTACAACTACGAAAGGTTTAATGGCGAGAACCTTAAAGAAGCGGAGCGGCGGCTGAACGCGCAAGGGTAAATTTAGCAGCTTACATAAGACGCCCAGCTTTCGCCCGGGTAGACGATACCGGGGTTATGGGCGTCTATTTTTACCTTTATACCGCTGCCGGGAGAGATAAGAGGCAGCGCGGAAGGCTCGACGAGCCACTGCGCGCGGGCGGTATACGGCTCTTTATCGGGGGGCGTTACCTCGAGCGTAATATATACGCATGTCCGCGAGCCCGTTTCGCCCGCAACGCCGCCTTTTAAGCTTACTACCACGGCGTCGGAGAAAATCGCGCTTTCGCTGCGCCCCGCAAAGTCAAAGGTTCTTCGCGGCTTAACCTGGGCCCTTCTTCTGCCGCGCAGCAATATGAACACCATCGCCAAGGCAATAACAAATATTGAAACGATAATAAGAGGACGTGACATATTATGGCTCCTTTCGGAGGATAATAATATGATACCACGCTATTGGCACAATAGGAAGGGGGGAAGCCGGTTGCGGCGGCGACAAGCCGTGAGACTTTTTGGGGTATAAAAAAAGCACGCCGCGACTCTTTTACGAGAAACGGCGTGCCGTTACTGAGTTCAAATTTGAATACGTCATCAAGCCGTGAATATTATGATACGGCGCTAGATGTCCAGCCGGGGCCTTTCGCCCGAAATAAGGCTGATATTGTCCAGCGCGAGGCCCGCGCCTATCGCCACGCAGGAAGGCGCGTCTTCCGCTACATAGCACCTTAAGTCCGTCTTCTCGCTTAAAAGCTTATCGAGTCCGGAGAGCAGCGCGCCGCCGCCGGTGAGGCAAAGGCCGTTTTCGGTGATGTCCGCGGTAAGCTCGGGCGGCGTACGCTCGAGCACGTTGCGCACCGCGTCTACCAACTGGCCGAGCGGCTCCTGGAAAGCTTCCACCGTTTCGTTGGAGCCTACCGTCACGGTTTTAGGAAGGCCGGTACCTAGGCTGCGGCCCGAGACCTCCATAAAAAACTCGTCTTTGCGCGGTACGGCGGAGCCTATGTTTACCTTTATCTCCTCGGCAGTCCTCTCGCCAATAAGCACGCCGTGAACCTTTCTCATATAGCGTATCAGCGCTTCGTCGAGCTTATCGCCCGCCGAGGTTATCGACCTGCTGATAACTATGCCGCCCAGCGATATTACGGCGATATCCGACGTGCCTCCGCCGATATCTATAACCGCGTTGCCGTAAGGGGCGCTTATGTCGAGGCCTGCGCCTATCGCAGCCGCTACGGGCTCTTCCATAAGGTCGGCGCGCTTTGCGCCCGCTTCCTCCGAAGCCTCAATCAGCGCGCGCTGTTCAACTTCCGTGATGCCCGACGGCATGCATACGAGCACGCGCGGCTTGAAAAAGAGGCGCTTTCCTATTACCTTGCGCAAAAAGAAGCGCAGCATGCGCTCTGCCTCCCGGAAGTTCGAGATGACGCCGTCGCGCAAGGGGCGTACCACTATTATAGTACCCGGCGCTCTTCCCACCATGCTGCGGGCTTCGTCGCCCACTGCGAGCAGCTCGCCCGTCGCCTTATTGACGGCAACGACGGAGGGCTCGTTGAGTACGATGCCCTGTCCCCGCACGTAAACGCGGACGTTGGCTGTTCCAAGGTCTATACCTACATCCTGAGAATTCATCATATTCGCTATGCTAAGCATAATGCCGCTCCTCTCTTAAGCACCTGTCCGCCCGTTGTATACGCCTTCTATCACCGCGTTCTTCACGTTTATCGCGCTGCATTCGAACGCGCCGCCTTCGCGGCGGCCGAATACCGACGCGCCCAGCGGTGAAAACACGGAAATAATGTTTCTTAATGCGTCCGCTTCGTCGGGATAAGCGAGCCTTATTTCGTCTGTATCCCCGTCGAGCGATATAAGAACCTGCGAGTATATTCTTACCGTATCGGCGGGAATCTTGGGCGCGCTCACGATGTCGGCGTGCATAAGGTCCTTGTATAGTTCCCGTATGTAGTCTTTCGTTTTTATATCGTCGCCAAGCCCGTCAATCAGCTTCATCAGCTTCAGCCTGTCGGGGCCGGTTATGTATATCTTCCGCGCCACAGACGCCTCCAAAAACTTAAGCAGCCGCTTTGCGGGCGGTTGAACCACGTGGCCCCCGGCAAGACGCGAGGCTTGCTGGGGTGTGAATACGGGGCCCCCGGCAAGACGTGAGGCTTGCTGGGGTGTGAATACGTGGCCCCCGGCAAGACGCGAGGCTAGCTGGGGATAAGATTAACCGCCGGCGGTTCGCTGTTTTGACATACTTCATAAAAAAAAATACACGCCAAAATGCGTATGATTATGATACAACACAGTATTTGATTTGTCAATGCGCGTATGAATGTCGCGTTCTGTCGGACAAAAAAAATTAAGAATGCTTTAATAAAGCCTTGTGCGCGCATAGCCGCGGCTGTGTGAGGGAAGGCTTTTTTTGAAATCAGCGTTTTGTGGTATACTCGGCGCGCCCGGAGCTTTCCCATAGCCTTTCGGCCACGGGCGACCAGCTTTCCGCCGCTGCCCTGCATTTTTCGGTGAGGCAATGGACGTCTTCGGGACAGGCGAGGTCGGTGGACTTTGCGCCCGATTTTGTGACGACGTCCGCCAGCGCTCCCGGATTGTCGAGCAGCGGGCAGGGTTTTAGATGGTTGCTGTTGAAGGGCTGGCCTTCGCGGAACGCCATAAACAGCGGGGAGCGGCAGGCTTCTATAAGCGTTTTTTCATGTATATTCGAGTCGGAGTAGTGTATAAAAGCGCACGGCTCAACGTCTCCGTTCGCGTTTATGTGCAGATAACTCCTGCCGCCCGCGATGCAGCCGTTCGAGTATTCGCCGTCGTTCCAGAAGTCCAGCGTAAAAAGCGGCTTGGTTTTACGGAAATTGCGCACCTGGCGGTACATATATTCGCGCTGCTGGGCCGACGCGATGAGGGAAGTGACGGCGTTTTTGCCGACTGGTATGTATGTGAAGAACCAAGCGAACTTGGCTCCCCGCTCTATAATGAAGTCGTAGTACTCCTCGCTGCCTACCGTTTCCGTGTTTTCGCTGGTGTAGCAGCAGGACACGCCAAAAACGAGCCTTTGGCGCTTTAGTATTTCCATTGCCTTTAAAGCTGCTTTAAACGCGCCCGCGCCGCGCCGCGCGTCCGTTTCCTCTTCAAAGCCTTCGACGCTTATGGCAGGCACGAAGTTTTTGACCCGTAGCATTTCGCGGGCGAAGTCCTCGTCTATCAGCGTTGCGTTCGTAAAAGCGAGAAACTCTGCGTCGGGATGCGCCGCGCACAGGCGCAGTATATCCTTTTTGCGCACGAGAGGCTCACCGCCCGAGAATATATACATATACGTGCCTACGGCCTTGCCCTGCCTTACTATGCTGTCCATAGTCGCGTAATCCATACTGAGGCTGCCGCCGTATTCCGTGGCCCAGCGGCCCGCGCAGCGAAGGTTGCACGCTGAAGTCGGGTCCATAAGTATCGCCCATGGTATGCTGCATTTATAAAAACGCATTGCCTTTCTCTGCCGCCTGTCGCCTATCAGGAACGCGTTGACGATAAGGTTTTCAAACAGCTTCTTTCGTACTTTGGCGTCGACGTCCGAGTAAAAGCTCTTGATATACCTGAACCAGTTGTTATCCGGGTTGTCTATTACGCCGTGCAGCACGCTGCGCACGCCCGCGTATTCATTCTTCCGGTCGAACCTGTCCACCCACGCAAGCAGCCGCGGAATATTGCTGTCAGGATCGCTGTCAAGATAGCCAAGCGCGCGCTTTGCCGCGAACGACTGTACGATTTCCAATATAGAGCGTATCATATCAACCACCTCGTTAACGCCTCAAAAAGCTCATGCGACAACGGCTCCGGAAGAATGTATCATATTTACACCGGAAGGGCCCACGGCTTGCCGGTGACACCGGTATCAGGTTTAAAAGAGCCGCAAGGCTTTTTTTGGGTGTTAATGTATAATATTAATCATACCGTCCGGATATGCATGGGTTTAATCGTGCAAAACGCGCAAAAAAAGAGGGCGCAAGCCCTCGTTTTTCGATAGTGGTCTAAAACCGTGTGCCGATCGTAGTATTCCTTACTTCGGGCATATTGCCTTCGGCATACTGAATCATTTTTCTCACCATCTGGCCGCCGATGCGGCCAGCGTCCTTTGCCGCAATGTCACCGTTGTAACCCTGCTTTAAGTTGACTCCAACTTCGGATGCCGTTGTCTGCTTTAAACTGTCCAATTTCCAATTGCTGCTTCTAGCCATCTTTTTACCTCCTTTTGTGTTTTATTTTCCCCAGATGTACATAAAAAACACATGTCTATTTCTGGATTGTGTTGACCAATAAAATTGCGCTATTATATTAACGCGGGCGGGGATACTCTTTCAGGGCACACGGTAGAACCCCGCCCAAGAAATGAAAGAAGCTTCAGCGTGTGGCGGGGCGGCCTGTGGCAGCCGGAAATAGCATAAGCGGGCGGGCGCGGAGACCCGCCCCTACGCAAGGAAAGAAGCTTCAGCATGTGCAGGGGCGGTCTGTGGGCCGCCAGAAACGGAATGCGAATGCGGGCGGGCGCGGAGACCCGCCCCTACGGCAGGGAAGAGGCATTGATGATTAGGAATGGGTAAGACGAAGCAAAAAACACAAAGCAGGCTGTACGGCACGGCTTTGCATCTCATACTGGGTCCCCAAAATGTTTCCTACGAAAGAAAAGAAGCTTCAGCGTGTGCAGGGGCGGCCTGTGGCAGCCGGAAATAGCATAAGCGGGCGGGCGCGGAGACCCGCCCCTACGGCAGGGAAGGGGCATTGATGATTATAGAGTCGGCCTTTAACTGCTGGAATTGGAATGTGTAAGGCGGAGCGAAAAGCAGAGCGAAACAAAAAACACAAAGCCGGCTATACAGCACGGCTTTGCATCTCATACGGATATAAACTTATCACACTTAAGAAATTAACTTTATCGTATCAGGAATTCGCCCATTCTTCGAGGCCTTTTAATGTGGCTTCCTTTGTCTGCATGCAGATGTCGGGAAGCGCGCCGCCCCATTTCTTTTCTGCGTTGGCGAAGCCCTTTTCAATAGCCGCTTTAAGCTCGGCGAATTTGGCTTTGTCACCGCCCGAAACGTTTATGGCGAAATCTATAAGACGCTGCGAGGTCTGCTTTACGCCCCAGTAACCGTCTTCGGAGATGTCCTGCTGCGCTTTAAGCCTTGTCGCGCTGTCAACCTGCAGGCTCCCGAAAAACTCTTTTAAGTTGCCGTCGTATGCCGACTCGATGTCGCCAAAATCAAGCCCCTCGCTCTGGCCCGCTCTTACGCGCTGCGCCGAAAGCAGCTTTTCAACGAGGCTGCGAAGGCTCGAGTATTTCGCGTCGAGCTCGGCGCGCATCTTCATTACGTTAGCGCTGTAAACGCCGGTCGAAGGTTTTGACGACTTCTCATAGACCGCGGCGGTTTCTTCGGCTTCCTGCCGTGAATCAGCGCTGTATGCGCTCTTTGCCGGTGATACGGTATTTACCGCACCCGGATTGCCTGCTACCGGTTCGATAGACATAAAAGCTGCCTCCTTGCAATCTTTATCATTATATATATCGGTATATTTACACTTTAACTTAACAATAACAGTATGCTTATTCCATAAATAACCGTAAAACGCCATATCAAACGCAAATACTGTAAATTAATACTTTACAATATATTGCATTGTGGTAATTGTTGTGATAGTATACATGATAGAACAAACGTTCTTAAGGAAAATATGTTCGGAGGTATGTATAATGAGCGAGATGATGGCGTACTGCGGTCTGCTGTGCAACGAGTGCCCGACCTACAAGGCTACGGTGGCGGACGATATGGCATTGCGCGAAAAGACGGCGGCGGAGTGGAGCAAGATGAGCAATGCGGATATAAAGCCGGAGGATATCAATTGCCTGGGGTGCAATTCCGACGTTCTTTTTGGCTATTGCAAAATGTGCGAGATACGGTCGTGCGCACGGGAAAAGGGCTTAAAGGACTGCGGTAAGTGCAGCTCGTTCGCCTGCGGCAAGGTGGAAGGCATACTTGAATTCGACAAAGGCGCGAGGGAGCGGTTGAACAGATAGCAAAAGCAAACAAAAGCGGGCTCACTGAGTCCGCTTTTTGCGTATGGGGTGTGCATATGCAATCCGGATCTGAGGCATGCCGATAAGTGATACGGTGGGAAACCTCATATTTTGCTTAGCAACTCGTCGAAGCAGGCGTAAAATCCTTCTTTATCGGAAAGCTGTACGTTATGGTCGGGGCTTGACGACTCGCGTGCAATGCATGCGGGCAGCAGCGACTGCATTTTTATAAAATCGGCGTCGGGAACCGCGGCCCCGCCTTTTGCGCGCATGAGCAGCACGGGGCATTTGATATTCGGCAGCAGATGAAACCAGCCTTGATCATACTCTATGTTGGCGGCTATTGCCTGCGTGCTGAACATCATGTTAAAGCCTTCCGGTGTTTCATAAACGCTGGCCATGAAATACTCGTATTCCAGTTCCGAGCCCGCCCAGCCTTTTATAAAAGAGCTCGCGTCGTATAGAGTTGGGAAAGGCAGCGGCCAATCCTTGGTTAGAGGGTCTTCTGCGCGCAGCTGGTATAACGGCAGCGTGCTCACGTTTTCGGGGCCGGCGGCTGATTTATCGAGTATTACGATAGCGCTTATACGTTCCGGGTAAAGCGCGGCGAGAAACCCCGCTATGCATCCGCCCATGGACTGCCCTGCGACTATGGCGGAAGGGATGTTAAGAGCGTCGAGCAGCGCTATGACGTCCGCGGCCATCTCTTCCGCGGTGTACTTTGACACGGGTTTTGAAGAAAGGCCGTGGCCTCTCTGGTCGGGGGCTATCACCCTGTACCTGTCTCCGTAATGCCTCATGAGGTGTACCCAAGTCTCGGCGCGGCCCCACCTGCCGTGAAGGCAGACTATTGCGGGCGCATGCGTACGCGTGTCGAGGTAGAACATATCTATATCGCCTAAATGAGCCGTTGAACGATAAATGTTTGCCATATGAATTCTCCTTTAAAAAATGTATAAATATATTACACTATTTGCACTGTATTGTAAATAATGGAGTTCATGGTTATATTACATGGGAACTTTTGCAGGCTCAGTATGACGGAGGAGAGCCGCGGGGATTGAGAAAGGGTAAAAGGTACAGGGGATACTTCGCAAGCTCAGGATGACGGGAAGAAAGAAACGGGTGGAGAAGAGGCAAAAGGCACAGGGGATATTTCGCAGGCTCAGGATGACAGGAGGGGAAAGGCGCGTATGGAGAACGGGTAAAAGGCTTACGGAGCAAAGACATGGAATACTTCGCCAGTAATGGGGTGGCGACAAACGCGTCGGAGATATATCCTAAGGGCTTGGTTATGACGCCGGACAGCGTTTTGCCGAACAACTTGACGGCGGTAACGAGCAGCAGCGCAAAGTTGAGCAACGACAATCATTGTATCAGATTTGCGGCAGAAAAAAATTAAAAGTTTTTTTGCGAAATTGGTGCCGCTCAAAATATAATAATACAATATGTTGGGTTAATTTGGAGAAATTTAGAAATGAGGCGCAATGACGAGAAAGCAAAGCGTATGCCTTAAGTTAACGCATATATCGGCCCAATTGAGCGCTAATCCGACGATTTTCCGCATTGATAACCAAAGGGCGTTTAAGTATAATCAAAACACGCTCCAGGGAATACCGCGCATGGCTATCGGGCGTGCGGAGGGTCGCCGCGAAAGCGGAGGCAAGCGCCGGTGAAAACTTAATTGTTTGAAACCGGGCGCGAATCGTACATACAAGCCGCGAGTTGAAGGAAGGAAAATGCGTAAGCGAAAAGCTTAAGGCGCTCCGTCTGGAAACATCCCGGCAGGTTGTAAGGTTCATTGCATAAAAGGATCGCCGCAGGCTGGTAGCGTATAAGGCGGGGGTTTGCTGGAGCGTTCTGTTTATATATGAAAGTAAAGCGGCTATAAGCCGTTTCAGACTGTCAAAAAAGCCAGCGTAGAGCTGGTTTTTTTGGTACAATGAAATAGGGTGATTGAGGTTGCTTAACAAGAATGAAGAGAACAGAAAAACACTTGAGATCGTGAATCTGGATGATT
>JAEZIZ010000012.1 GCA_023415915.1 Bacillota bacterium | reverse complement strand
GTAATAACTCCTTCGCGTTCTGCGGATAATAACAGCGAAAGGAGTTGGTTTTTTTGAATATACTGGCATGGATACTCGTAGTTATCGGCGCAATCAACTGGGGCCTTGTAGGATTCTTCAATTTCAATCTCGTTGATGCGATATTCGGCGCCGGTTCAATCGTTGCAAGAATCATCTATGCGCTCGTCGGCCTGGCCGGGTTGTGGAGTATTATGCTGTTCTCCAGAATCAGGGGAGACAGAGACAGGGATAAATAATATTTCATTTGACCCCAGCGAACTCATAGATTACCCCCAAAAGCCGGACGCTTTGTCCCCCAATCTGTCTGGCTAAAGGACCAATATACACACCCCATCAAGCCTCACGACTTGCTGGGGACCCCGTATAAAAAGAGCTGTCAACTCATAAGGGCAGCTCATTTTCATGTTGCTTTTTTTATAACAAACCATAAAAATTCAGTTGCCGGCATAGCCGGTGCCTACGATAAAATATAACGCCAGAAACAAAGTTATCATTCCCGCCGCAAGCAGCTTTTTCATATTTGTACACCTCCACCTTTTTCCTATATATATAATAAGTCGATATTATAGCGGTTAAACATGAGTTTTTTTATTTTAACAGTAGATTCATATATTGGTATAATTTTTAACGCTTGTGTAATAAATGTATGTTTTGCCTCATTTGCTCGCATTGCGCCCCGCCTTTCGGTGGGTTATAATTAGCTCGCGACTTTATTATTTTGGAGGGGTACGTTTTGATTAGTAAACGCGAAGTGCTCGAAACGATAAAGATGATAGACACGGAGAACCTTGACGTGCGCACTATAACAATGGGCATATCGCTTCGGGACTGCGTTTCCTCAGACGCCAAAGTCTGCTGCGACAACATACGCCGTAAGATATACGACAAAGCCAAAAACCTCGTGCGCGTCGGCGAAGATATAGCGCGAGAGTTCGGCGTGCCCATTGTCAACAAGCGCATATCGGTAACGCCTATTGCGGAGATAGCGGCGAGCAGCGGCCTTGAAGACTACACCGTTTTCGCCGAGGCTCTCGACGCGGCCGCTTACGATACGGGCGTAAATTTTATAGGCGGCTTCGGCGCACTGGTGCACAAGGGCGAAACGAAGAGCGACACCGTGCTGCTAAATTCTTTGGCAAGCGCTCTTTCTTCCACCGAGCGCGTCTGCGCGTTCGTTAACGTAGCAAGCACGCGCACCGGCATTAACATGGACGCCGTTAAAAAGCTGGGCGGCATAATACTCGAAACGGCGGAGCTCACAAAGAGCGGCGGCGGCATAGGCTGCGCAAAGATAGTCGTGTTCGCAAACGCCGTGGAAGACAACCCTTTTATGGCCGGAGCGTTCTGCGGCGCGGGCGAGCCTGAGTGCGCGATTAACGTAGGCGTCTCGGGGCCGGGAGTCGTCAAGGCCGCGCTTGAAAAGGTTAAGGGAGAAAAATTCGACGTCGTTGCCGAAACGATAAAGAAGACGGCGTTTTCGATAACACGCGTAGGCCAGCTCGTAGCAAAGGAAGCTTCCGAGCGCTTAGGTGTCAGTTTTGGAATAGTTGATCTTTCGCTCGCTCCCACTCCGGCAATTGGAGACAGCGTGGCTCACATACTCGAAGAGATAGGCGTCGAAATATGCGGCATGCACGGCACGACGGCCGCGCTCGCGCTATTAAACGACGCGGTCAAAAAAGGCGGAGTAATGGCGTCGTCGCACGTGGGCGGTTTGTCCGGCGCGTTCATTCCTGTCAGCGAAGACGAAGGCATGATAAACGCGGTTAAACAGGGCGCGCTTTCGCTCGAGAAGCTCGAGGCAATGACGAGCGTCTGCTCCGTCGGGCTGGATATGGTAGCAATACCCGGCTCTACCCCCGCTAACGTCATATCCGCGATAATAGCCGACGAGGCCGCGATAGGCGTAATAAACGGCAAAACGACGGGTGTGCGCATAATACCCGTTCCCGGCGCAAACGTGGGCGACTGCGTGGAATACGGCGGGCTGCTGGGGAAAGCCGTTGTAATGGACGTAGGCAAAAGCGGCTGCGATCGCTTGATTATGCGCGGCGGAAGAATACCCGCGCCTTTGCAGGGCATAAGAAACTAGGTTGACATATCATAAGTTTATCTGTAAAATAACATGGCATGCAAAGCTGATGCATGCGCCTGCAGTTCGCCAAGGATAGAGCTTTCGCTTACTAATCCGGCGAGTTTGCAAGGAAGAATAAACATCGGGTTCCCGTAGCTCAGTAGGATAGAGCGTTCGCCTCCTAAGTGAAAGGCCGCGCGTTCGAGTCGCGCCGGGAACGCCAGAAGCCCCGGAAAGCTAATTTCGGGGCTTGTTTATTGTCTAAAAAATTCACATTTTAAACAACACGAAAGTAAAATAGCCATCTTTCGAGGTTGGTCTTTAGCGTCTAGTGGCGGGATAAAAAGCGGCCTTTAAAACACTAAATAGCGGGTGTAACCATACCATTTTCTTAGGATACAAACTCTTTAATTTTCATTTTTGTTAACCTGAAACGGATGGTTTTTAAACGGGTGTAATTCTGAAAGCGGGACGTCTTGAATCTTTTCGCGATTGTCCTCCTCGCGCTCGTCCTGGGCTCTGAACAGGTCGTCAACAGAGGTTAGTTTAATTTCGGTTCATTTTGTGGCCATGTTTTGACTCCTCTCATTTTTTGGGGTATAAAAAAAGAACATCACATACTGATGTCCAAGAAAAACAGGTAAATAGCTATCCGATTTTTGGGTATAGGTTGAAACTGAATTATAATAACTTAATATTTGCTTTTTCACATTCAGCAACCATTTGGTCGGGCCAGATTGAAGATTGGACCTCACCGATATGCGCTTTTTGCAGAAACATCAGGCAAATTCTGGACTGGCCGATTCCGCCGCCCATAGTTTGGGGCAGTTCATTATTTAAAAGTGCCTTATGGAAGGTCAGTTCCGCACGCTCAGTACAGTTGCAAATCTCCAGTTGCTTTTTAAGCGATTCACGATTCACACGGATACCCATGGATGAAACTTCGACAGCAATATCCAAAATGGGATTGAACAAAAGGATGTCTCCGTTCAAATTCCAATCATCGTAGTCAGGAGCGCGGTCGTCATGTTTTTGACCTGACTTTAAAACCCCACCGATTCCGATAATAAACACAGCTCCGTACTTGCGCGTGATTTCATTTTCGCGGTCTCTAGCACATAGGTCAGGATACATGTCCTCCATTTCCTGTGTGGTTATAAAATGAATATCGTCAGGCAAATAAGGTTTAAGTCCGGAATAAATGGAAGTTATATAATCTTCGGTCGCCTTGATTACAGAATATATTTTACGGACGGTATCAAATAACGTTTCAAAATTACGTTCATCTGTGCTGATAATTTTTTCCCAATCCCACTGATCTACGTAAATCGAATGGAGATTATCTGTATCCTCATCTCTTCTGATGGCATTCATATCGGTATATAATCCTTCGCCTTCGCAGAAACCGTAACGTTTTAGCGCCATTCTCTTCCATTTGGCGAGGGAGTGGATGATTTCACAAATCGCATCATTTTGCTCGCGGATGCCAAATTGGACCGGGCGTTCAACGCCGTTTAGGTTATCGTTAAGGCCGGTTTCAGGCTTAACAAATAGCGGAGCCGATACTCGTGTTAAATTTAAATTCCTGGCCAGCTCATTCTCAAAAAAGTCCTTAATTTTTTTGATTGCTATTTCGGTTTCTCTAACTTCCAAAATTGAAGAATATCCAAGAGGGATAATGAGCTTTGACATACTGCCTCCTGTCAAATAACCAAACAATTCAGTGATTTTTGGCTATGCAAAGTTAGTACTCATTATACTTGACAAGACAGCGCATAGCAATACAGTATTCTATAATGTTTCTTTCTGAGTATTAGATCAATATCTTTGTGATAGTCTCGTATTAAAAACACTTTTAATTGTTCAAATGTACTACTCGCCATATAAAATAAGGATGCTACCTTTCGGCAGCATCTTTTACAAATCTCGAATTACACCCTTGCAAATTAGCTGAAGTTGTGAACGGCCAATTTCGGCGATTCTGCTAATAATCTGCTAATAAGAGCCCAAAAAAACAGGCAAAACGGGGCAATATTACAGAACACTGGACAGCAATCAAAAAGCCGGAAAGTCCAGTATTTAAGCGTGTTCTGGGGCATTGTTAAGCCTCGGGCAACACCCTGTAATAATCGTCATATTATGCTCCTAAGTGAAAGGCCGCGTATTCGAGTAGCGCCGGGAACGCAAAAACCCCGAAAAAGCACTTTCTGGGCTTTTTTTTGTTCAAAAGATTGTTACGCTCTTCAGAATGACGGAATATACTTTTTAACCTTCCTCCCCTATGCCCCTGGTCTTGAGAACAAACTGCACGGTGCTGTATTCGGAGTTGCGTTCGTCGATAAACGATCCGAAGCCTGCCGCCTTTTCAGAGAGCTTATCAAGGTAGCCTTTAAGGCCGTCGAACTTGCCTTTGAGTTCCTTCAAACCATCGTCGTTCAGCTTGGCTATTCCGTCCTTTAAATCCTCGACGCCCGATATCATTTCGTCTATGCCGTCCGCCATGACGGGCAGATTATTCGCTATCTCCGCCGCGCCGCCTGAGAGTCCGTCCGCGCCGCGCTGCAGCTCTTTCACCGCGTCCACAAGCTGAGAGCAGCCCTGGTCGATAGCATACGCGCCATTCAGCAGTTCAAGGCACGAGGAGTAAAGCTGCCCGCTCGAGGCGCTGAGCTGCTGAACGTTCACAGCGAACGTAGTCGAAAACGCCGTATAAAAGTCGCCGGCGTACGCGCTTAACCTCTCCGACAGGTATTTAAGGTTATTGCAGGTGGTTACCAGCGAAATATCGATAAAGTTTTGCTGCTGCTGCAGCCTAGCTATTATCTCCGCGTCGGCGGATAAACTGTTTGCCAAATTAATAATATCTGAATTTTTAGTTAAGAGGCTGGCAAGCCCGGTTTTCATGCTATCAACGTTCGAATCGAGCTGAGCAGCCCCGTCCTTCAACCACGCAAGCTGGGAGGCCATATCCGCTACGTTTGTGCCGAGCTGCCCCATTCCTTCGTTGAACGCTGCAAAACCCGCAGCGAATTCCGACATCCCCGAATAGAACGCGTTTGCCGAGGCTTTAAGCTGCTTTACGCCGGAATACAGGCTGTTCGTGCCGCCCGAGAGCTTTTTTGCGCCTCCGCTTAAATCTCCCATCGCGTTTTCAAGCTTAACTACGCCTTTTTTTAAATCTCGCAATGCGCTAAGCAGGTCGCCCGTGCCGCCCTCCATATCGTCAGCGCCGCTTATCATATCGTCGGCGCCCTCAGAAAGCCCGTCAACGTCCACATAATCGCCGTAAGAGTCGAGCCCCGGCGGGCTCTTGGGCAGCACCACGATGTTAATGGGGTCAAGCTTTATGTCCTGCCCGAATACAGTAAACGAGAAGGTATCTTCGGGCAGCGGGAACGACGCGTAAGACAGCGTGTATTGCGAACCCGCGAGCACAGCCGTGCCGTTAGCCGGCACATCGAGCACGGTGAATCTGTCGTTATCAAGCGTTAACGATACGCTCGCAGCGAGCGGAACAAGCACTTCCCTTTCCACGGATTCGTCCATTTCTCCCGTACCCGTCTCGTTGCGAAGCGTAATCTCTATCTTTAGCTCTCCCGATTTGCCAAGTATATCTTCGGCTTTTTCCTGCTCGCCGTTCAGGTAATACGATATGCGCACGCTTATTGGCAGAGGCTTTTTAGTCTCGCCTTCGTAATAGAACGGCTCCCCCGCTTTGGCGGGCCACGTTATACTATCGTCCTCCACAACAGGTTCGTCCGGGCCGCTTATGTTCTTTATCGAGTCATACCGGCCGTAATCGGTAATATCCCCGCCGTTTAAAAAGCAGTTTACGACAGTCGCGCCCGAGTAGCTGCCGTCGTTTCCCAGCACGGCGTATACCGTCTCGCTTTTGGTTTTGCCGTTTGCCACAGCCACCGCCGCCGAGCCGGGCTGCACCGCGGCAAGAGCCGCCGCCAGCACCAGCAGCCCCGCGCGCCCGAAATGCTTTTTGTATTTTAAAATACTTATATTCATGAAACCATCATCCCCTCGTTCTGATCCGGTCTTTTTTTATGTTTCCTGAATTCCCAGGTAATAGCAAGCAGCGGCTTGTCGAACAGTACAAACAGCGCGGGCAGCGCAAACATAATGACTATATAGCTTATCAGCGCGCCCCTGCCCACCACTGTAGCTATCTCTCTTGTCGCCTTTATGGAGCTTATCAGCGTTATCGAAAGCGTCGCGAAGAAGAACGTAAGCATGCTGGTAAGCAGCGGCCGCGTGGACGCGACAATTGCCTGCCGCACGGCAGCTTTCGGATCCAGCGTCTTATGTCTGAACTCGAAGTACCTCGACGTGAACAATATGGCGTAGTCCACCGTGCACCCGAGCTGTATCGCGCCTACAAACACGGGCGTTAAAAATATCATCTCCTCGCCCATGAAGTAATTAAGCCCGACGTTTATGAATATTGCGCCCTTTATCACCATCACCAAAAACAGCGGCACAAGCAGCGACTTGAAAGATACCGCGACTATTATGAATATGAATATTATTGAAATAATGTCTACCCTTAAGTTGTCTGAGTCCGCAGTCGAAGCCATGTCCGCCGCAACGGCGTTCGAGCCTGTGATATACACGTCTCCCAAGTACTGCTCCGCCGTGCTCTTTATGCCGTCTATCGCGGAAAACAGCGCGTCGTTAGCAAGGTTGCCTTCAAGAGTCACGTAAAACCTGCGGTAATCGCCGCCCGCAAACGCGTCCTTTAGCCTTTGGGGCAGGAAGCTTTCGGGTATACCCGCCCCCGCACTCGAAGAGAGCCCGCTCACCTCTCTTATGTTATCAAGCCGCTTTATCGCGTCCATTGCGGACTGTTCATAAATAGCGTTATTCTTGTCGTAAAGCACGCTTACTTTATCCGTTGTGCCGAATACAGAGCTTATCTTGTTTGCCGCTATAATGGGGTCCGTGTTGTCGGGCATGAAGTTTTCCGACGTGTAATAGTATTGCTGATTCGCGCTGCCTATAAAAGTCGGCACGAACACAACCACCGCAACGGCAAGCAGCACGTATCTTAATTTGACTATCGGCCCCGAGAGCCTTTTAAAATCGGGCAGCAGCGCCCTGTGACGGCGTTTGCCCAGCCTGTAAGTCGCGAGTATCAGGCAAGGCAGCAGCGTAAGGCTGGTTATCAGGCTGAACAGCACGCCCTTGCAAAGCACTATGCCTAAATCCGCGCCTATCTGGTTCTGCATGAACATCAGCGCTATGAATCCCGCGCAGTCCGTAAGCGCGCTCGACGATATCGTAACGAGTGTCGTGTGCAGCGCAGAAACCATAGCCTTATTGGTATCGCCGTTTGCCGGTATTAAGTCCTCTTCAAACCTGTGTATAAGGAATATAGAAAAGTCCATCGATATCGCGAGCTGAAGCACCGAGGCTATTGCCACCGTCAAAAACGATACGCGGCTCATTACAATAAAGTTGGTACCGTAGTTTAAAAGTATCGCTATGCCTATGTTGACAAGGCACAAAAGCGGTGCAATATAGGACGAAAGCGACACCGCGAGTATCAGTATCAGTATGCCGCCCGCTACGCCCAAATAAACCGACTGCTCGCGGTTAAGCATAGTGCGCAGCTCGTTCACAATAACAGGCATGCCTCCGAAATATTCACCCTGCTCTATCATGCCCGATATTTGCTTTACGGCGTCCTCGACGGCTAAGTCTCCCATGTCGCCGACAAACGTTATTATCATTATCGTAGAGTCGCCCTTTTTGTATTGTTCGAGCGCCTGCTGCGACAAAAAATCCTCCGGCTTGTATATGTCGAGCATGTCGTCCATCCACTCCACGCTTTCCACGCCGGGTACGCTTTCAATATCGCTTTTCAGCTTTACGGCCTGCCAGGCTTCCTTGCCTTCCAGCAGCACATACGCCTGATCGCCCGAGGCAAATTCCTGCCGCTCTATCTCGGTGCCCTTTATTGAATTGGCGTCTTTGGGCAGAAACGAGGAAATTTCAAAGCTCGTCTTCGCAAGGCCTATGCCGAAAACGGCGGGTACGCAAAGCAGTATAAAAAAAGCGATGACTATAATTTTCCCCCTGATAATAAACGAAAAAAACCCGTCCATATATATCCACTTCCGGCTTATATTATAACAATATTATGTGGCGGCAACAAGCCGTATGCGATGCAACAAACCGCGGTATTTGACGAATTTTATCGCTGCCCTCCCATAAAACGGAAGGATTATTGCCGCATCCGGCGAATATTACACAATATGCTTAATTTTGTTGCCCGGTATATCTGGCAGCTAATATGGCGTCGGCAAAAGATGTTTTTGGGGTAGGAGGTCTATTATGGGCTCAAGTCGCAAGGCCGGCATATTCGGCATCGCAGGGGTTGTAGTGCTTTTGATCTGCGCGGTTATCGGCGCAGCGGCATATGAGGGCGGGCCGTTCTCACCGGCCAACCGCTTTTTAACCGAGCTTGGATACTATGAGCGCGGTTATTTTGTAATGTCCCCCGCGTTCATATTCAACATAGGCATGATAATATCCGGGCTGCTGCTGTGCGTATTCGCCGTTATGCACGGCATACGCAAAGACACGCCGCTAGACACCGCGTCAGGCTTCTTCGGCATAGCTGCGGGAATACTCATATCCCTTCAGGGCGTTATTACGCTTAATTACTCAAAAACCCACCTGCTTTTATCCGGCGTGTTCTTCGCGGCTGTATTCTTAATGTGCCTTTTTACCGTTATAGCGCAGGTGCGCTATTCGGATTCCAGCATTACCGCTCTTGTTTTCGCGTTTATTGCCGGAGCCGCGGGCGCGTTTTCCTCCGTATTAATATTTACCGGCGGCCTTAATAAGATATTCCAAGCCGGCGCGGTATACGAGCAAAGAGCGGACGTATTGCCCGGCGCTATAATCCAATGGGCCGTATATGTAATGCTTTTGCTGCTGTATCTCGTACAGTCCACATCGATGCTGGCGGGCGAGGACGAGCCAGAATACGACTCGGAAGACGATTACGGGCTCACCGACTACAAGCCTCGCGACAATTCGATGCCGAAAACCGATTTAAGGCGCGCACAGTTTAAGGAAGCGGAAGAGCCCATAGAAGAGCCTGAGCCCGAAGACTCCGGGCTTGAGGACGACTACGAGCCTGAATATGATTACAGGCCTGAAGCTGACCATACGCCTGAATATGACTACAAGCCTGATATTGATTATACGCCACAAGATTACATGCCCGAACCAAAGCGTACCCGCGGGCGCAAGCGCTGGGGCACCGGCCGCGATATAGAGCTGTAAGCGCTAATGTTGCGCTCCGCCCCATACGGCGTTATACTCGGGTTATGAAGCATGTAATACTCTGCGCTGTTAACGCCGCATATTATCATAGCAGCCTGTCGCTGCTCTGCCTGGAGCACGCGTCCGAATACAGGCCGGAAACGCTCGAGTTCACAATAAACGACAGCGTTTCTTCGATAGTCCGCGCGATAGCTGCAAGGCGGCCCGACGCCGTCTGTTTTTCCTGCTATATATGGAACATAGATACCGTGCTGCGCGCCGCGTCCTCTATAAAACGCATACTGCCCGGCTGCTTCATATTGCTCGGCGGCCCCGAGGTATCGTTTGAGCGCGAACAGCTGATGCGCGCACACCCATTTATCGATATGATAATTTCAGGGCCCGGCGAGATATCGTTCGCCAGCTTTATGCGGAACTTTAATGAGGGCGGCAGCCTTGCCGATATTCCGTCCGCCTGCGTGCGCTCAGGCGAAGACATAATAACCGCCGCACCCGCGCCCGATTACGATATGAACGACGCGCCGTTTTTATACGGAGACCTTGGGCGTTTCAAAAACAGGATAATTTACTACGAGACAAGCCGCGGCTGCCCCTTTGCCTGCGCCTACTGCCTGTCCGCAGGTACCGGGGTAACGTTTCTGTCCACAGAGCGCGTCAAACAAGAGCTGGAGTATTTCATAAAGTCGGGCGTGCGCCAGGTAAAGCTGGTGGACAGGACTTTTAATTACCCTCCCGCCCGCGCTAAAGAGATATTAAAAACGCTTATATCGCTTTCCGAAAAACACCCAGAATCGCAGACTAATTTCCACTTCGAGATAACCGCGTCGCTGCTGGACGGCGAAACGCTTGAGCTGCTGCGCTCGGCAAAAAAAGGCCTTATTCGCATCGAGGCGGGCATACAGTCCACCCATCCGGAAACGCTGCGCGCTGTAAACCGCGGCGCGCTAAAACAGGCTGCGCTTGAAAACCTTAAAGAACTCTGCCGCATGGATAACATACGCGTGCATGCCGACCTGATAGCCGGCCTGCCTCACGAGAGCTACAAAACGTTTGCAAAATCGTTCAGCGACGCGTATAACTTAAAGCCCGCGGAACTGCAGCTCGGCTTTTTAAAGCTGCTGAAAGGCTCGCCGCTGCGCGCAAACGCCGCCGATTACAGCATAGTCTGCACGGAATACGCGCCTTACGAGGTGCTGTTTACAGACAACATATCGTTTAAGGAATTATCCACGCTGCACCTTATAGAAAGAACGCTCGGCATGCTCTATAACTCCGGGCTCTGCCTTACGGCGCTCGAGCACATAATACCGTATTTTGCATCCCCGTTCGCTTTTTTTGAAGCGTTCGCACTGTTCCTTGACGGCGAGGGCTGGTTCTCCCAGTCCCATAAGACAAAAGCGCTGTTCGAGAAACTATACTCTTTCGCGTCTTTAAACGGCTGCTCCGATGTCGAGATTAGGGAAGCGCTCGCGTTTGACTGGCTGTACATTGAAAAGCCGGGAACGTGGCCGGGATTTCTCGAAGCTTGGGCAGAATCGGGACGCGAGCGGCTGCGCGAATTTTTAAGCGACCCCAAAAACATAAGCGCGTACCTGCCCGCATACGCCCGCCTCTCGCCCGGCGAGATAGCAAGGCGCTGCTTCGCTCACACTTTCAACGAATTATTCCCGGGAAAAACGGTGCTGTTCGACTACGGAAAACGCCGCGGCGACGACGGCTTTGTTCAGGTCATATAAGCATTCCACAACATATGGCATATAAACGTATATATGTAGGGGCGATCATTGATCGCCCGCCTACCTCTGCATAGCCCCATATATAGAAAACACATGCTTGAAGATTTAAAGCCTCCTGCGCTTTGCCCACCTTGAAAGCCCGCCAAGAAAAACCGCCATTGCGGGCACGCCCGCAGCGGCCGCCATAAGCAAAGGCTTCATATCCTGGTTCAGGCTGAGCCTGTAGGCGGCGTCGGCTTCGTCATAAAGCTTCTTTGCGGGTATGTACACCGGCCCCTGGCTGCTGCCCAAAAACTTTATCGTGCTCAAAAACAAATCCGAATTGCCCTTGTAAGAGTAGTCCGCAGACGAGGTGATAAACGAAGACGATGAGAAAACTACAATTGACGTCTCGTCCTTCTTTGCCAGCGCTCCCGCAATAAACGAACCCGCGGTTCCCGACTCGCCGTCGAGGTTAAGCGGCTCGCGCGCGTTTACTGCGCGGCACGATATGTCCGTTGAGAGAAGCGGCACGGTTTGTGCGCCCTCCGCCTGCGACAGTTCTATAACGCCCGCGTAAGACAGCACAGGCCTTAAGGGCTTGCCGGATATGCACAGCGCTTCCGCGCCTTCCTCCGTCACCGTCGGCATTACGTTTACGGGCGACTTATACGTCTGCGCGGGGTTACCGCCTATTATAACGTCGCTGCCTATACTGATGCCGTATCCGGCTATGAGGGCTTTAAAATTCCTAAGCCTGTCGCCGATGTATTCGGACTCGCCCGTCTCTACGCTCATGCTGTCCATAAAGAACACGGCGTGGCCGCCCGAGTCGAGAAACGCTTTTATATTGCGGTATCCCGCGTCGCTTATGTCCTCTTTCGGTCCTATCACGGCGAGTATATTCGACGCAGGGTCAAGCGGCGCTTCCGCGGTGATGAACCCCGCGCCGTAATACATATCCTCTATATCGGCAATAAGCCTGTCGCACGGTTTGTTTTCTCCCTGCCCGGACAGAAAAACTACCCTGCCCGCCTTCTCCTGCGCCACGTATTTAACAGCGGACGTTATCCTCTGCTCACCCCTGAAATACCTAACGCCCGGCGATATGCCCGTCCTCCTCGAATCCTGATAAAGGTCGCTTACCGACAGCACCGCCGTTCTTTTGCTTTGCGAGGCCGTCATAATGTCCGTGTCGGATACTATCACCGAACGCTGCGCAGCGCCAAGCGCCGCCGCTTCGCTGGAGCCGGCGCTTACGGTTTCAACGCTTAGGTTCTCCGACGCAGAGGCGTAGCTTTTAAGAAGCGTGTACGTTAAGTCCCGCTCCTCGCCCTCTACGTAATATACGAACACTTTTTTTTGCAGCCCAGAAAGCGCCTGCTTAGTGCCTTCCGAGAGCACGGTATATTGCTCGCGCGTCGCGTCGAGCCGCAGGTTATAGCCGTCCTCCAGCCAGTACGCCAGTATGTAAGCCCCCAGCGCCAGTGCCGCCGCGGCTATCGCCGCTATATACCTTTTTCCTGTAAATCCTCTCATAATACCATCGTCACTTTGTACGCATATTGTGCGCCGTCATGCGCACCGAAGCGTATAAAAGCAGCGCGCTTGCGCTGATAAAATATATTATATCGGAAATCCCCACAACACCTGAAAGAAACGCGTTTAAATGATAGGAAGGAGTCAACTTTAAAAGCGCGTCCCCGATACCTTTCATGCCGGGCAGCAGCGCCTGTATAAGCAGTACTATAAGCATTGCGCACAGGCTGAGCGCCCCGGCCGCCGCACGCTTTGAAGTGAACGAGGACGCGAACTGCCCGAGCGATATTAGCAACGCGCCGAGCAGCAGCAAACCTAATAGCCCGGAAGCTGTCTCGCTCCACGAAGGCTTGCCGAGGAACACCAGTATAAGCGGGTATATAAGCAAAGCTCCGAGCGCCGCCGCAAGTACGGTGAGCGCCGCGAAGTGCTTTCCCGCAATAATAGCGCCTATGCGCACTGGCGCCGAGAGCAGCGTCCTGTCGCCGCCCGCGGGCCGCATAGTAAGCATCGGAACGGTTACGAAAAGCGCATACTGTATGCTGTCGAACACCGCGCGCATGCTTGTAACCTCGCCGCCTATGTTGGCGGTCGCAAACGCGGCGCCCCCTATAAACAGCGCGGACGATATGAATAAATAAGCGGAAAGCGTGTTGAAATACGACTTCAGCTCTTTACAATATACGGCTCTCATTGCCCGTTTCTTCACCACCCGCCAATTCGGAAAATATATCTTCAAGCGTAAGCTTTAAGCTGCTCAAGCTTAAAAGCGCTATATCCGACCGCGCCGCCGCGCGGAATATGCCCTCGCGCACGTCAATATCCGACTCTACCGCGAAATCGCACGTGCCGCTCTCATTGCATCCCAAGGCCTCTGCATACTCCACGCCTTCAATGCCGCGCAGCAGCTCAAGCCCTTTTTCCCTTACTGTTTTCAGCCTCACTTTCAAGCGCCGCTGTGAGCCCGCCGTTCTTAAGAGGTTCTCAGTGGACTGCCTCGCGGCCACCGCTCCTTTGCTCAGTATTATTACGCTGTCGCAAATCAAAGCCGCCTCGCGTATGCTGCGCGTCAGCAGCGCTATCGAATATTTGCCTTTCAGCGATTTTATGGTTTCACGGAAGCTCTCCGCCTCGTCCGGGCTGAGCCCGGAAAACGGCTCGTCGAGTATAAGCGCCTGAGGGTCTCCGCAGAGTGCTCCCG
Source organism: Bacillota bacterium (assembly GCA_023415915.1). Taxonomy (GTDB): domain Bacteria; phylum Bacillota; class Clostridia; order Christensenellales; family SZUA-584; genus DTFZ01. Next base: position 589 of record JAEZIZ010000012.1, on the reverse strand, counting down.
CCAAAGCTGCGCGTTGATGCGCTATCCTCGGCGCGCTGCGTATCAGCTGCCCGCCGTATTCCGACGCCCCCGCTTTCAAAAGAGCGCGGGCGGCATGCTCTTTAGTTTCTTTACGCGCTACGTTTTTCAGAGAGCATACAAACGTTATGTATTCTTCCACCGTCATCTCCGGGTAGAGCATAGAACGCTGAGGCACATATCCTACCGAGCGCTTCGCCAATAGCGGACGTTTTTGCATATTGTATCCGCCCAAAGTTACGCTGCCCTGCGTTGCATAAGCGCAGCCGGACATTATATCGGCAAGCGCCGTCTTGCCCGACGCCCTGCGGCCTATAATAGCCGCCGCCTCGCCTTTTGCAATAGACAGCGTAATGTTTGTAAGCGTATAATCCGCGCCAGTTTTTTTATACACGGCATTAAGCTCTACCAAAAAAACATCCTCCCGGCAGAATAACCTATATATTGCAGAATAATTATATCAAAGAGGCAAATATACCGGTGTAAATTATCTGTGAATTTGTGTATTTTGCTTTTGGCCGGTCATATTTCCTTTAAATTATATGTATATATGTTAAAGAGAACTATCTTC
>JAEZIZ010000101.1 GCA_023415915.1 Bacillota bacterium | reverse complement strand
ATATGCTGGTGATTGTGCCCGCGACCTGTACCATTCTGTCGGGAGTGATCTCGATGCTGCTGCCCAGGGAAAGCACAAGCTTGGCCTAACCCAATAAGGCGCTATATGTGTTGTGTGCTTTTCCTTCCTCTATCTCTTAATTCTTTGTCAATCGTACTGCTTCATATTGATGAGCAGCAAATGTAGTCAATTGTTAATTATAACCCACTTGCTTTAATGTTCAATTAAGTAATTGTCTGCAAAGGATATTTCTTTAGTTCTTCGAATACATCATTAAAATTCATTTCCCACTACTCTTCATTTACACAATATTCCTCAAAAATAAACTTCCTATTATATAACTAATCGTATGTTACGTTTGTAATATCGACCTGTACATTATAGACATAATCTTATCTACCATATTTCCCGGTATTCGACAAAATCATTCGTTTCACTCCTAAATATATTTCGGAAATAAAAAAGACCTCCGGAGAAATCCTCCGGAGATCTGCTGGGGTAACTCTACAATATTTCATTATTATCTGCCGAATTTCCATATCCAACTACAATCAGGTAATTATTACGTAGATGTTACGAAAGTTTGACATACCGTAACATTTACGTTATGATACATATGTAACATTCAACAATAGGGAGTGTTTAAGATGCTTAGAAAAGCGGGTATTATCCCGGAAAGGAAAACGACGAAAAAACCTGAATACAGACTTGACGCGACGCCGTTATTGGACGAAACGACGCTTCATACGGCCAGGTTTTCACGTACCGATATAGCAACTTATAATGACGAGCCGCAAAAAAAGCACGGTGACGCTATGGCGCGCCGGGAAAAGGAATACAGGCGGGCGGCTTATGAGGAATATGAAACAAGGCAGGCGCGAAAAGCGCGGCTTGAAGCTTTAAAATACGAAGATTCTGAGACGGAAAACTTTGATGAATTAATGCGTAATGGTTCCTTAAGCGGCAACACGCGGATTAACCAATATGATTCCGAAACGGAGCAGTACTTTGGAAAGCATCGCGCAGCTGACGAAAGAACGGAATTCGCGGCAAAGCGCAGCGTACAAATGCGCTCGTCTATGGATTCCGATAATATACTGAACTTTCCGTCAATGATGCCGGAACCCAATATAAGGCTTTCTAGGAATGCCGAAGACTACGACAGCCAGCATGATGTCCGGGATTTCGGCGAATTTAGAAGGCCGGTATCGCAGAGCGCGGTTTGGACGTATGACGATTCCGCTGCGGATGAAGCGTTTTATGATACACGGGTAAAGCGCAGAGAAGCTGAGGCCGCACGCGCCGCTGAAGCGGAATACACAAGAAAGCGGAAAAGAACGAAACAAGCTTTGCGCATGCAGGTTAAGGCAGCCGACTTGTCTGAAGAACGTTCAAAGGCCTATGAGCCGCTTTCGCGTATGGAGCGTAAAAGAGCGCGGCAGCTTGCCAGGGAAGAGCAGCTTATAAGCCGCAGGCAGGAGTTGCTCGATAAGCGCTCTTCGGACAGCGGGAAGACGTTATTTCCGGCCAGAAAGGACGACTTTAAGGGCAGCCCGCGGCGCGCTCTTATTATAGCGGGCACGGGGCTCGCGTTGACTATTACTATACTCGCGCTGCTCATGTTTTCAGACGAAAAACCGAAGTTTTCGGGTATGCAGGCTCCAACTTCCAGCCCAACGGCAACCGCTACGGCGACCTTGGAACCGCAGACTGAAAGAACACCGCTTGCAGGCGTCCCGGTTATGCCGACGCCGACGCTTGATGTGACGAACTCTCCGCAGGCTTCGCCGACTCCGTCGATGACGGCAACGCCTACGCCTTCGGCTACACAAACGCCGCAGCCTACGGTTACGCCGAAACCCACGGTTACGCCGCAGCCTACGACAGCGCCGACGGCGCAGCCTACTGCTCCGCCAACGCCGCAGCCAACGGCTCCGCCGACGCCGCAGCCAACGGCTCCGCCTACTCCGCAGCCTACGGTTCCGCCTACGCCCGAGCCAACGGCTCCGCCTACGCCTGAGCCAACCGTTCCGCCGACGCCCGATCCGACGGAATGAGCGTAATATAACAAGAATTATGAGAACCGTCCGCCTGAGGCGGTTTTTTTCTTTCTCCTCGTTTTACGTTATTGTCGTTGGGCATTTTTTACTGTACACTGTAGAATATTACAATGCCGCAATCGAAAACTATATTGGAGAGGGAACGCGGTGAGAAAGATTCAGAACAGGCATATTAAAATCGCAGTAACCGCTGTTGTTGCCGGAGCGATACTGTACGCGATAATGAGCATCATAGACAACATAGGGCTTGTTTATGAAAGCGTGTGCGCCGCGGTTTCCTTCGTACTGCGGGTGCTTTCGCCTGTGCTCATAGGGTTTGTAATAGCGTTTCTGCTCTCCCGGCCGTCCGATTTCTTCGAGCGCCTCATAATGCGCATAAAGTTTTTAAAAAAGCGAAGAAAAGCCGCTCACGGCATAGGCGTTCTTCTGGCGTTCATAATTTTCGTAGCGCTTATAGTGCTGTTTTTGTATATTATGGTGCCGGGCATTATAGAAAGCGTGGGCAGCATAACACAGGAGATACCAAACTATGCACAGTCGGTAGACGGTATGCTCGGCGATTTAAGCAGGAACGAGAGCGTTTCTCAGGTACTTAGGTTTGTCGGCATAGACCCGGCGCAAACGAGCTCCATCAGCTCTATAATATCAAGGTTTTGGACGGACATAGCCGCGTTTGTGCAGAACGCTACGGGATACATATTCGGATTTCTGGTCAACACAGGGCTGTTCCTTTATAACCTTGTGTCGGTTTGTTCTTCTCAATATATATGCTGCTTTTTAAAGACGAGCTTAAAGCGCAGCTCAGAACAATGTCCAAAAGCATTTTTCGCAGCTGGCATTACAGGCTGATGTTTATCGTTGATATTACGGACGACATGTTCTATAAGTTCATAGTGGGCAAAGGCATATGCTCGCTGGCCGTAGGCATACTTACATTTTTGATATGCCTGCTGCTCGGATTCAAATACAGCCCGCTGATAAGCCTTATAATAGCGGTGACAAACATGATACCTACATTCGGGCCGTTCATAGGAGCTATACCTGCCATACTTCTTTCGCTTATGACGGCTCCTGTCTATGCGCTTTATATGTTTATCATCATAGTAGGACTTCAGCTCGTTGACGGCAACATCTTAGGGCCGCGGGTGCTTGGCGAATCGATGGGGCTAAACGGTTTCTGGGTAATGTTCTCGATAATCGTTATGGGAGCGCTGTTCGGAGTACTGGGTATGCTGATTGCCGCGCCGCTGTTCGGAGTGCTGCGCATACTGATTAAAAACTGGATATACAAGAAGAACCACGGGTCGCTTGAGGGAGAGGCTGAGTTTTTGGCCAGCATGCAGCGTTTCAGGCAATGGACTGCGCGCAGAAAAAAGGGCGAACCCGCAAAAGGCTAAAGCAGCGCATGGACCAATATTATTACATAACATCATGGCACAGAATTGGCGAGCCGCCTTGCATTTTAAGCGGTCGTTCACATCATCAAATTAACCGTTTGCCGCTGCATTAATATTTGAACATTCCATAAAAAGCATATACAATGATTGTATATGTTATCACATTATATCCATAAAGGAGCGCGATGATGAAAAAGCGTATATTGGTTGCGTTTGACCAGGGCACTACGTCCTGCCGCACGCTCGTTTACGATGCGGAAAGCAAGAGGATAATCGCCGTCTCTCAAAAGGAGTTTTCCCAGAAGTATCCCAAGCCGGGTTGGGTAGAGCACGACGCGGAAGAGATCTGGAACTGCCAGCTTTCAACCTACCGCGACGCTATCAAAGAGGTCGGCTTAGCTGCTGAAGATATAGCCGCAATAGGCATAACGAACCAGCGAGAGACGGTGGTTGTGTGGGAAAAGGGAACAGGCAAACCGGTATGCAACGCGATAGTCTGGCAGTGCCGCAGGACAGCGGACATGTGCGACAGGCTGAAAAGCGGGGAAGAGGCCGAGGTGATACGCGGCAAAACAGGGCTTATAATAGACGCGTATTTCTCGGCAAGCAAAATAAAATGGATACTGGACAATATACCGGGCGCAAAAGAGAAGGCTCAAAAGGGGGAGCTGCTTGCGGGCACAATGGACTCGTGGCTCGTATGGAAAATGACGGGCGGGCGCGCGCATGTCACGGATTACACAAACGCGTCGCGCACTATGCTTTTTAACATACATACTTTGGAATGGGACGAAGAACTGCTTGATATGTTCGGTGTACCGGCGAGCATGTTGCCCAAGGTTCTACCGTCTTCCGGCGTCGCTGGGACTACGGACGAATTTATGGGCGCGGGTATACCTATTGGCGGCATCGCCGGAGACCAGCACGCCGCGCTGTTCGGGCAGAACTGTACAGCGAAGGGCAGCGCCAAGAACACGTACGGCACAGGCTGCTTCATACTGATGAACACCGGCGAAACGCCTATTGAGTCTAAGAACAGCCTACTTACAACGATAGCGTGGGGTTTAAAGGAAAAAAGCGTATGCTACGCGCTGGAAGGAAGCGTGTTCATAGCGGGCGCCGTGTTGCAGTGGATAAGGGACGAGCTTAATATGGTTAAACATGTGCGCGAGGTCGACGAGGCGGCCGAGCAGACGCCAGATTCCGGCGGCGTATATATAGTGCCGGCGTTTACCGGGCTCGGCGCGCCATACTGGGACATGTACGCCAGAGGCACAATAGTCGGGCTTACGCGCGGAGCGGGAAGGAACCACTTGCTGCGCGCGGCAATAGAAAGCATCGCGTATCAAACGCGGGACGTATTCGAGGCAATGAAGCTGGACAGCGGTTTGGAGCTTCGCGAGCTTAAGGTTGACGGGGGAGCGAGCGCGTCCGACGTGCTTATGCAGTTTCAGGCTGATATTCTCGACTGTGAAGTGCTGCGGCCGAGCATCAGAGAGAGCACGGCGATGGGCGCAATATATCTTGCGGGGCTTGCAGTGGGCGTCTGGAACGGCCTTGATGAAATAAAAAGCGATTGGGTGCTCGAAAGAGGCTTTAAGCCAGCTATGACGGAGAGCAGAAGGCAGCAGCTTTATGCCGGATGGAAAAGGGCCGTACTTCGCGCCAGGGACTGGGTGGAAAAATAGCGGCAAAGACGCTGTTAACATATAAGCAAATAAAAACAGCGGGCAGAAATATGTCCGCTGTTCTTATTTATCATAAAAAAACCACACGCTAAGCGTGTGGAGGAACAGATAGCTTTAGCGTTTGAAAAGAAGAACCTCCAAAAGTAGAATAGAAAAGGTTTCGCCGACCGTTTCTAAAACTACAAAGGAGG
>JAEZIZ010000095.1 GCA_023415915.1 Bacillota bacterium | reverse complement strand
GGCTGCTCCGAGAACTTCCAGAACGGCACGCATATGGCGATAATAAACGCCATTTACAACGCCACCGGAGTGCGAATATACGAGCTGCCCGCTCTGCCCGAAAAGATACTGGCGGGCCTTAAAGCGAAGGAAAAGGGTGAGGAGATAAAGCCGGGGCCGTATTACCTTGGCGAAGACTTTTACGATTTGATGGACGATATCAAAGCAAACCCCGTCGAAGGCAAGATAATGTTCGGCGGAGGCGGCCATTGATATTTTTCCGCCAAGCTTTGTAATTTGACAACGCCGCATATGCTTTTCTATAATGTAAATAGCGTTCGCTCCGGTTAATGTAATCGGAGCGAATTGCATACGGGGCCCCCCGTAAAGCCAAAGGCTTTTTGGGGTGTGCATACGGGGCCCCCAGCAAGACGTAAGGCTTGTTGGGGTGAAAAATCGAGGTCGTGTCTGTGGGACGGTATACTAAAGGGAAATATGAATCTTACGCGTCGGATTGCCTGCACGGTCAAAAGGCGAGCTGCATCTGCGCGTGCCCTTTTAATCTCGATATAAGAGCTTTCATCGGCAAGATTAAAATAAAAAGCTTTTCGGCCGCCTACCGCATATACAGAAACCAGGTGGTATTCCCCGAGATCGTGAGCAGGCTTTGCACCGCTCCCTGCCGGGAAGCGTGCGTACTGAAAGACAAGTCTATTGACCTGCTTAATCTCGAAAAGGCCTGCGTCGGCGCTATGCGCGACAAGTCTCCGATACGTTATAACCTGCCACGAAAACCGCAGAAAGCAGCGATTATAGGGGCGGGACTCAGCGGGCTTGCATGCGCTCAGAAGCTCGCTTCAAAGAATTACGACGTTACGGTATATGAAAAGGCGGATTCCATAGGCGGGCGCGTGCTGGAGCTGATGTCCCCCGAAGAGTTTATCGCGGCAATAGAAACCGAGTTCAAATATTCGGAATACAAGCTTCATACTTCGACGCAGGTTACCGATATCAACGATATTCAATGCGACGCGCTGTATATCTCGACCGGCAAGGGCGGGGAGGACTTCGGGCTTGCCGAAGGCATGCATACGCCGTCACTGAGCACAATAAAACAAGGCGTATTCTTAGGCGGAGCGCTGATTGGCGCGTCCGACATGGAGGCCATAATGCAGGGCGCCATTGCCGCAAGCTCAATAGAAACGTATCTTCAGACCGGAAAGATGGGAGGCGTCGAAGAGACGTTCCATCAATCGGAGTGCGCGCTGCGGGTATCCATGCGGGGCAAAGCCGAGGAAACGGTCGTACCTTCAAATAGCGGGCAAGGCTATACAGCTGAGGAGGCGGTAGCGGAAGCGGGCAGATGCCTATTATGCGACTGTACGGCGTGCCGCGACAACTGCGAGCTTATACAAAGCGCCGGCAAGATGCCCAAAAGGCTCGTCGACGACGCGATAGTATCGCTCTTTCCCGTCGCGGGGCTGGAAGGACAGCGCATAGCCACGCGCACCATAGCTTCGTGCCAGCAATGCGGAGCTTGCGCTCAAAGCTGCCCGAAAGACATCGACATGGAGCTGTTTTACCGCGACTTCAGGCGGCTGCTCGTTAATGACAAGACGTTTCCCGCCGCGTTTCACGACTATTTCATACGCGATATGGAGTTTTCGGGAAGCGAAGACTACTACCTCGCGCTCGATGCGCCGGACGGAAAGAAAAGCGGATACGCGTTTTTCCCCGGATGCCAGCTGGGAGGTTCGAATCCCGATTACGTACTGAAGGCATACCGGTTTCTGCTTGACAAACTGCCGGGAACGGCGCTTATGCTCGCGTGCTGCGGCATACCGGCGGAATGGGCAGGCGAACAGCAGATGCTGGACGCACATACGGCAAAGCTGCGCGCCGACTGGGAGCGGCTCGGGAAGCCTGCAATGATACTCGCATGCCCGACATGCCAGAAAGCGTTAAAGCGGTTTTTGCCGGATATTGAGAGCGTATCGCTTTACGAGATGCTGGAAAGCAACGGGCTGCCGGAAGTACGCGCCGCTGAGGAGAAACAAGCGGCGGTATACGACCCATGCGCGAGCCGGTACTTTCCCGCCGCGCAGCGAAGCGTGCGCAGCCTCGCTTCAAAAGCGGGGTATAAGCTTGCGGAAATAGAGTCGTCAGCGGAAAACGCCAAATGCTGCAGCTACGGCGGACACACGCATATGGCAAACCCGGGGCTTGTGGATTCGGTCACAAAAAAACGCATAAGCGAGTCGGACGCGCCGTATATCACGTACTGCGCAAATTGCCGAGATACTTTCGCTGCGGCGGGCAAAGACACGCTGCATATATTGGACGTTGTTTTCGGGCTTGAGCCTTCGCGTGAGCGGCCGAACCGTTCGAAGAGCCGGCTTAACAGGCGGGCCTTGCGCCCGATGCTGCTAAATGCGTTCTGGGGAGAGCATATGGATATGCCAAAAGACCCGGGCGCAGCGCTTAAGATGAGCGAAGAGCTTAAAGAGAAGCTGTCGGCATCGTTCATATTGGAAGAGGATATACTAACGACGATTAAAAAGTCCGAGGCTTCGGGAAGGGTAATAAAAGACGCGTCTACGTGCGCATTAATCGCCCATATGGAGATTGGGGCGCTCACTTACTGGGCTGTGTATACCGCACTTGAGGACGGTACTTATTTGCTGCACAGCGCTTACACACACCGCATGAAGATAGAGGAATAAGCCATGGAAGAATCGCAGCCGCTCAGCGGCAGTTTTAAGCTGAATGTGCCGGAAAGCGTTAAAAAAATACTCGACGAGCGCAAGCTGGATATTGACGATATAAAGCAGGTGGTTATGCATGCCGAAAACACCGGCGAGAAGATAATGAACACAAAGACTCGCCGCTTTACAAGCCATCTCGTTATAGGCAACGTGACCTGCTGGGCGGAATACTCCGTGCACGATGGCGAGTATACGCTGCACAACGCATATTTCCACCGAGTAAGCATAAGTGAGGAATAGCCATGTCCGAAGCAAAATACATATGCATGAAATGCAACCGAGAGCTTGTTGAAGAAAACGTCAACCTTCACTATATGGGTTTCCAGATGGCGAACAATTTTCTTCGCTGTCCCGTATGCAAGCAGGTTTTCATACCCGAAGACGTCGCGTGCGGAAAGATGCAGGAGCTTGAGACGGTGCTTGAAGACAAATGAATCCGTATATTAATTGCATGAAAGCAGAGGTTTAGCTGCAATGAAAATAGGCGTAGCGGCCAATGATGCGAGCCTTGAGGGCGTGATATGCGGACTTGCAGAAGCGCAGGCGTTGCTAATAATCGAAATGGACGACAGCCCGGAGAGCGCGCGTATAACAAAAAGCATATATTGCTCGGGTGCAGATATCGCGAGAGCGGCAGCGGCGGAAGTCTGCGAGGCGGTGATATCGGGCGTTTTGGAGCCGGAAGCGTTCAATATACTGGCCGACCGGCAGATAACGCGGTATGACGGTTCGGGGCTATCGGTATTTGAGGGGATAAAGCGAATGCAGGAAAGAAGCCTCGACTTTTTTACCCGACTCGAAAACGAGAATGATATGAGACATGCATGCGGCAATGAAAGCTGCGATTAAACGGAAGCTGCAGGAAATGAGTAAAAATCTATACGAAAACGAGCTGTTTGGTGAGATAACCGGTACTTCTATACGCCCGGGCGGCTTTAAGATAACGAAGGAAGGCATAGACGCCTGCAATTTTCATAATGGCGCGCGCATACTCGATATAGGATGCGGGCGCGGCGCTTCCGCAGAATTCATTGAGCGGGAATACGGATTTAGCTGCGCGGGTATTGATATATCCGAAGCGCTGATAAGCGAAGGCCTGAAAAGAAACAAAGCGCTCTTATTGACGCAAGGCGACGCGCACGAGCTTCCGTTTGCGGACGGCAGCATGGACGGGGTGATAATGGAGTGCAGCTTTTCGCTGATGGAAGACGGGAAAAAAGTGCTCGGCGAGGCAAGGCGGGTGCTTAAGGACGGCGGACGCCTTGTAATCAGCGACTTGTATGTAAGGGAAGATTCAAAAGCGGCGGGCGCTGAGACGGGCGAAGGCTGCCCGCTTACCGCGCTTGGGCTCGGCGAGTTTAACGCTTTGCTTAACGAATACGGGTTTGCAGTTGCATTGTTCAAGGATTATACCCGCGAGCTTAAGGCGCTTATGGTGGAAATAATATTGAAGCACGGCTCGATGCGAAGCTTTTGGGAGCAGGCCGGCTGCCGCGTACCGTGCGGCGCAACGAATATAAAGCTCGGGTACTTTTTATCGGTAGCGCGGCTTAAAATACAGGAAAACGTTTAAAAGCCATAACGGAAAAAGTTTATGAGACATACTTTTGTAAATTCGTGTCCGCCATGAGCGTTGCCCTATAAGCCCGATATAAGTAATATATAATTAAAAGAACTTCAGAAAAACATTTTTAATTTTGTTAATAAGCATAAGACATCATGATAACGCTTAATGGGAGAGGCGCTTGTTACCGGGCTGGCGGAGCGGCAATACCGCTCCGCAGTCGCGGGAGCGTGAATACCCAAAAGTAAAACGAACCGGAAAATGTGCGATAACCCTGGCGGATTCATTGAGACGATACGTATGTTTTTAGGCTAAACGGACGTTGTTTTAAGTTCGCTTTTTATTATTAATCAAGAGGATGAAAATGCAGACGGATAAACTGGCGGAAAAGAAAAAAAGGCTAGACACGGCGATATCGTTAAACGAACCCGACAGGGTGCCGCTCGCGCCAAAAGGCGGCATGTTTTACGGCACGGCGTACGGCGTCAGCTATTACGATGTAATGATGGACAACAGGAACGCTATACCGGGCATGCTCAGCTATATGGAGGAGTACGACCCCGATATGGTATGGGCTCCTATTGTCTACCCTATTCCTCCTATGGAAGCGGTGGCTCCGAATTATATAAAATGGCCGGGGCCGCAGCACGGGCTTCCGCTTACCTCGCCTTATCAGGTGCTTGACAATTCGTATATTAATGACGATGAATTCGGCGAGTTTGTTAAGGACCCGACGCATTTCATACTGACAAAGCTGATACCGCGAAAGCACGAAAACCTTAAAGGCTTCTCAAAGCTTTACTTAAGGGACGCGGTAGATCTTACGATGTATATAGATTTTTCCATTTTTACGGATCCCGACGTAATAGCCGCGTTTGCCTGCGCGCTCGAATGCGCCAAGAAGGCGAAAGAATGGATGAAGACCGCCGACGAGATAGCCGATTTGATAACGGAAAAAGGCTTTGTGACTTCGCCTAGGGGCGTACAGTCCTGCCCTTACGATATGTTCAGCGACAACTACCGCGGGCTTATCAAGACGGCTATGGACGTGATAGAGCGCCCGGACGAGCTTGAAGCGGCGGTGGACGTTTGCAGGGAAATAGTTATAGAAAGCACGCTGAAGATGTGTAAAGACGGCGGACCGGATTATGTGCTGATACCTCTGCACGGCGGCGTGGGCGAATTCATGAGCCCCGATAATTTCGACCGTTTCTATTGGAAAGGCTTAAAGGAGCTGCTTGAGACGATAATAGACTGCGGTTCGATACCGTATGTATTCTGTGAAGGCAAATATGATTCGCGGCTTCACAGGCTGGCGGAAATACCCAAGGGCAAAGTTGTATACATGTTTGAAAGTGTGGACATGAAGCAGGTCAAGAAGATACTCGGGTCTACGGCCTGCATATGCGGCAACATATCCTCCTCGCTGCTGGCTTACGGAAAGCCGCAGGAAGTGGCGGACGAATGCAAGAGGCTATTAGATATCTGCGCTCCGGGAGGCGGATTTATAATGGACGTTTCCGTCGACCTTACCAATGCTGATCCCAAAAACGTGGAAGCCATGTTTGAGACAACAAGGAACTACGGAAAATATAAATAAGGGATAAACCGCACTTAAATTACATTACGTTATTTTCCGCTGTGTTTTGCCGCAGCGGGTTTATTTTTATTAAGCTGCCTGAACTGCGATACAGTCATACCCTCTATCTCCTTGAACTGCTTGCATAGTATCCTCTCGGACGAGAATCCTACGAGTTCGGCGATCTTTTCAATGGAGTAGTTGGTGGTGGTAAAGTATGTTTTGGCTTTGCTTATGCGCATATTGGAGAGCATCTTGTTGAATGTGGCGCCAAAGTGTTCGTTTAATATCCTGTTGATGTGGCGCGTCGATATGTTTAAGAAATCCGCGGTGGTCTGCAGCGTGATATCCTCGCAGTAGTGCTCCCTTAGATAGCCCATAAGCTGGTTGTATCTGTTTTTTATAGAAGCGCTGGTGAACATGTTGTGATAGTTTAAAGGATTAAGCTTCATGTTTCGTATTGTGGATACTACAAACGAGGAAATCAGGTTGCAAAGCTGTATATAACAGCCGAATTCGCAGTTGTCGAGCTCGGCGCAGATGTATTCGAATAAGTGGCGGCAGTTTTTTATGTCCTTGCCCACCCAGAACCTGTATTTGTTCGCGTACTGAAGCAGCATCTTCATTTCTTTTTCCGCGATATCGGTGCTTACCTGTATGCTGTTGGGTACAAAATCGAAGGAGAAAAATACGTAAAGGTAATCGGTGGTTCCGGATACTATCTTATGCTCTACGCCCGGGCCTATCCAGCAGATGTTGTCTTCGGTAAGGTTGAAAGTCTGGCCGTCCACCATCATGTCAACAGCGCCTTCGATTACCATGTATATCTCGAAACAGTCGTGCTTATGCGGCACTTCAATATTATCCTGGTCAACAAGCCTTGAGTTGTGAAAAACCAGCTCAAGGGTATCGTAAGGCACTTTCAGTTCAAGACCGTGGAGAAGAGAATAAGATTCGTAAGCCATTATTCCACCCCCTTTTCATTTACTCTTATTATACCGTGTTTTCGCGCAACTTTCAAATTGAGGCCCGGTACCCTATAGAATGCCAAAATATGTTCTGATATGGTGATAAATGGACAAATTAAAGATGTTTTGGAGCGCCGATAACATTGTGTTTATGCGTGCGGCGGTGATATATTTGCAGACATTTATTTAAAAATGCTGTCCTTAGCGTGTATTGTTACGAATTGCGGCATGCCTTTATACTAAGCATAA
>JAEZIZ010000089.1 GCA_023415915.1 Bacillota bacterium | reverse complement strand
TAACGGTCTTATAATAATATAATCATTCGGCGCCGGCGGCAAGCCTATCAGGCGCGGGCCATAATAGTTCAAATATTGTTTATTTCTTTTTTTGAAACGCTGTGCTATAGTAGTTGTTGGATTTTTTGCTTAACGGAGGATAATAGATGAAAAAGATTGCTTCAGCGGCTGCGCTTATAATAGCGCTGCTGCTTATATTTGCAGGATGCGCGAACTCGACTCCCGACGCGTCGGCGTCAGCTTCAGCGTCCGCGTCGGCGTCGGCATCCGCGTCGGCGTCGGCTAGCCCGAGCGGCAAAACGGTGGCCGCGAACGGAGCGGATTATATAACGGCTCTGGTTGAGGAACTGGCCAAGCAATACGAGAGCCCGGGCGTAACGGTAACGGCGACATCGTCGAACTCAAACAAGGGTATCGCCGCGCTCGCAGGGGATACCGCGCAGATAGCGCTTTCTTCAAGGGCGCTTAAGGACGCGGAAAAGAGCACGTTTGCCGGCCTGAAGGAACAGGAAATATGCAAGGATGGCATAGCCATAGTCGTCGGCAAGGATAATCCTGTTAGCTCGCTCACGGCTCAGCAGGTAAAAGACATATTCACAAAAAGCGTTACCGATTGGGGCGACGTTGGTGGTACAGCGGGGACGATTAAGGTCTATACGCTGAGTACCACGTCGGACGTAAGGAAAATGTTCAACGAACTACTGCTCGGCAAAGACGAGGACGGCAAGCAGATAGACACAACGGACGCCTCAATCTCGATTGAAGAGTCCAGCGAGAAAATGGCCGAGGCGCTTGCGGGCGATGCTTCCGGCATAGGCTATATGCAGTTGAGCGCGGTGCCTTCGGACGGCTCCGTAAAAGTGCTCGATATAGACGGCGTCAAGGCGACGGCGGCGAATATTAAAAGCGGCGCTTATACATACGCGTTAAGCTTTAACCTTATCACCAAAGGCGACGCGGACGCTCAGGCGTTTGTCGATTACTGCCTCGGCGGCGACGCGAAAGAATACATGACGGCGAACGGCTACATAGTGCCGTAATCGGAAAACCAAAAATAAAGGGCTGCCTTTGCGAGCAGCTCTTTTTTATGCGGCCTAATAAAAGAAAGTGGTATATAAAGTACCTTTTATAGGCGCTTATGCCTACTTTGAGGAGCATGCAGAATCTTTAATGTAGTACGCGCAGAAAGGCACGAACCTTCCGTCGTCGAACACATGCAGGCTGCATCGCCTCAAACGTTCAATATCCAGGTTGCCAGCGTCCTGAAACGCCATGGCCGTAATGGTAAAGCTATGGGAACGTACGCGGCTTAAGAATCCGTCAAGCGTGTCTATGCGCGCTTCGCCCGAGGAACGTTCCGCGCTCGGGCGCTTCCATTTGCGGGCAATGAACGCGCGGTTCTGGTCGGCCGTGGTGGGCGTACAGCAGCCTTTTTTTGCGTTGTGCAGCGCGCGCAGCGTATTATCCTGCATAACGATATAGTCGCCGTGAAAGCCGCACAATGGGTGGTCGCAGCGCGACGGCGACAGGGAATCGGCAGGAACAAGTTCCCCGGCCTGTTTTTCAATGGCGTCAAGCAGTTCGTCAAGCGTGAAACGCCCGCTGTCCGACGGCGCTGCGGGTATGCGCCCGAAATAGCTGACCGGCTGAAAATGCACGCCTCTTACGGCGGGAGCCTGTGATACGGCAAAACGTATTATGTTTCCTATATCCTGCGTGTTTATACCGGGCACTATTGTGGGCACGAGCGTTACGCCTGCGTTGAAGCGCGCGCAGTTCTCTATAGCCCGCTGCTTTACTTCGAGCAGCGGTTTTCCGCGCAGAGCGCCGTATATATCGTCGTTGGTGCCGTCAAACTGCATGAACACAAATGACAGCCCCGCTCTGGCAAGGCTCTCCAAATATTCAGCGTCTTGCGCGAGCCGTATGCCGTTGGTATTAAGCTGAACATATTTGCAGCCCGCTTCTTTGGCGGCGGCGACTATACCGGGCAGGTCGTCGCGCACGGTGGGCTCTCCGCCGCTTAATTGTACGAGCGTTTTGCCCGGCACGGCAAGCGCATTAAGGCGCTCGCGTACGGTTTCAAAGCTTAAATCCTCGCCTTCACCGCCCTCGGCAAAGCAAAACGGGCAGCTTAAGTTGCAGCGCTTCGTTACTTCGAGCAGCACGCAGCACGTGCCTTGACGGTGCTCGCTGCATAAGCCGCAGGCGTGCGGGCAGTTTTCGTTTTCGCCTTCCGCAATGGGAGGCAAATCTCCTCTCCACGCAGCCATATCACGTAGCCCACGCCATATGACGGAAGAGAAGTCGCCGTGCCGCGGACACGTCTTTTCAAGAAAAACCTTGCTGCCGTAAGAAACGTGCTCCGCCGGTATCCTCTCAAGGCAGACGGGACACACGCTGTATGTATGCCTTAATATTTCCCGCATTATTCATCCCCCAAAAACAATATAACAACCCGACATATGCTTTTCTGAGTCAGTATAACTTAAACGCCCGTTTAATTCAAACCGCTTAAGCAGCTTTCCTTGCCCAGACGGAATAGAGTATCAGTCCTATAATGCAGAACGCCGCTCCCGTACCCAGCGCGAGGCTTACGCTTATATCCGCAAGCCTGCCGAACATGAGGTTGGTGAATATTGCGCCCGCGTTCATTATGCAGGAATAAACGGATAAAAGAGTTGCCCGTGCTGGTATGCTTATCTGGCGGTTCTGTATGCTCATGCTTATAGGCGCGAACATAGAAGCCGACAGCCGCAGCAGCATTATCAGCAGCACGGACAGCAAGGGGTCCGTTGTAAATGCCGTGGCCGCGCACGCTATTGCGGCGGCGGCGAACAGCATTTTGCCTGCCCTGCTTTCCCCGATGTGGCTTACAAGCCTGCCGGATAAAGCCGCAGTGAGCCCGGCAAGCGTTATTAGTATGTATATGTATCCCATGTATTTCGTCTCTATTCCCGCCCGAACGTACTGCACCTGGCTTAAAAACACCGTTATCGTCTGGTTGCTCTCCGCGAGCAGCATCGCCGCTATAAGAAACATGAAAAAACGCTTATTGCCTCTCAAGGCGGATATTACTGCTTTAAAGTCGCTTGCAAAACAATAGCGCCGCACTTCTCTTATGCCCGGGTCGCCAAGAGCGAATGAAAGCGCCATTGATACGCCGTAAGAAACGACGGTGAGAAACGCCGCAAGACGGTAGTTGTCCGCCGATACAGCCGAAAACACCACCGCCGCTATCATCAGCCCGGCCATGCCCATGGCCGAGTATACGCCGAACACCCGCCGGCTTTCCTTCTCGCCAGTGGCAATGAAGAGATACGCCGAGTCGCAGCCCGATATGCCCGCCTGCACGACGGACAGCAGCAGCCGTTCGGCAAGGAACCACGCGAATCCCGTCGCCTGCCAGAATACTATTTTCGATACGAAATACAGCGCGTTGCAGATAACAAGCGTCTTTTTGTAGCCTATGCTGTCCGCGACGAATCCCCAGGGGATCTCGAGCGCTATCATAACAAACAGCGATATGCTCTCTATTATAGTGATCTGAAACAATGAAACGCCCTGTGCTTGCCGGTACAGCGTGGCTACGGGCGCGTAAAAAACCATGCCCTGCAGCAGAGCGATGGCATACATGAGCCGTATGCTTTTATTGTTCATATGCTTGTCCTTTCATAAGAATTTGAACACAACAAAAACAGAGCTTAACTTTAAGCCCCCCCAAGTTACTTGTTTGTTCAAATCGGACAATGCATTATACTTACAGCCTCTATGAAAATTGGATTTTATAAGCACAGTATATATTTCGTTTATGGTACAGTCAACGCTTTGTTTTACGCCGGGTTTTACACAGGCTTAACACAGTTTACATTCTTACCGGCAAAAAACCGGCATTTGCTTATTCGCAATTAAACTATCGCGCAATAAAATAAGTAAGCCGCGTTCCGGACAAAATAATGATATAACAGCAAAAAGGACGCGGTATGGATATATCGTTCATCGTGATACTGGGGCTTCCTGTGCTTTATCTTACAGGCAGCCTGAAAAAAGTAGTGGAAAACACAGCCGTAAGCCGCATGTGTTTTGTAATGTACTTCGCAATAACGGCGGCGCTGTCGCTTATACCCGAATTGCGGCTTACATCCGGCATGCGCCTTAATTTGAGCGGCGCGTTTTTTTGCCTTTCGCCCGCTATTTATCTCGTGATAAAGAAGCAGTATACTTACAAACACTATCTCGCTTTCGTATTGACGACGCTGTTTTCCGTCGCGCTCTCGTTCGTTTCAAATATGTACACGATGCCGTACCTGCCTTATATCGTAAGCTTCGTATTGGCGGTAACGGCGGCGCTTTGCTTTAAAGCGGGAGCGCCTGTTTTCGCGCCCGTGATGATGGGCGTATTCGGCATAGCGGGAGGGTGCATGCAGCTTTTGAGCGGCATGGAAAACTCTATTGTGCTGTTCGGCGGGCTGGGCATGACGTCGCTGAGCACGGCTATTTGCCTTGTTTTTTCGTATATCGTAGCAAGGCCGCGAGGGAAGCACGCCCGCATTCGCAGACTCAACAATCCCGCCTGAGCGTAGCAAGACGCTTTCCGAGCTTTTGGCATATATCTGGCGCAAACCGGCAAATTAATGTATAATAACGCGAGCGACCGAAGGAGGAGTGCCTTTGTTTGAGGTTGAGAGCGTAGCGGCAGGAAGCCCCGCGCACCGTGCAGGGCTTAATACAGGCGACCGCGTCATATCCATTAACGGCGAGGATTTCATAGATTATATAGACTACATATGGTTCAGCTCGCGCAAGAAACTTAAAGTAAGGTTTGAGCGTCGGGGCGAAACAAAAACAGTTGTCATCCGTAAAGGCGAGGACGAGCCGCTGGGCCTTGAGTTTACACAGCCATTGCTCGGCAAAAAGCGCGTATGCGGCAACAAATGCGTATTCTGCTTTGTCGACCAGCTTCCCAAAGGCATGAGGAAGAGCCTGTATATTAAGGACGAGGACTGGCGCTACTCCCTCGTGATGGGGAATTTCGTCACGCTTTCGACTATAAAAAGTGAAGACGTAAAAAGGATAATACGGCGCAAAGCGTCTCCGCTGTATATATCGGTGCATACGGTGGACGAAGAGCTGCGCAAATCAATGCTGGGCAATCCGGCCGCCGTGCCCATAAAGCCGCTGCTCAAAAAGCTAGCCGCGTACGGTATAAGCTTTCACGCACAGGTAGTGCTGTGCCCGGGGTATAACGATGGGGAAAAGCTGGAGGAAACATACTCGTTTTTAAAGAAGCTTCATCCAGCGGCGGCGTCGCTTGCCGTAGTTCCCGTAGGGCTTACCGGGCATCGCGAAGGGCTCCGTGGATTAAGCCCGGTGTCAAAGAGCGATGCGGAGGAGGTAATCAAAAGGGTTGAAAATTGGCAGAAAGAATGTTTAAATAAACTATGCACGCGCTTCGTTTTCGCTGCGGACGAGTTTTACATAAAGGCGGGAGCAAAGCTGCCTCCCGCGGAGGAATATGAAACTTTTCCGCAGATAGAGAACGGCGTGGGAATGATGGCGAAGTTCATATCTGAGGCGCGCGAAGCGGGCTGCTCAGGGGGCGGAACCTTGAGCATAGCGACGGGAGAGGACGCATATCCTTACATTAAAGAGCTTGCGTCGATGAATCCCCATGCAAGAGTATACAGCGTAAAGAATATTACGTTTGGCGGGGGAGTGACCGTTTCGGGGCTGCTCGGAGGCAGGGACTATATTGCGGCGCTGTCCGGAAAAGAGCTGGGCGATATGCTGCTCATTCCGGCGGATTCTCTGCGCGACGGGCTTTTCCTTGACGATATGAAGCTTTCGGAGCTTGAGCGAGCGCTTAGTGTAAAAATATTTCCCGTGGCGGACGGATACGAATTCGCCGAGCGTCTTTGCAGTGGTAGGTAGATAATGGCAAAACCATTTGTGGCTGTCGTCGGCAGGCCTAACGTCGGCAAGTCCACGTTTTTCAACAGGATAGCGGGCAGAAGAATATCAATAGTAGAGGACACGCCGGGCGTCACTCGCGACCGCATATACGCGGACGCGGAATGGCTCGGGCGTCAGTTCACGCTTATTGACACAGGCGGCATAGACCCCGAAAGCTCGGATGAGATACTCGTGCAGATGAGGCATCAGGCGTCGCTCGCGGTGGATATAGCGGACGTGATACTGTTCTTTGTGGACGCAAAGCAAGGCATAGTTCCGGCGGATTACGAGGTTGCGGACATGCTGCGGCGCGCAGGCAAGCCTATCATAACAGTCGTCAACAAGGCGGACACGAAATCGGACGAGGCGGCGGCTTACGACTTTTACGCGTTAGGTATGGAGAGCCTGTTCACTATTTCTTCGGCGCAAGGGCTGGGCCTTGGCGACCTTCTCGACGAGGTAATTAAAAACTTCCCGTTATCCGACGAGCAGACAGGCGAGGCGTTCAAAATAGCCGTCGTGGGCAAGCCCAACGTGGGCAAATCTTCGCTAGTAAACGCAATAATAGGCGAGGCAAGGACTATTGTATCCGACGTAGCCGGCACGACGAGGGACGCGATAGACGTTCCGTTCACGCGCGACGGAAAGGATTATATACTCATCGACACGGCGGGCATACGTAAAAAGGCGCGTATAGAAGACAAATCAATTGAGCGCTACAGCGTAATACGCTCGTTCGCAGCCGTGAGGCGCTCTGACGCCGTGGTAGTTATGATAGACGCGCTCGAGGGCATTACAGAACAGGACGTAAAGATAGCGGGCTTTGTGCACGACGAGGGCAAGCCGTGTGTAATAGCGGTCAACAAATGGGACGCAGTGGAGAAGGATACGCATTCAACGGCGCAGTTCGATAAAACGATAGCCAAAGAACTCGCGTTCATGAACTACGCCAAGGCCGTTTATATCTCGGCAAAGACGGGTTTGAGGCTGCCAAAGCTTTTCGAACTGCTCGGCGAAGCGAGGGAGAACGGCCAGCGCCGCATAACGACGGGGCTGCTCAACGACTGCATATTCGAGGCTGTCGAGATGGTTTCTCCTCCTTCCGATAAAGGCAGGAACCTTAAAATATACTATGCGACGCAGGTAAGCGCCGCCCCGCCGTATTTTGTTTTATTCGTTAACGACTCGAGGCTGATGCATTTTTCGTATCTCAGGTATCTGGAAAACTATCTGCGCAAGTCGTTTGACTTTTCGGGCACGCCCATTAAGCTGGTTGCAAGAAACAAGAACAATAAAGGTCCAAGGGAGTCTTAGTATGGTCTGGATGTATATTTTAAGCGCAGTCATAGGCTACGTCATAGGCTGTATTTCATTTGGTTATATTACAGGCAAGATATTCAAAGGCAAAGACATACGCGAAGTGGGAAGCGGCAACGCAGGCACGGCGAACGTAATACGCAATTACGGCTGGGTGCCGGGGCTTATAACGTTTGCAGGAGACGTATTAAAGGGCCTTGCCGCGGCGTTTATCGGCTTGAATCTTGCCGGTTGGGAAGGCGCTTGCATTGGCGGACTGGCGGCTGTACTCGGGCATATATGGCCGGTGTTTCTCAGTTTCCGCGGCGGCAAGGGAGTCGCTACATGCTTCGGGGCATTTCTTGTGCTGCTCACATGGCCTGCGATTATAGTTTTTCTATGCTGCGTCGTAATAATCGCGATAACAAAGACGATGTCCGTGGGTTCCCTCGTAGGCACCGCGCTTATAACCATATGCTCATGGGTGCTCTTCTTTTCGCAGGTGCTGTTCCCGGTTGCTACGTTATGGATACCGATCACGTTTACCGTGTTGCTTGTGCTGGTGTTCTATTCTCACAGGGCGAATATAAAGCGGCTGGCCGAAGGCAAAGAGAATCAGCTGTAAACGCTGAACGTATAAATATTTTGGAGGTATGAATGCTTCAGATAATAATAATCGCGCTCGCAGTCGCCGCTGACCAGCTGACAAAATTCCTGCTTGTTCCCATGCTGCTGCAGCTTCCGGATTATACGATGACGGTTATACCCGGCGTTTTTAAGCTGACATATGTAGGGAATGAAGGCGCTTCCTTCGGTATATTACAGGGAGCTCAGGTGTTCTTCATAATCGTTACGGTGATAGTGCTCATTGTCGGCGCGGTGTTGATGATAAAGACGCGCCACCGGCAGGGCTTGTTTCTCAAAATAAGCCTGTCGCTCGTAATAGGCGGCGCTATAGGCAATTTCATTGACAGGGTGTTCATAGGCCACGTGCGCGACCTATTTAACTTCAAGGACTTATATTTTCCGTGGATATTCAACATCGCAGACATGTGCCTTGTGATAGGCGCAATAATGCTCGGCATTTATGTAATATTCATGTACCGCCCCAAAGAAGACAAAGATAAAAAAGACGAGGACAGCAAAGACGAAGAAAAACCCGCTCTGGACGGAAAAGAATAAAATTCTTCGACAAGATGCCTCCCTCGGATGAGGGAGGTGGCACGAAGTGCCGAAAGGAGTGAACCTCCTTGTCATTGGATTACAATAAAGATCTTATTCAAATAGCAAAAGTATTGAGAAAAAATCAAACGCCACAGGAACGAAAACTCTGGTACGGGTTTTTATCCAAATATCCTATAAGGTTTCAGCGCCAAAAAGTCATAGACAATTATATCGCTGACTTTTATTGTGCAAAGGCTGGAATTGTTGTTGAATTGGACGGCGGCGGCCATTATACCGCCGAAAAGATAAGATATGATGAAAACAGGACAAAGACCTTGGAAAAATATAACCTCAAAGTGCTGCGCTTTGCGAATCTCGATATTTCATGTAATTTTGAAGGGGTATGTACTGTTATAGATAGTATTGTTAAGAAACAGATATCCCTCCCTCAGTCGCCTTCCAGCGACAGCTCCCTCTTCTGAGGGAGCCATGCAACAAGAGAAAGCTCCTCGGATGAGGGAGGTGGGAAAGGTCGGAAGGAATCTCCTTGTTAATATGCGGCTATATGATGCAGCTTAATATCTCGTCCGTTGTTATGTTATAAATAAAGTCTCCGGCGCACGCTGCAATAAGCGCGTTTTTTATATCGGCGTACTCATACCTGCACCCGGCCAGCGCTTTTTCCAGTTCTTCAATGCCTTCCGCAGCGAAAAAGTCGCCGAAAAACTTTATCGCGGCTATACGCCCTTTTTCCACAAGCACCTTCGCGCACAGCTTGCCGCCCGCGAACCTTTTTTCTTTTGTTACGTTGAACTTCGGGGAAGACCCGAAGTTCCATTCCCATGTGTCGAATTTGGATCGCTTAATCTCGCTTATCCTGTCAATATCCGCTTTTGAAAGCTCGTACGTATCCGCGCCTCGCAGCAGATGCGATAGCATTGCGTCGCGGAACTCAACGCTTGTCATACGCTTTTTAAGGTGTTCGGAAACGTTCGTCACCCGCTGCCGTACCGACTTTATGCCCTTGGAGACAATCTTCTCGTCGTCTACGCTGAGCGCACGCACGAGCGCTTCAAGATCGGTGTCAAACAGTATGGAACCGTGATGCAGCGTAAAGTCCCTGCCTATATACTGCGCATTGCCCGAAAACTTTCTGCCACCGATAGTCAAGTCGTTGCGGCCGGTAAGCTGCGCTTCTATGCCGAGAGACGCAAGCGCATCTATTATTGGCTGCGTGAACGTCTTAAATTCTATGCTGCCCCTGCGCTTTACTATAAACGAAAACTGCCACCCGTTTAAATCGGTGTATATGGTGCCTCCGCCCGTTATGCGCCGTACTATGTTAATATCATGTTCTTTTGCGTACCGCATGTTTATCTCGGACAATGTGTTCTGAAACCTGCCGACCATCAGCGTGGGGGAGGTCCGCCAGAACATGAAGTATTCGTCCGAAATATCAAGCTCATGCATAGCGTATGTTTCCAGCGCGAAGTTGAATTTCGCGTCAGTGCTGTCGCAATTTATGTATATCATGTTGCTTTCACCGCTTCGATGCCCTCGGCGGCGTTATAAGAGCTGCGCACAAGCGGCGCGCTTGCCACGTATTTTATGCCCCTTTCCAGCGCCGCACGCTTGTAAGCCTCAAACGTTTCAGGGCGCACGTACTCCGCGACGGGTATGTGGTACTTCGAAGGCCGCAGGTACTGGCCTATCGTCAGCATATCGCAGTGCCGCGCGGCTATGTCGTCCATCAGCGAAAGCACTTCCTCTTTAGTCTCTCCAAGACCGACCATAATGCCCGTCTTGCTTATTATACCGCTGCGTTTTACTCTTAACAGCAGCTCAAGCGAGCGTTCATATACTGCATTAGGCCTCACGGTATCGTAAAGCGACGGCACCGTCTCAAGGTTATGGTTTATTATGTCCGGCTTTGCCTCGATTACTTTATTAAGCGCCTGCTCGCTGCCCTTAAAGTCGGGTATGAGCACTTCCACCGTTGCGGGTATGCGGCTTTTAACCGCACGTATCACAGCGGCAAAGTGGCCTGCGCCGCCGTCAGTAAGGTCGTCGCGCGTAACGCTTGTAACTACTACGTGCTTTAACTTGAGCTTCTCAGCAGCGTCCGCAATGTGTTCGGGCTCGCATGGGTCGGGCGGGGCGGGCTTGCCCTTGTTTACGGCGCAGAACCTGCAGCCGCGCGTGCATGTGTCTCCGAGTATCATAAAAGTCGCCGTGCCTGCTTTGAAGCATTCGCCCCTGTTCGGGCAGTCGGCGCCTTCGCAGACGGTATGAAGCGAAAGCGAGCGCAGCAAAGCCTGCATCTCGGTAAGCGCCCTTAAGTCTATTTTCTTCTTAAGCCATTCAGGTTTGCTGGTATCCATCCAAGCCTCCTTGTGGGATTTATGATACCGCAGAGGGAATATAAAAGCAACGCCGCCTGTACGGTTACGGGTACGGCGGCGCTTATAAACCCTAAAAAGACGTGAGCTTTTAGGGTGTGTATGTTGCTTTAAGACTCTTTTATCCGCTTTTCTTTTTTCAGCTGGCTTATTTTCAGCTTAACCTGCCACGCAAGTATCGTGAACGCGACGCCCAGTACCGTTACGAACATGCCGAGAATAAGGTTGGTTAAACTCTTTTCAATAAAACCGATAACGATATTGCTTATTCCGGCGGAAAACTCCAATACCGTAAGCCCCGCCCAAAGACAGAAGACCCGTTTAAAGTGCTTTATCTTCGAACCGATATCCGTATACAGCTCAAACGGCCCGTCGGAGGCTTTCTTGCGGAAGTATGCCCAATGCATGTACGACGACACGAATTCGACGCCTGTTTCTTCAAGAAACTCAATATACTTTAAGCTCTCGGGATGTGTCGCGCCGTGCTCCATAAGCTCTATCCTGTAGATATATTCGCCTTTGGGCGCGTCCTCGAACACGTATCTGCACCATGTGTAGCTTGTCATCGCCAGTCCGCAGTTGGACATTTCGTTAAGCCATTGTTCCTCTTTTAAGTAATTCCAGTAAGGCTTCCAAATCACATGTTTCATTGCATTGCACCCCCGGTTATCCGCCTGCCGTTAGAGAGCAGCTCTTCAAGGCGGTTAAGCTCGGTCTCTACCGCCGCCTTGCCCACGGCCGTTATTACGTATTCTTTCTTGCGCGAATCCATATTTTCTTCGAGCTGTATTATCCAGCCTTTGTCGACCAGCGTGTTTATGGCTCCGTATAGCGTGCCCGCGCCCAGAGCCACGCGCCCGCGGCTTAATTCTGCTACGTTCTGCATAATTCCGTATCCGTGCAGCGGCTGGTACAGCGACAGCAGTATGTAGAATACCGCCTCCGTCAATGCGCCTAAGCTTTCAGGCATTTAAATCACCTCATTTACGTTCCTTAAAATCCGCGGTTTTCAGGAAACTGTTTATTACGATAGCCGATATATCGGCTTACGATATAAAGTATATCGGCTGCCGATATACTTGTCAATAGCTTTTTTACGTATAGTAAAAAAATATGCAATAATGGAAAGCAAACTTGACATTGTTTCGCTTCAGTGGTAGCATAATGGAAAGGACACTTTCCATACGGGAGGGCATAAATGGAGAACAGGCTGGAAGAGATACGAAAGATGCGCGGCATAACGCAGGAGCAGATGGCAGCAGACCTGAAAGTCTCGCGGCAAACAATTGGCTCGCTGGAAAACGGAAGATATAACCCTTCGATATTGCTTGCGTTTAAAATCGCGCGCTATTTCGGCATGAACGTCGAAGAAATATTTATATATCGGGAGGAAGACATTAATGGGTAAGAAAGTCTTAGCTGCGGCCGCGGCAATACTGGGAGTGGCGTGCGTGCTTTTGGGGATTTTTGTATTCACGGGGGAAGAGCAAAAAAGCATATCCGGCCTGTGCATAGGCATAGGCGCGGCGGCGGGAGCGTTGGGGCTTGGAAACCTTATACTGCTTATCTCCGTTCCGGAAGCGGTCAGGGAAGAGCAGCTGCGGATGCAACAGATAGAGGTAAATGACGAGCGCAACATACGCATACGTGAAAAGGCGGGCGCTATGGCAAACAGGGTGGTTTTCTACGCGCTTTGCGCCGCTATGCTTGTGCTCGGTATGCTGGGCGATCTGCTGGCCGTGCTGATACTAGTCGGTATACTCGTGCTGGAAGCCGTGCTTGTAATAATACTGACAAACCGATACTCTAAGCAGATGTAACCGGCTTCGTGACAACAAACGCAAAATCGGTCAAGAATTTTCGGTCGTATTGCGGTATCGTAGCCTTAGGAGGTAACACATGGAACGTTGGGAAAAGCTGCTAGCGGTACAGCGCATGCAGGACTATATCTCGTCGCATATTATGGAGCCAATAACGCTGGGCGACCTTGCGCGCACGGCGGGATATTCGCCCTGGCACGCAGCACGGGTGTTCAAGGAGCTTACCGGAAAGTCTCCGTTTGAATACCTGCGCGCTCTGCGACTTTCGCGAGCCGCCGAAGCGCTGAAAAACGGCAAAAGCAGGGTCGTCGACGTCGCGTTCGATTTCCTGTTCGGTTCGCACGAGGGGTTTACGCGCGCGTTCTCAAAACAGTTCGGGACGACGCCCACAAGCTGCGCCAAAGGCGCGGCGGTGAAGCTGTTTATGCCTTCCGAAGTCCGTGATTATTACCTCAAATTACAAAAAGGAGATGTGTGTAATATGTCCGATAATGTTAACACTGTGTTCGTGCAGGTAGTCGAGCGCCCCAAGCGGAAGGTCATACTGAAACGCGGGGTAAAGGCTGCCCATTACTTCGAGTACTGCGAGGAGGTCGGCTGTGACATATGGGAGGTGCTGTCCGGCATCAAGGAAGCGCTTTACGAGCCCATAGGCATGTGGCTGTCCGACAGCATGATAAAGCCGGGGACTTCAAAGTATGTACAAGGGGTGGAAGTAGCCGCGGATTATAAGGGGGAAATACCCGAAGGCTACGAGATCATCGACTTGCCGCCGTGCAGCATGATGGTTTTCCAGGGGCAGCCGTTTGACGACGATAAGTTTGAGGACGCCATCGGCGGGCTGTGGGAAGTGATGAAGAAGTACGACCCGAGCGTTTACGGCTTTGAGTGGGCGGACGAAGACGCTCCGCGCTTCCAGCTCGCGCCGCTCGGCTACCGCGGATACATCGAAGCCCGTCCGGTGAGAGCGCTGAATAAGTAACAGAAAAAGCCTCCCTCAACCCACCCCAACGAATCTTGTTCGTCGGGGTCCCCGGCCAGGGAGGTGCCCCAAAGGGGTCAAACTGAAGTTGACAGCTCCCTCATCCGAGGGAGCCATACTCTCTTTAACTCAAACAATTTGTTTGTCAATCTGGAAAAGATGTCTCGTCCTTGTTTTGATCTGTGCTATAATGATGCAAGAAATCGGCAGGGGGTAAAGTGTGTGAGCAAGGATTTGTCCATAGCGGTGATAGGCGGGGGCGCCATAGGGGGGATAACCGCGGCGTACCTGACTATCTCGGGATATGAAGTTGAGCTAGTATGCAAGCACGAGGAGAAAGCGCGGCAGGCCGCGGAGGAAGGGCTCCATATCGTTGGAGTGCGAGGCGGGCGCTACGTTAAAGTAAACGCGATAGCCGAGACGGGGCAGCTCAGCGGCAAAAAGGATATTGTGCTCATTGCCGTCAAGGCGTACGATATGCCGGACGCGGCGAGAAGCGCGCTTCCTTTTCTTAAGGACGATTCGCTTGTCGTTTCGATGCAGAACGGCATATGCGTTGAAGCCCTCGCTGACATAGTGGGGGAGAAGCGCGCGGTGGGATGCATGATAGACTGGGGCGCGGCAATGCTGCCGGACGGCACGCTCAACTTAAAGTCCGAAGGCTTTTTCGTGATAGGCAGCCTTGATCCTCAAATCGGCGTTTCGCCAGTGAAAGAAGCGCTCGATTCCGTAATGCCTACAAACATAACCGACAGCATAATCGCCGAGCTTTACTCCAAGATGATAATAAACTCGTGCATAACGTCTACCGGAGTGCTAACCGGTCAGTGCCTCGGAGACATACTTAATACAAGGGCTGGAAGGGATATATTCATTTCGATAATACGCGAGGCCATAGCAGTCGCGGACGCTATGGGGCTTGCAGTAAAGCCGTACGGCGGAAAGATAGACTACTACTCTCTTGTAAAGGGAAACGGCCTGCTTGCGCGCGTAAAGCGGGATATAATAGTGCGGGTGATAGGCCATAAGCACAGGACTTTCATATCGTCGAGCCTTCAGGCGCTCAGGCGCGGAAAGCCTACGGAAGTGGACTACTTCAACGGCTATATTGCGAACAAGGGAGGCGAGCACGGCGTGCCGACGCCCGTCAACAGACGAATAGTGGAGATGATAAAGGAGATAGAAGCGGGCAATAGAAACATAGATCCCGCCAATCTTCTGGACAGCGGCCTTAAAAGCCCGAATAAATAGCGAAAAAGACTTTTTGACTCATGCGGCCTTTGACCGCACAAGGCTATTGTTAAAAAGTAACCTTTATCATTTGGAAGGAGTGTAACGACTGAAGAATCTCCTTCTTTAAAAGCGCTTTCCATGGGATCCTCACTACGTTCGGAATGACATATGGGGGGTTCTTGGCACTCTGGGGCGGCCTTTGGCCGCTTATTTGTTTTCAAACAACTTATTTTATATCTACTTTTTTTTCAAATCAAAATGTTGACATGCATATTTTGACCTGCTATAGTGTATATATACGATATATACACTATGAACGGATGGTGCGAAAGAAATTGAGCAGGGAGAATGCATGGACATCGTAATAAGCAATTCGAGCACGAAGCCTATTTATGAGCAGATAACGTCCCAGATAAAAAACATGATACTCACGGGAGCGCTTAAGGAGGGGGAACTGCTGCCTTCTATGCGGCTGCTTGCAAAAGAGCTTCGTATAAGCGTGATAACGACAAAGCGGGCGTATGAGGATTTGGAGCGCGACGGCTTTATCGCGACGGTAGCGGGCAAGGGAAGCTATGTCGCTGCAAAAAACATGGAATTTATAAAAGAAGAACAGCTCCGGATAGCGGAAGAACATCTGCAAAACGCCGTTGACGCCGCGAAAAGCGGCGGCGTCTCGTTATCGGAGCTTCAGGACATATTGGCTATGCTGTTTAGGGAGGACTAGGGATGGAAAACATACTCGAAGTAAAAAACTTGTGTAAGGATTTCGGCGGCTTCAGCCTTAAAAACGTTACGTTCGCTATGCCCAAAGGCAGCGTAATGGGCTTTATAGGCGCCAACGGCGCGGGCAAGACCACGACGATAAAGCTAATTCTCAACATGATAAGAAAGGACAGGGGAGACGTAAATATACTCGGCCTCGACCATATTGAGGATGAGATAAACGTTAAGCAGCAGATAGGCGTAGTGCTGGACGAAAACCACTTTCACGAAAGCTTAAAGGCGGCGGATATATCGTCAGTACTGAAAAACATATTCAAGACCTGGGACGATGGGCTTTTCATAAAATACCTTAAAAAGTTCGGAGTGCCGGAGAATAAGACGGTAAAGGAACTCTCAAAGGGTACCAAGACAAAGCTATCACTCTCGGCCGCGCTTGCGCACCGGCCCAGGCTGCTTATACTTGACGAGGCTACGGGCGGGCTCGACCCGGTCGTGCGCAGCGAAATACTCGACATATTTCTTGATATCATACAGGACGAAGAGCGCGCCGTGCTGCTCTCTACGCACATTACAAGCGACTTGGAGCGGGTAGCCGACTACGTGACATTGATACACGACGGAAGCATAGTATTCAGCAAGCCTAAAGACGAGCTGAAATACAATTACGGCATAATGAAATGCGGACTTGGCGATTTTGACCGCATAGATAAGGCCGACATGGAAGGGTACCGCAGGAACAGCTTCGGCTATGAGGCGCTTGTAAAAGACAGAAGCAAGGCCGCAAAGCGATACCCGGGAATAACCGTAGACCCAGCGAACATTGAAGATATTATGCTGTTTTATGCAAGGAGTGAGTCATAATGAGAGGGCTGTTAATAAAGGATATAATAAGTTTACGCAAATACGGGCGTTCCGTGCTGCTCGTACTGGCATTTTACGTGATGTTTTCATTTATGGTAGACGACGCATCGTTTATGAGCAGCATGGTAGTGCTGCTGGCCGCTATGACCGCAATCACGTCGTTTTCATACGACAAGCAGGCGGGTTGGGAGGAATACGCGTTGTCGCTCCCCCTGCCCAGAAAGACGATAGTCAAGAGCAAATACGTGCTGTCCTTTCTGTTCGCGCTCGCGGGCATGGCGCTGTCGGTACTGCTCGGCATAGTAATAAACGTTGTCACGAAAAAAAGCGGCATAGAAGAGCACCTTGTTTCAACGTATGTTCTTTTCGCAATAAGCATATTGTTCCTGTGCATTATGCTGCCGCTGATATTCAAATTCGGCGTGGAGAAATCGCGGATATTTATGATAATAGTGCTGGCGATACCGACCGCCGCGGTATTTGCTCTGGACAGGGCCGGGTTTAAGCTTCCCAATGAAGAGCTGTTAGGGCGCATACTCATATATTCACCCTTAATGCTGGCGGCGCTTTATGTATTCTCGTACATGCTTTCGCGCTGTATATTTGAAAAGAAGGAGCTTTAGCTGCAGGCCTAAGATTCGCCGGCAGACATTTAAACTATCTCATAGAGCTTTAGGCAACAAACGCCGCGGCTCTATTTTTTTGAGAGTTTGAGCTTTAAAAGCTTTTTTACGTCCTCGAGCACATTATCATCCGATACTCGTATCATCAGCCATTTTGTGTTGTTGAAAACCTTGCAGCCGTCGTAAAGCTCTGCAACGTAATCCGTATAGTCGCTCTTTACGGCTTCGAATACATCCATATCCGCAGAATTCAGCACAACAAGCGCAATAAAGCCGTCGCTCTCGGGGTAAAGAGTGCACAGCGCTTTGCCGCCCTTCTTATACTTTACGTTCCATCCCGGCTTTCCCGAGCATGTGCTGTATGATATCTGCGGTTTTGAGGAATATGCCTCTTCGATATAGCCGGTAAGCTTGCCCCATCTTTCTCCCGCTTCTCCCGCTATATACCCCTTTATGTCTTCAAAGCTCGGCTCCGCGCCCCGGTCGAGTATCATATCCATATCAAGCCCTCCTTTTTTGATACAGGAACATATTTTCGATTATTATAACATGCGCAGGGGATTGTTGGAATACGTTATTCGCGCCCAGGCACATACTAAGCGATAAAATAAAGCGTTATTATCGACCGTTAACACAACGTATATATATTGAATACTATGTATTATCACTGGCTATGCGCCCGTCTTATTAAGTTACGGGGCGTGCGATATCGCCAAAACTAATGTTAGTGGGAGAAAAAATATGAGTAATTTCAGAGATCAGTTTAGCGGCCGCGATTTTGGCATACGCGATTTTCGTGACGACTGTGGACGCCGTGATGACCACCGCGACGACCACCGTGAAAATCGCGAGGGGACGAACGTTGTGCTAAACGCCGCAACGGGCGGCGCAGGGCCGCTTCCTGTAATCACAACGCTGCTGGCAGACCCTATTTCGGTAGTCAGCGTGACGCTTGACGCGGACGAGTTAAAGAATCCGTCAATCTTGCTTAACTTCACGAGCATAATAAGCCTTCCGCTGGGTATATCGGTCACGCTTAATTTTGAAGTGCTGCGCATTAAGGATCGCGGCGCGCCGATAAAGGTTGGTTCAACGTATACGTTCTCGACGCTGGTAAACGTGCTCGAATCCGAAGCGTTCGGGTTCCAGCTGTTTGACGCAAATCTTGATCCGGGCACTTACACGTATTCGGTAGTTCTGTCTACAAATTCTATTATAGATATCACTCCCGGCCTTACAATAGTCAATGCAACATTGAGCGCGCTGGGCGTGGATGAAGGCTGCAAAAGACACAAAAAGAGATGCTAAGGCAGATTATAAATAACATTCTATAGGCGGCTTTTAAGGGCCGCCATTATTTTTACGGGGTACCTATAAAGCCAAAAGCTTGGTGGGGTAAGAAGGTAGTATTCGCTTGAATGCATAAAATATGCTATTATATTCCTGAATAAGGCGCATCCTCTGTTATATTAAGACTGTTCGTCTGTATTTTGAACGCGGGCTGAGGCAATAATAACTTTTGAGTCAGCCTAATGAAAGACTAACTATTAAAAGTCAACCCCGAGATTAAGTATGGTGGACAAAAAACATATGGCTCAAAAAGGGTATAGGAAAACAGACGTCTGCAGGACGCCGTGCGGGCTATCGAGAGAAAATCAGG
>JAEZIZ010000045.1 GCA_023415915.1 Bacillota bacterium | reverse complement strand
CGCCGGGCGCGCACCGTACGCGCTTTTTTGACGCTATTTGTTTCCCGCCGCACTTCGCGACCGTACGGCAGTTTTTGTAAACGCCCGAAGCCCGGAAAAACAGCACCTTGTCTTTTTCGTCCGCGTTAATGCGCTGCGGCACGACATACCTTACGCCCGTCCCCGCGTATGTGTTGTAATGCTGCTTTGACTGCGCGCGCCTGCAGTATTCGACGGCTGCCCGCCCCGCGCGCGCCGCTTCTTCGCTGACGTTGTCCGCAAGGTCGTGCACTTGAACGGCGTTGCCGCACGCGAATACTCCGGGGGCTGTCGTCTGCATGTCGCTGTCCACTACCGGCCCGCCCGTAACGGGGTCTATCAGCAGCCCCAAGCCGCGCGACAGCTCGTTCTCGGGTATCAGCCCCACCGAAAGCAGCAATGTGTCGCACGGCACGTATTCCTCCGTGCCTGCTATGGGCTTTAAGTCTTTGCCCACCGCCGCGACGGTGACGCCGCTAAGTCTCTCCTTGCCGTGCAAGGCGCTCACGGTATGCGAAAGCCTCAAAGGTATGCCGAAGTCGTCTAGGCACTGCACTATGTTGCGCAAAAGCCCGCCCGAGTAAGGCATCAGTTCAAGCACCATCTTAACTTTAGCGCCTTCCAGCGTCATCCTGCGCGCCATAATGAGGCCTATGTCGCCCGAGCCCAATATCACTACCTCTTTGCCGGGCATATAACCCTCTATATTTACAAAGCGTTGCGCCGTGCCCGCGGTAAGCACTCCCGACGGCCTGTCGCCTGGTATCATAAGCGCGCCCGCGCTCCGCTCGCGGCAGCCCATGCCGAGCACTACCGCGCCCGCCTCAATGTACTGAAGGCCGCCGTTCCTGCCGGCTACGGTCAGCACCTTGTCCTTCGATATGTCGAGCACCATCGTTTCGTTTAAAAATTCGACGCCTGACGCTTTTGCCTTGTCTATGTATCTCGCGGCGTATTCGGGGCCCGTGAGCTCCTCACCGAACATATGCAGCCCGAAGCCATTGTGTATGCACTGACGCAGTATGCCGCCCGGGCCTTCCTCCCTGTCTATTATAACGACGTCCCGGGCGCCGTTTTCCTTTGCCGCTATCGCCGCCGCAAGCCCCGCAGGGCCGGCGCCCACTATTGCCACATCCGCTCTCATTTATCCTCCTTTGTGCGGCCCGTAAGTATATACGACCCTTCCCCGTCCTTTGTGATGCTGCCCATATCCCGTCCAAGCTCGCGCGACAGTATGCGCATAATGCGCGGCATACAGAAGCCTCCGTGGCATCTGCCCATGCCCGCTCCCGTCCTGAACTTTACGCCGTCCACCGTTGTAGCGCCGCAAGGCCGCCTTATACTCTCCACTACCTCCGCTTCGGTTACGTGCTTGCAGCGGCACACGACGTTCGCGTACCTGGGGTCTTTATTTATAAGCTCCTGCTTGCGCTGCGGGCTTGCGTCCGCGAAAGCCTCTATATGCTTTCTTATGCGCGTCGCGCTTTGTTTGGCTGCGGGCGGGCTTTTTTAAAACAGCAGCTCGTCCACGCCATGCTGGGCTATGGCGGGAGCGGCCGTTAGCCCCGGCGACTCTATGCCCGCTACGTTGAGAAGCCCCGGCGCTTTCTTTGAGCGCTCTATAATGAAGTCGTGGCATTCCGGCACGGCGCGCAGCCCCGCGAACACCGCAATTGCGTACCTTTTATCAAAGCCCGGAACATATCTTTTTGCGCCTTCGAACACTTCGGAAAGCCCTTGCGCAGTTGTCGATTTATCTTCCTTGTCGTCAACGAATACCGACGTAGGCCCTGCGAGCATGTTGCCGTGCACGGTAGGTGCGGCAAGCACGCCTTTGCCCTTGTCGCTGGGCGTGCCGAAAATGACTATATCCGTCTTTGCCTCCATCGCCGTGTCGAATACAATGTACTCGCCTTTTCTCGCGCGCAGCCCGAAAGTCTCGCCGCCGGCCATTGCTGATATCTCATCGGCATGAACGCCCGCCGCATTGATTATCCGCTTTGCGGCGAATTTTTCCCCTCCGGCCGTTATCGTATATATTCCGTCTTTGCGGCTAATCTCCGTTACGCGCCGTCCGAAAAAGAATTCCACGCCGTTGCCCGCCGCGTTCTCGGCGGCCGCTATTGTCAGCGTCCAGGGGCAGATAATACCCGCCGCCGGGGCGTACAGCGCCGAAGTTATATCGCCGCTCAGCGAAGGCTCTAAAAGCCTTACTTGCGCGGAGGATATTATATCGGCTTTTACGCCGTTTTTTGCTCCGCGCAGCGCCAGCTTTTCAAGGCTCCTCTCCTCTTCCCCGCCAAACGCAACCACAAGCGAGCCGCAGTTCTTATACGGCACGCCCAGCTCCTCGGCAACGCTGCTCATCATGCCGCATCCGGCAACGTTCATAATGGCTTTAAGGCTTCCCGGCTCGGCGTCGTAGCCCGCGTGCACTATGCCGCTGTTCGCGCGGCTAGTACCTGCCGCTACGTCCGCCGCGGCTTCCAGCACGCAGACGCTTACATCGTACATCGAAAGCTCTCTTGCTATCATACAGCCGACGACTCCCGCGCCTATTACCGCCACATCATAAGTCATTAAAGATCCTCCAGAAATTGAAATCTTTTAACAAATATAAAAGCCGTACCCTAAAAATAAGGTACGGCTCAAATCTCCTGCCAATCCAATTAAATTAATTATATCACATAAAAAGTGCTATTTCAACGGTGCGGGCTCAAAATCTTATACCGGGGTCTTTAGGCCTCGGTCGGTAAAGCACAAACCTGCGGCCCGACGAAAGTACTTCCTCCGCGCCTGTCGCTTGCGCTATAGCACGGAGCGCTTCAGCGGCGCTCAGCGGCGCAGCTTGCTGCACGGTGCCCTTTATAAGCTCGCGCGCGGTAAGCGCTTCGTCCGCCTGCATTATCACATTGTCGGTAACACCCGCTTTTCCCACATGTATTATTGGCTCCAAACTGTTTGCCATCGCCTTGAGCGCCGCGCGCTGTTTGCTTGTAAGCATAAACTCCTCCTTATGTCACCCCGGCAATTCTTTTTTGTCAGTCTATAAAGTCAAATTCCATGCCCTCGAGGCAGACGGTATCGCCAGTCTTTGCGCCCTCCTGCCTTAACGCTTTGATTATGCCGAAATCCTTAAGCAGCTTTTGAAAGTGCCGCATGGAATCCACATCGTTGGGGTCCGTCTTTGCCATTATCTCCTGTATCAGCGAACCGTCGACGTAATAAACACCGTCCTGCTTTACCACTTCAAAGCCCATGTCGTCGCGCTCGAGCGCCCATTCCTCTATTATGCCGTCGGGCACGTCCGGCTGCGGTACGGGAAGGCCCGAAAGTATCTCGCTTGCCCGCTCCATCAGCTCTTTTACGCCTTCCTTTATAGCAGCGATTATCTCATATACCTCTATGCCTTTGGGCGAAAGGTATTCCCGAAGCCTTTGCGCGTTTTCCTGCGCACCCGGCATATCCATCTTATTAGCCGCAACTATCTCCGGCTTTGCCGCAAGCTCCGCGGAGTAGCTTGAAAGCTCGTTCCTGATTGCCTCGTAGTCGTCAATTATGTCGCGCCCTTCAAAACACGACGCGTCCACGACGTGTATAAGCATCCTTGTACGCTCTATATGCCGCAAAAAGTCGAGCCCGAGCCCCGCTCCCTCGTGCGCGCCTTCAATTAGGCCGGGTATATCGGCCATCACAAAGCTTGCTTCATGCGACTGCACGACGCCTAGATTAGGCGACAATGTTGTAAAATGGTAATCGGCTATTTTGGGCCGTGCGCCTGTGCAAGCGGCGAGCAGCGTTGATTTTCCTACGCTCGGGAAGCCAATGAGCCCAACGTCCGCAATCGTCTTAAGCTCGAGCACGACAAACCTTCCCTTGCTCTTTCTTCCGGCTGTCGCGAACGACGGCTTCTGTCTTGTCGGCGTAGCGAACCTTGCGTTGCCCTTGCCGCCCTTGCCGCCTTTGAGCAGCACGCGGCTTCCTTCCCTTATATCGGCGGCTACGCGTCCGGTCTCGAAGTCCTTTATCACCGTTCCGGGCGGAACGCGTATTATAAGGCCTTTTCCGTCTTTGCCGTGCTTGTTGCTCTTGCCGCCGCTTTCGCCGTTCTGCGCGACGTATTTCTGCTGATAGCGGAAATCCATCAGCGTGCGCATGCCGTCATCTGCCGCGAATATTATGTCTCCGCCCTTGCCGCCGTCGCCTCCGTCGGGTCCGCCGGCGTTGACAAACTTCTCGCGGTGGAACGATACGCTGCCCGCTCCCCCGTCGCCCGCCTTTATGTATATTT
This sequence comes from Bacillota bacterium, assembly GCA_023415915.1. GTDB lineage: Bacteria > Bacillota > Clostridia > Christensenellales > SZUA-584 > DTFZ01. The sequence continues at coordinate 5,797 of JAEZIZ010000045.1, read as the reverse complement.
TTACTTTATCTACGAACATAACTATCTTTCCTTCGCGTATTTGCAGACGTCTGCAAGAAAGCACCCGCCGCAATCCGGCTTTCTCGCAAAGCACACGCGCCTGCCGTGCCATATAAGCCAGTGGTGCGCCCTAGACCACTTGTCCTTTGGTATCGCCCGCATAAGCTGTTTTTCCGTTTCGAGAACGTCCTTTGCGTCGGCAAGCCCCAGCCTGTTTGTCACGCGGAACACATGCGTATCCACCGCTATCGCAGGTATGCCAAACGCGTTGGAAAGCACGACATTGGCGGTCTTGCGCCCCACTCCGGACAAAGCGGTAAGCTCATCCATTGTCTGCGGCACTTCCCCGCCGTATTTATCCACCAGTATACGGCATGTTTCAAGCACGTTTTTAGCCTTCGTCTTATAAAAACCGCAGCTTTTTATTATAACTTCAAGCTCGTCCCGGCTCAAGGCAAGCATGCTTTTCGCGTCGGGGTGCGATTTATAAAGCCCTTCGGTAACGGCGTTTACCTGCCTGTCGGTAGTTTGCGCAGAAAGTATCGTCGCTATCAGCAGTTGAAACGCGCTGCCGAAGTGAAGCCCCGGCTTTGCATCCGGATAATGCTGCTCTAATCGCTTAAGTATCTCATAATTTATGTCCATACGTCCTCCAACGCTATGATATCATACTCCGCGGCATAAAAAAACTTAAAACAAGCGGCTGCTTAATCGGCACATATTATCCGTCCGAGCCGCTAAAAATAATCATATGCTCAACGTGTTGATAAAGACAATAATCATATATTTTTTCTCGATGTTTGCGATGCGCCTGATGGGCAAGCGGCAGGCAGGCGAGCTGCAGCCGTTTGAGCTGGTGATAGCGATAATGATAGCCGACGTCGCGAGCATGCCTATGAACAGCTCGGGTATTCCTATTACATACGGCATAGTACCTATTGTTACGCTGCTGCTGCTGCATAACTTCATAGCGTTCATAACGATGAAGAGCGAAAAGCTGCGCGCAGTCGTTTCCGGCAAGCCGAGCATTATAATACACAAGGGCGTTATAGTGGAAAAAGAACTTAAGCGCCTCAACTACAATTTTAACGATTTGTTCGAACAGCTTCGCACCAAAAATGTAATAAACATAAGCGACGTTCATTACGCCGTACTTGAAACGAACGGAGAATTAAGCGTAATGCTAAAGCCGCAGAAGCGAAACCTGCAGCCTGTGGATATGAATATAGATCCGCCCAATCCTGGCTTTTGCTATGACGTGATATTGGACGGCAAATTAAAGCGTAAAAATCTCGAGGCGCTCGGCTTCAAGGAAAAAGACCTGATGCAGCTGCTTTCTAAAAAGAATATTTGGGATATAAAAGAAGTGCTCATCGCCACGAGCGACGAGACGGGCAGCGTTTTTCTGCAGGATTATAACGGCAAACAGACAACAGGTAACATGAAGAATGGCTAGAAAAATAACGCTCGCTCTGCTGCTGCTGCTCATGGTCGGGGGCTCAATACTGCAAAATCACTATGTTGACAACGCGACACAGGAATTAACTCGAGACCTTGAGCAGGTAAAAACGGCACTGGAAAACGACGATTTCACTTTGGCTGCAGCTGCGGCCGATATGTTCTGCGCAAACTGGGAAAAAGAAAAAAGAAAATTCGAGGCGCTTTTTGAGCATAAAGAGGTGGACAGCATATCCGCCGCCGCTAAGAGCCTTCAAAGCTACTGCCACACAGGGTCAAAAGAAGAAGCGCTCGCTCAAATTTCGGAGGCGGCATTTTACATAACCCATATCAAGGATATAGACACATTACAATGGGAAAACGTGTTTTAACGCCATGAAAAGCTGTAGTAAAGCCCCGCGCTGCTTTCGGCTTCTCCCGTTAATTTTGGGTCGTCGATTACTATTGCGCCGTTAAGCCCAAGCTGCTGGGCTGCAAGAGACAAGTGGCACGCCACTATACCCATGTCGATCCGCTGTAAGCAGAATCCAAGCTTGTTGCCGATGTAAGCATTGTCCTTCTTCATATAGAAGTGCAAGCCGCTTTCCGTGCGCAGAGCCCTCCACGGCTGTTTGTTGGAAGCGGAAGGCGCGAGCCGCACCATTTCAAGGCACGTAAGCATATCCCCTTGCGCTTCAAGAGGCTTTGTCCAGCCGCCGTCAAAGAACAGCTCATGGCTCGGTTTGCGCTTGCGGGCTCCCGCGCCCGCAGCTACGATTCTCTCTACAACCGACTTTTTTTCCGCCGCGTAGCCCAAAGGCGATATTACGGGCAGCAGTTCGTCCTGTGTATTCATCAGCTCGGCAAATGCGCCGCGCGTAAAAATCCCGCCTATCCAGCACGTGCCAAGCCCGAGAGACGTTGCGTAAAGCACCGCTTCTTCAAACTCGTACCCCAGGCCTTCGAGGTCCTTTTCATCTTTTTTGACGCATGCCGCAAGATACATATTAGCGCCCTTTATAAGCCCGTATGTACCGAGACGCCCAGAAGCTTCGCTTCCGAAAAGCGATATACGCACTTTCGCTCCGAACGGGTTGCCCTCAAGTTCGCTTATGAACTTGCTTATCGCGTCCAGCTTTTCCTTTTCAACAGGCTGCGCGGAATATGTGCGTGTAGATATTCTCTTTTGTATAAGTTCAATAGCGTTACGCACTCTGTACCCCCCATCGTTGTCGTCGCATGCTTACGTTTATCACAAGCCCGAAAGCTATCATATTCGTAAGCAGGTTCGACCCGCCGTAACTGATAAACGGCAGAGGAATTCCCGTTATAGGCATGACGCCTAAATTCATCCCTATATTTTCAAATATATGAAATAAAGTCATCGCCAGAACACCGAATATTATAAGCGTACCGAATTCGTCCTTTGCTTTTGTCGCAAGGTAAAACGTTCTTGAAAGCAGCAGTATATACAGCAGTATTATTATCATCGCTCCTATAAACCCCATCGCTTCCGTAGTGGACGCGAATATGAAGTCGGTGTGCTTCTCGGGTATGTTGCTCAACCGGCTGGTACCGCCCATAGAGAAAAGCCCTTTGCCTGTAAGCTGACCCGATCCCGCCGCCTGCTGGGCTCTTAATGACTGGTATTGCAGCGATTCAAACTTTTCTTTCGACATATCCTGAGGCTTGATGCCGATAAACGTATATATCCTGTTCTTTTGATAATCGGCAAGCACAAACCACGCTGCCGGTATGGCGACGCCTACGCTGCCTAATAGTATCAATATAATCCGTATGCTGGTTTTGGCTATGAACAGCATTACAAAGAACGTAAATGCATAAACAAGCGCGGTACCCAAATCTCCCTGCACCACTATAAGCGCGAACGGGGCAAGGAATACGCCGACTATGGGCAGTATATCCTTTATCTTTCTTATGCCACCGTCTCTGCCCTTCGTGCGGTTGGATATCATCTTTGCCAGCGTTATTATTATTGCTATTTTGCCAATCTCGCTCGGCTGGAACCCTGAAGTGCCTATCCTGAACCAGCCTTTTGCGCCGTTTACCGTAGTGCCGAACAACGTGACCGCAACAAGCAACCCGATAAGCATAATGTATATCCATTTATAGTACTCGCCTATTGCGTTATAATCAGGGAGCAGCACGATAAACAAAGCGACAAGGCTGACTCCGAACCATGTGATCTGCTGTATTACGTAATCGAGGTTGAGCTGAGAGAGCACTTCCGAGAGCGACCCGCCGCCTTCTATCGCGGAAGAGCACGCGCTCGCTATAGCTACAAAACTGAACAGCACCAGTACGACTATATTGGCAAACAGCAGCCAATCTATATATTTAAACATCCTAGTGTCAATAAACCTGGACTTCAAAGCGCACCTCTAGTGTTACGATTCTGTTATTGAAGTATAACATAAATATTAAGCCAATATAACCCCCATTAAATTTGTTTACATTTCAACAACTTGTAATGTTTGTCATATTGACTTAACGGCTTTTATTTGCCAGGCGATATTATTTGTTCAATATCCTTACCAGCTTTGCCGAACCCTGAACGGGATAGCTTTCCGCTACCGGCCCTGTGAAAACGACTTCCACCGTATCAAACAGCTTAATATCTTCAAGGCTTGCTTCCGTTTCTTTTCCGTCCTTCATGCTTAAAATCCTGGTATCGGGCTTAACGGTAACGCTCGCTTTGTCGTAAATGGTATCGTCCGCGACTTTGCCTTCCACCAGAATAACGGTATTTTTGCCCGTTGTTATATTCGTAACTTCACCGCGTATGCCTATTACGTCGCTTCTTTCGCCGCATGCCGCCGCGAGAAGCAGCAAAGCTGCGGCTATAAATACCAAACATAACTTTTTCATGTACTCCATCTCCCTTTGCTAGTACTGATAAGACGCGTTATGCTCCAAAGTTGTTCCGTCACGCCGTAATAATAGTATTCCCGCTTGATTGCGGCAAGCCTTAATATGGACAACGCCGGTGCAAAAATGGTATATTATATGCGGCTTAAATTACAGGAGGCAGATGAATGTCGCACAAATCGTTATACCGCGCATGGCGGCCTGAATCGTTCGGCGAAGTGTCCGGGCAGGAGCATATTGTCCGCGTATTGACGGGAGAAATAGAGAGCGGGCGTATTTCGCACGCATATCTTTTCACCGGGCCGAGAGGCACGGGCAAGACAAGCCTTGCCAAGATATTCGCCAAGGCCGTCAACTGCACAAATAGGGCGGGCGCGGAGCCGTGCGGAAAATGCGACGTATGCAAAGCTTCCGACAACGCCACGGACATAATAGAGATAGACGCGGCGTCCAACAACGGCGTGGACAGCGTAAGGGACCTGCGGGACAGGGTCGGCCTGCTGCCCGCTGTTTGCCGCTACAAGGTATACATTATCGACGAAGTGCATATGCTCTCTGCGGGGGCGTTCAACGCTTTGCTTAAAACGCTTGAGGAACCGCCCGCGCATGTGATATTCATACTCGCTACTACCGAGCCGCACAAGTTGCCCGCTACAATACGCTCGCGCTGCCAGAGGTTCGACTTCAAACGCCTGCCAGTCGATACAATAACGGCGAGGCTGAAGAAGGTATCGGAGGCGGAAGGCTTTAACTACAGCGACGAGGCGCTTAAGATGATAGCGCGCGCGGCGGAAGGCGGCATGAGAGACGCGCTTTCAATACTCGACCAGTGCAGCGCTTACGGCGACATCACGCCCGAAAACGTATCCGAAGCGCTGGGCGGCGGCGACACGCAGATGGTGCTTACGCTGGCAGGGCACATAGCGAGGTATGAAGAAAAAGCCGCGTTGGAACAGTTGCGGGCTATTATCGATTTGGGCGCGGACACGCGCACGCTGATAAAAGATATTGCGGACATATTCCGCAGAATGATGTGGCTCTCGGCGGGCGCGGGCGTTGATGAACAGGACGAAAAGCTTATGCCTCTTGCTAAAAGTTACGGCAAAGCCGCATGCCTTCGAGCGCTCGATATACTTATACGCAAGGAATACGAAATGCGGCTTAACCTTAGGGCGGATATAGTGCTTGAAACAGCGGTAATGGAGCTTATGTGCCCCGAGGACGATAAAGATTCCGGCTCTGCGGAGCGGCTGGAAAAGCTCGAAGCGCGGCTTAAGGCACTTGAGGAGCGCGGCGCTGCAGCGCCGCAGGAAAAGCCCGAAGCGCCGGTAAAAAAGCAGACAGTAAAGAAGCAGGCCGCGCAGAAGGTAGTTACGTCCCGGGCCGCAGAGGACGCCGTGCCGGCCGGCGAAGCATGGGGAAAGCTGCTCGAAGCGCTTAAAAATGACGCGTATTTCATATACAAGCACGC
>JAEZIZ010000024.1 GCA_023415915.1 Bacillota bacterium | reverse complement strand
GTTTAGACACCCTTCATCAGCAGACCCATGCCGCCATGGCTTAGGCTTATTCAGCATGCATTATTTTCAAGGTTCTTTCTTTGCTGTATCCAGCAATTTTTAACTTGACTTCATATAGTCAGTCTTTACGCTGTCAAAAGCATTACGCTGAATTCCATTTCCGAGCCGTTCCTTAATATCTTAAGGGACACGATATCTCCGGGCTTTAGGCTGTAAAGCTGTTTTTTAAGGTCGAACAGCGTGTTTACCTCGGCCTCGCCTACGCTCGTAATAACGTCGCCCGCTCTTAAGCCCTTGGCGTATGCGTCGGAGAGCGCGTCCACGTCGTATACGTAAAGCCCGCTGTCCAGCGTTATGCCGCTGTTTTCGTAGTAGTTGAGCAGCTCTTTGTCGATTACGGAAACGCCGAGCTTGGCTTCGCTGAACGAGCCCGTATTCAATATCTGCTCTATCACGGGGGTAACCACGTTTACCGGTATCGCGAACCCCATGCCCTCTCCGCTCTTGAGCTTATACGAGTTGATGCCTATTACTTCTCCCGCCGAGTTAAGTAGAGGCCCGCCGCTGTTGCCCGAGTTGATGGCGGCGTCTGTCTGTATCAGGTTCTGAGCAATTTGCGTACGGCTTATCAGTATGCTGCGCCCCAAAGCGCTCACTATGCCGGCAGTAACGCTGCGCTGATAATTGAGCCCGAGAGGGTTGCCAATTGCTATCGCGGTCTCGCCCACAGCCACAGCGTCGGAATTTCCGAGCCTTGCTGCTTTAAGGCCGGTCGCGTCTATCTTTATTACCGCAAGGTCCATCGTTTCGTCTGAGAAAAGCACCCTAGCGCTGTATTCAGAGCCGTCCAGCAGCGTCACGGTGATGGATTTCGGGTTGCTCGAGACGACGTGCTGGTTTGTCAGTATAAGGCCGTCGCTGCTGACTATTGTGCCCGTACCTACGCCTTCCACCTCTCTGTCCTGCCAAAAGCCCCGCACGCTCTCAACGGTGCGCACGCCCACGACCGAGGGCATCACTGCTTCCGCAACAGCCTGTACGCCCGAATATTCGCCGCCGTTCGTGCTCAGCGGCAGTACGTCCGCTTCGGCGTTTTTAAGCCTTTTGGCTACGGCGGCGTCAATGTAGCTGCGCTGTGCGGCGGTAAGCGATTCGTCGTTATCGCGCCCGCTCAAAGCAAGGCCTATAACGCCTCCGCCTATAAGCGAGCCCAAAACAGCCCCGGCAAGCACCAGCGCGAAAGCACGAAAGCCGCTTTCACGTTTCGGCTTTTGCGGCTGCTGCTGATTGTAAGGGTTATATGAACTGTATACGTTGTATTCCATTGATATGATCCTCCTTATACACTCATTATTCTATACTGCATTTTTTACCGCAAAATGGCGGCAATATGAAACATTTTTGAACATTTAAAATATTGCGCCGAATATTAAATGACGATGCGGCTGCAAGCTTGTTTTTGGCTGCGGCTGCTGTATAATGAAATAAATAAGCAAATTACGGGAGGTCTTACCATGAGCGATTTTTTAAGCGGCCTTGGCGGGCTTATAAAAGGCATGCAGCCTTTGATGGGCGAGGAAGCAAAAAAAGACGCGTCGATGAACGCATTTCTTCTTAAGACCGAAGTGGGAGAATTGAATTCAAAGAAGCGCGAAGCGCTTGCGCGCATAGGTGAAGCCGTTTATGAAGCACATAAAGGCGCCGGAAAGTATAACGAGTTTAGCGAGCTTTACGGCGAGGTGGAAGATATAGATAAACTGCTACAAAGGAAGAAGGAGGAAGCGCAGCAGGCCGAGCGCGAGGCCGAAGAGAAAAAGCGCGTGCAGGAGCGTGAGAAGGCGGCTCGCGTCTGCCCGAACTGCGGGGTGGAAAACGAGCCGGGGGTAAAGTTCTGCGGCGAGTGCGGTACAAAGCTGGGCGCCGCTGCCGCATACTGCCCCAATTGCGGGTCGGAGAACGCGCCGGGTACAAAATTCTGCGGCGAATGCGGAGCGAAGCTGTAATACGGGGTGTAAATACTGACCGTTTTGACGGATTAGGGTATAACAGGCCGGTATAAGCAATATACGACTCGAAAAGTTGCCTTTAGCTACGTATAACAACCCTTCGCCCATAAGGACGGCTCTTTCAGAGTGTCGATACTCTCCGTTTGTCATTCCGAGCTTGCGAGGAATCCCATGTAAAGAGTTTTAAAAGAAGGGGATTCTTCAGTCGTTACACTCCTTCAGAATGACAGCATGTGACTTTTTTAACTGTATCAAAGAGCCGTCCCAGGGACGGCTCTTACTCTGTCTCATTTACTCAAGCTCTTCTGACCGTATTACGCCTTTGGCCAAAGCGTTGGCTTTAAGCTCTTCATAAAGCCCGGCAAAGCTTGTGTTCCAGTAAGGCCCGACATAGAATATCCACAGCAATCCGCCCGTCAACCCGCTGAGTATTGCCCAGCCTAAAAAGCTTAGTATCATTACGAATATTTCGCCTTTATAGCCTTGCGTCATACGCATCGAAAGCTTAAGCGCGTCGGTCGCGGAAACGTTCTTGGTATCGGCAAGTATGTAGGGCGTCATGAAATAGGCTATGCCCTTTACGATGCCGGGTATTACAAACAGCAGCGACCACAGGAAGGTGAACAGCCACATCCAGAGCATGCCTGCCACATTGCGCCCGAAGTCGCTGAATCCGGTGAACGCGTCGCTTATGTCCGCCTGCTGGCCCTTGTATACCTTTATGCTGAACCACACCAACCCCACAGTAAGCGGAGGCACAAGTAAAAGCGTGCCCACAAAAGTCCAGCCCACGCACCCTGTAAGAAGCATAATAAGAAAGCCTGCCCCTACCGTAACGCCGTACTGGCTTTGGAATCTTTCTTTCGCGATTGCTTTTATTTCTGCGCGAGATTTCATGGGTTTCTCCTTTCAGAATTGAATATGTTGAGGAAATACTAGATATGCCGTATATATTATATATCCTGAATTATACATATTCAAGTTAAATAAGGGATAATACCGTACTGTTTATTGAGTACATGCCCGCGTTTTGATTGATTCGGCGTATTCTGGTATACTCATATATACGATGATATGAAAAGGGGCGATTAATGGCTAAAATTAATTACAGCAGCTTAAATAATACTGAGGCGCAGTTTATACACGGCGCGTTTCTTTCGGCGTTTTCCGATTATTTCGTGCCGGCATATATGCCTTATGATAAATTCACCGCGTTTTTGAGCGCGAACGGCTTCGCGCCCTCGCTGTCTGCAGGCGCGTTTGTTGGCGGCGGGCTGCGCGCTTTTATACTGAACGGCGTAAGGGAGCTTGACGGTGAGCTTACGGCGTACAACGCCGGTACGGGCGTAGTGCCGGAATACCGCAGGCAAGGGCTCACAAAGGATATGTTCGCTTACTGCCTGCCGCTGCTCAAAGCGGCGGGCGCAAAGAGGTATGTGCTGGAAGTGATACAGCAAAACGAGCCCGCGCTTGCGCTTTATAAGGGGTTAGGATTTTCTATTAAGCGCGAGCTCATATGCTATAGCGTTAACAAGGACAGGCTATGTGCTGAAGAAACTGCCGCGCGTTTAGTTGACGCTGGTGGTATATGCGCTGACGTACAGCGATTCTGGGATTACAGCCCGACGTGGCAGAACACGTTCGATTCGATAAACGCCGTGCCCGGGCAGCATGCCGCCGCCGTTATAGAGTATTCGAGCGGGTTTGCGGGCTACGGTATAATAAACGTTAATACCGGCAGGGTTGCCCAGCTTGCGGTGAGAAGCGATTGCCGCGGCAGGGGGTTAGGATCGCAGCTGCTCTGCAGTCTTGCGCAGCAGGCCGAAACCGAATGCGTTTCGTTCTTAAATGTTGACGGCGGATGCGCGAGTATGAGGGGGTTCGCCACAAAGCACGGGTTTGAAGAAAACATCCGGCAGTACGAGATGGCGCTGGATATCTGACTTAAGTCAAAGGAGTATTTTATGACGCTTGAAGATCTGATGGGGGCGGATGAAAACGGTATCGCGGAATCGGCGGAAAGGCTGAGTGCAGGCGATATAGCGGATATAGTCGCGTGGCTTTGCGAAAAGAACGACGCTATTAGGTACCCGTCGCTGCTGCTGCTTGAGAGCCGTTCGCGTATTGCGGACGACGTATATACTTACCGCGAGACGTTCAGGGAGAAGCTTAAAAGCGATAACTCGTTCCAGCGCAACATAGGAGCGATATTGATAGCGGCTAACGCGAGATGGGACGACGGGTGGCTCGACGGCGTAATTGGGGAGTATCTTGAACTTCTGTATGACGAAAAGCCGATAACCGTACGCCAGTGCGTGCAGCGCTTAAAAGAAATAGTGCCGTATAAACCAAAGCTTCACGGCGTTATAGCCGAAAAGCTATTGTCGCTCGACCTTGGCGGCGTACGCGAAACGATGAGGAAACTCGTGCTTACAGACATACTCGAGGTTCTTGCTATGATTAGAAAAGTAAAGACAAGCGACGCTATCGAGAGCTACATAATGGACGCGATGACGGGCGGGCTGCTCGACAAAAAAGCGAAGAAGCATTTGGGGGAGTTGCTTAAAAACGAGTGACAACCGGTTGTTTATTGACAAAATGTTGATTAAAGAATACAATAAATCGTTATGAAAATGAAGGAAGCCAAAAACTTAAAAATGCTAAAATGGCAGACGATAAGGTGCGGCATGTACAGCATCTATTTCCGCGCGGGTAGAGATATGAATATTAGTGGAAATAATTTGCTGTTATGTCAGCTTTAGGATAGTTAATAAACGCCCTTAAGCTAACAGCTTGAGGGTTTTTTATTCCTCGCGATATAACGGCAGTACAATCGGAGGAATATAATGACTTACTATAAAAACATAGCTGTGAACTATGTGTTCACGTTCATTAAAAGCATAGACGTTACGAACGGCATATGGATGCTGTATCTGGCGTCCAAAGGGTTATCGCTGTTTGAGATAGGGCTGTTAGAGGGCATATTTCACGTTACGTCACTGTTGATGGAGACGCCCACGGGCGCGGTGGCCGACATGTTCGGCAGGAAGATGAGCCGCCTTGTGGGCATAGCGCTCTCCGTGGGCTCAAGGGTGCTTATGATATTCTCGGGCAGCTTTGCGATGTTCGCGCTGAGCTTTGTAATAACTGCGCTTTCTTACAACTTCGAGTCGGGAGCGGGCGAGGCGCTCGTATACGACTCGCTGCTGCTCGAAAAAAAGGAGCATAAATATCTGAAAGTCGCGGGCAGAAACGAGCTGATATTCCAGTCGACGAATATATTGGGGCTTGTGCTGGGCGGTTTTGCTGGCAATATAAAGTACGAGTACGCCTATATTATAGCCATAGCGCTCAGCGTCGCGGCGTTTATTACCGGGCTGCTATTCAAAGAACCCCCGATAGCGAAAACAAAGTGCGGCATAGTTGGCGCTGTAAAAAAGCAATACCGCGACAGCTTTGAGGCCGTAAAGGGCAGCAGGCGGCTTTTCTATCTCATACTGTTTACCGGCATACTGTCGGCGAGCGTAACGCTGTCGTTCTATTATCTGCAGATAGCGTGGGAGGGAGGAACGGACGTATTCGGCATTGGGCTGTACCTCGCGGCGTCGTCCGCGGCTGCTGCGGCTGGTGCGGCTCTCGCGGAGAAAGCGGAGAAAGCGGAGAAGGCGCTGGGCGAGTCGGCGATACTGAAGATAACGCCCGTACTTATCGCGCTGTCCGTAATTTCGATGTACTTTACCGACTTTGCGCTGATACCGCTTTGCGTGATAAGCGCGCTGGAAACGATAGTTTTCGTCGCCACGAGGGATTATATAAACAGGCTGATACCGTCCGACAAACGCGCGACCATACTGTCGTTTGAAAGTATGATTTGCAGCGTGGTAATGATACTCATTTTCCCGTTGTTTGGGCTCGTTTCCGACAGCCTCGGCATGGGCAGCACGTTTTTAATACTCGGCGGGGCGATGGCCGTAATGGCGCTCGTTAATCTTAAAGTGACGGGCAGCAGGGCGGCAAACGAAGAAGCTGCGGATATAAATGCGGCCGCGCTTGCGCAGGAGACAGATGAATAATTATCCCGGTATTGTCTTCTCCATGGGTAACATTGAAATGATCAGTGTTTATCTGAAGGAGAAGACATTTATCAGGGTAAATATCATGGCGCGAATCAGCGCTTTACCAGGCGGCAGCCGCCGAATCGGCCCGCGGCTCGGTGCCGGCGGTCAGCACGCCTTCTTTGTCTTTAAGTATTATCTGCCCGCGGCCGAACGCGCCCAGATTTGACGTTTCGCGTTTTACTTCATGACCGCGGTCGATAAGCTGGCGCATCAGTGCGCCGTCGAAGCTCTCCTCCACCGCGACGTTAAGGCCTTCGTCCCATCTCCAGCGCGGGGCGTCCAGCGCGGCCTGCGGATTCAGCCCGTAATCGAGCATGTTAACAATCACCTGTACGTGCCCCTGCGGCTGCATGAAGCCGCCCATTACGCCAAAAGGCCCAAACGGCTTGCCTTCCCGTGTAAGGAAGCCCGGTATTATAGTGTGATAAGGGCGTTTGCCGGGCGACAGGCAGTTGGGGCTTTGCGGGTCGAGGCTGAAATTAGCTCCGCGGTTGTGCAGCGCTATGCCGGTGCCCGGAACGACAAGCCCCGAGCCGAATCCTAAGTAGTTGCTTTGTATGTATGACACCATATTGCCCTCCCCGTCGGCTGTAGCGAGGTAGACCGTGCCATGGTCGCCGAAGCTGCCGGGCTGGGGGATTATGGCGTTCTTTTTTATAAGCGCGCGCCGCGCTGACGCGTATTCGGGCGAGAGCAGCTCCTTTGCCTCTACGCTCATATAAGCGGGTTCGGCAATGTACTTCAAGCCGTCCGTGAACGCGAGCTTAACCGCCTCTATCTGGCGGTGTGCGCTTTCCGCGTCTCCATATTTAAGAGGCTCGAAACCTTCAAGTATATTCAGCGCCATCAGCGCCACCAGTCCATGGCCGTTAGGCGGAAGCTCCCATACCTCATAGCCCCTGTATTTGACGCTCAGCGGTTCTACCCATTCGGGCTTGAATTCGGCAAGGTCGTCTTCGGTAATATAACCGCCGGTGCTCTTTGCGAATGCCGCTATCTTCGAGGCGAGCTCTCCGCGGTAAAAGCTTTCCGCCTCAGTGCGCCCAATGTCTTCGAGCGTGTCCGCATGATGGGGCAGGCGGATTATCTCTCCGCTGCCGGGAGCTTTGCCCCGCTTTGAAAACGTGTCAAACCAATGCCTTGCTAGCGCTGACTCCAGCCTGTTTTTATAAGTCTCCGCGGCGGAGGCCCACGCAGACGCGACTACGGGGGAGACGGCGTATCCTTCCCTTGCGTATCCTATCGCGCCTTTAAGAGCGTCTGAAAGCTTTAATCTGCCGAACCTGCGGGAAAGCTCCGCCCAGGCGCCGGGTATACCGGGAACGGTAACGGCTTCCCAGCCGTAAACCGGTATGGTTTTGTGGCCGCGCGCGCTTACGCGTTCCGCAGTCAGGCCTAAAGGAGCGGGGCCGCTTGAATTGAGCCCGTAAAGCTTTCCTTCCGCCCATACGAGCGCGAACGCGTCTCCGCCTATGCCGTTAGAGCACGGCTCAACTACGGTAAGGCACGCCGCCGCGGCAACGGCAGCGTCAATCGCGTTTCCCCCGTTTTTGAGCGCGTCGAGTCCGGCCTGCGCCGCAAGGTACTGGCTCGTGGCTACCATACCTTTGCGTCCATATACTAAATATCTTCGAGAGGGATAGGGGTAATGCATCGTATCGTATTTCATAAGACACCTCAAAAACGTTGTATGTAACTATTAGTTTGCCGCAGTGCAGTTCTTATTCTGGCCTTAAATACAAATGGAATACGCATATATAGGATTTTTCTCCAAGCCGGGACTTTTTTAGTATAACATAGTTTCATTTGAGAAAAAAGTGGTTATACCAATATTGGTTATACCATTGACATCGATGAAGGGAAGGCTTATTATTAAATCAAATCCGGTTATTCAGTCATAAATTTCGCAGAGGCAACAACAATAAATACAACGGATAACAAGAATTATAACAGGCTGGTTAAAAAGAGGTATATTTGACATGCACATGTACGACGAGATTATGGAACAACCAAAAATACTTAATGAATGCAGGGACTCGAGCGCCGGGGTGATTGAGAGCGTTGTAAAAAAGATAAGAATCAAAAAGCCCGGATGCATAATAATAGCCGCGAGGGGCACGAGCGACCATGCAGCGATATACGCGAAGTATTGCTTCGAGATAATGACGGGCATACCCGTTTCCCTGGCAGCTCCGTCCGTCGTTACGCTGTATGACGGAAAGATGGACTACCGGGACACCGTGGTTATAGGCATAACGCAGTCCGGTATGGCGGAAGACGTAAGGCTGCTCATAAGGGAGGCTAAAAAACAGGGAGCGCTGACAATAGCCTGCACTAATGCGCTCTCGTCGCCCGTCGCCAACGAAGCAGAGTTTCATCTTTATTGCAACGCGGGCAAAGAAAAAGCCGTGGCGGCGACAAAGACGTTTATGGCGCAGCTTTACCTTATGGCGCAGCTTGTGGCGCATCTTGCGGGCAACGAAAAGCTTATACAATCGCTGGACGGGTTATCAGGCGGCGTACAGACGCTGCTAAAGGACGCCGATGAAATAGCCGCGAAGATGAATGACTACGCAAATATAGACAGGTGCTTCATACTGGGACGGGGCTTCGTATACCCAATCGTAAGGGAAGCCGCCTTGAAGATGCAGGAAACTACGTACACATTAAGCTACGCGTACGCTATATCCGACTTCTGGCATGGGCCGCTGGCTATGGTGGACAAAGGCACGCCGGTGTTTCTGTATGCCAGCGGAGGAGCCGTGCTGCAGGACGAGACGGAAATACTGGAAAAGCTTAAGGAAATAGGCGCGGATATAATGGCGGTAACGGAGGAAAAAACGATAGCGGATATGGCAAACCGTTCGGTTATGATACCCGGGGCTGAGCCCGCCGTACTTCCGTTCTACCATCTTGTGGCGGCACAGCTGTTTGCTTACGGCCTCACAAAGGCAAAGGGACTTGATCCCGATAAACCTAGATACTTAAACAAAGTCACGATAACGAAGTAAACAGCCTCATAATAAACACCATTGCAGCGGCCATAGCCGTGAAGCAATTTTAGCGGGGGAAATGACAGATGGAAAGATGCAGTAAGAAGATATTCCCGGACAGCGCGCAGGCTTCCCGGTACTGCGCGGATTCTCTTATAAATATAATAAAAAACAAGCCGGACGCGCTTATCTGCCTTGCCGCGGGGCATACGTCACTTGAGTTCTTCGATATAGTTGCGCGTGAGTTTGAAAGCGGCGGCGTAGATTTTTCGCGCGTTAAAGCCGTTGGGCTGGACGAATGGGTCGGCATCTCCGGGCAGGACGACGGAAGCTGCGAAAGCTTTCTTCAAACAAATATTTTCGGCAGGGTAAACATAGACAGAAACAATATAAGGCTTTTTAACGGAAAAGCCGCGGATTTAAAAAGGGAATGCCGCGAAATGGACGAATATATTATTAGTAACGGCGGCATAGACTACATGTTCCTCGGGCTGGGCATGAACGGGCACCTCGCGCTTAACGAGCCGGGCGTAGACCCTGAATGCACGTCGCACGTTATGCCTCTCGACAGCGTCACGCAAGATGTGGCAACAAAGTATTTTAAGCAGATGCCCTGCATATCGAGAGGGATAACATTGGGTATAAAGAACATACTGGATTCAAAAAGGATACACGTGCTCGTGACGGGAAAAAAGAAAAGCGGCATCATAAAACGGCTTTTCGATTCCCAGCCGACAAACATGCTGCCGGCGACTCTGCTTTTCGGGCATGAAAATGCGGAATTTGTAATGGATAAGCAAGCGGCAAGCCTGCTCGAATAATACAAAGGAGGGAACTGTATGGGTAAAACAAAAGTAGCGATAATGGGATACGGCTTTATTGCGAACATTCATCTGGAATCATACGAGCGCTTCGTGCCGGATGCCGAGGTAGTTGCGGTATACGGGCGCAACGAGGAGAAGGTGAAGGCGTTTGCAAAGGAGCACGGCATAGCGCAGTATTATACGGATATGGACGATATGCTTGCTAAAAGCGGCTGCGACGTTGTGGATATATGCCTGCCAAACTACCTGCATTATGAAGCGTGCATGAAGAGCGCTAAAAGCGGCAAGCACGTCATAATAGAAAAGCCGCTGGCGCTGACGCTGGAGCAGGCCGATGAGATGATAGCTGCCTGCAGGCAGGCGGGCAAAAAGCTGATGTACGCCGAGGAGCTCTGTTTTGCGCCCAAGTATGAGCGGGTGCGCGAGCTGGTTAACAGCGGCGCCGTGGGCGACGTATATATGGTAAAGCAGGCTGAAAAACATTCCGGGCCGCATAGCAGATGGTTTTATGAGAAAGACATGGCGGGCGGCGGAGTAATGATGGACATGGGATGCCATGCGCTTGCGTGGATGAGGTGGATACTCGGGGGCAACCCGAAAATAAAGAGCGTGTACGCTTCGATGTCCACCGTTATGCACGACACGGAATGCGACGATAATACGGTGACTTTGGTCGAGTTTGAAAACGGCGTTCTCGGCATAGCGGAAGACAGCTGGGCAAAGCACGGAGGCATGGACGACCGCATAGAAGTATACGGCAACAAGGGCGTATCGTACGCCGACCTTTTCAGGGGCAACAGCGCGCTTACATACAGTCTGGAAGGCTACGGATACGCTATGGAGAAGGCCGGCTCGACACAAGGGTGGAGCTTTACGGTGTTTGAAGAGGCATTCAATCAGGGGTACCCGCACGAGCTTCGACACTTTATAGAATGCGTGCGCGAAGACAAGCAGCCGAAAGTAACGGGCGAGGACGGAAGAGCGGTGCTTGAGATGATATACGCCGCGTACGAATCCGCGAGGACAGGCAGAAAAGTCGAACTGCCGTTTACCGCGAAGGTAGAAAAGCCCATCGACCTTTGGCTGAAAAAATAGAAAAATCTATAAGCATTATATAGTCGGGGGACGCTGTTTGCGTGCCCCGACAGTCATTATATCGACGAGGGTATGAAGTTGCAGTCAAACGGACTTTACAGCGCCGCCGCAGTAGAATTCATGAAGCGCAGCGGCATGCATCAGGACAACGTGGACATTGAAAAGTCGCTCGAAAAATACCTATACGAAATGGAAAAGGGGCTGCGAGGAAAATCGCGGCTCCCAATGGTGCCTACGTATATACACGGCGATATACAGCCCGCGCGCGGCAAAAAAGCGCTTGCGGTGGACGTGGGCGGCACTAATCTTCGCCTTGCGCTCGTTGAATTGGACGCGCTTGGACGTGTGCGTGTGTATAGTCTCAAAAAAGAGCGGCTGCCCGGACTTAACGAACGCATAAGCAGCGATTTCTTTTTCGACAGCCTTGCGTCGTTCATCGCACCTTATTATCAAAAGGCGGACATAATAAGCTTTTCTTTTGCGCACGAAATACAGCATTTAAAAGGCATGGACGGCAGAGTGCTGGCGCTCTCCAAAGAGCTCAGCGTTGAGGGCATAGAAGGGCAGCTGCTTGGAGAAAGGCTGGAGCAGTCGCTTGAAAGCAGGGGATGCGCCGGAGCGCGAATAATAGTGCTTAACGATACGGTGGGCGTAGCGGGATGCATGGCGCACAAGTTGGGCGAATACGGCAGCCTGATAGGCCTTGTGATGGGTACCGGCACGAATACATGCTATATAGAGCGGTCAAATAACATTGAGAAGATAAACGACGCCGAAGAAGAAAGCATGTTCATAAACGTAGAGTCGGCGGAATTCGACCCCGTCAGCAGAGGCTTGTTTGACCGCATGCTCGACGATATGACGGACGCGCCCGGCGCCGCGGTGCTCGAAAAGATGATAAGCGGAAGGTATGTAGGAAACCTGTTCTGGCTTGCGGTAAGGCAGGCCGCGCTTGACGGGCTTTTGTCCAAAGGGTTCGCAGAATCGCTTGGCGGCGATATGCTCGATACGATAGCGATGAGCGCGTTTCTTGCCGACCCATATAACGGCGTTTACTCGGATATGTGTAAAACGCAAAGCGACAGGGCGTTTCTCTACACCGTCGCGCAAACGCTGGTACTGCGCGGCGCTAAGCTGATAGCGCTCGAGATAGCAGGCGCGGCCATAAAGACGGGCAAGGGGCAAAGCAGCGAAAAGCCGGTATGCGTTGTTGCCGAGGGCACGACGTACTACACGTTAAAAGGCCTGAAAGCGGAAACGGAACGCATTATTAAAACATGGCTGGAACCAAAAGGCGTATATGTGAGCCTCAAAAAGATAGACAATGCCGCAATTAAGGGCATAGGGCTAATAGGGCTCAGCTATCTTTAAATCTATTCAGAGCCCGGTTCCGTAATCAGTTCCCATCGGTCAAAGAAACAAAGCAGCTGCTGTATGTTTTCTGGTATAAGGGTTGAATAGCAGTACAGCCGCCGCTCAATATGCCATACGCAGATTTTTTTATCATTTGGATTATAAAAGGTCAGAACATCGGATACGTCCTGACCTTTCGTTATTTTGTCTATACTATCCGAAAAGGAGAAACGCCCAAGAACCTGTCTGTAACGGAAATTTACTGCATAAGATTCTCGTGGTTTTACCACTTCGTATCGATGGGCTCGTCTCCCCATATGTTTTTAACAACGCTCTGCACCCTTTCAAGGTATGTGTCGAGCATCTGGAATTCCGTAACTCCGTTTATCTGCACGCAGTTGCGCAGCGTATCTCCTTTATATATCTTCATTACGTCGGGAGACTTTTTGGCGTCCTTGTAGTAGTACGTAACCGTGAGCAGCTCATTTCCTTCCGGCTGAAGATCGTCGTACATATTGCCGTCGTTGGCGGCGCTAGTTATCAGCTCGTAGAACTTATAAAAGCGCTCTATGTCAAACGGCTGGCCGTTAAGCGTTACCGCGCGGTCTTCCTTTGTTTCTCCGCTGATCTCGAAAATGAGGGTTTCATTTGCCGTTGCAAGCTCGACTTTTGTAATGTCCGCGATCATCGGAGAGAGGAACCAGCGCACCGGAAGCTTCGAGTATTGCATATCAGCAAACAGCGGCTTTGGCACTTCGTATATTACGCCGTTGTCGTTGCACGTCATATAATAAAGGCCGCCCTCTTCGATAAGCGCGAGCGAATAATGGACAACCTCCGCGTTCGTGCCGTTTTTCAGGTCGAATTCAACCTGCATATACGGGCTGTCAAAGCCGAAAGCCGATATCTGTTCGGGCGTAAGGTTGTAGCCCTCTATGTTGTTGGCGGTGACGCCGAGCAGCGAATTCAGCAGATCGATGCCGTATGTCTGGTCTAGCTCGTATATGCCTTTGCTCATCACGAGATGCGTGGGAGCGCCGAACGAAGCCGCTAGTCGCGAGATTTCCTCATCTTCGCCCGTTACGGCTTTAAGCGTCACGGGCATATCAAGCGGCCCGCCCGTAAATATAACGTCCCGTACGGCCGAAAAGGGCGAGGACATCTGCAGCGGAGGCGTGATCACGTCGTCTACGAAATCCTTCTTGGGCAGCAGGAACGCGGAGCAGCGCTGCGCCTCCATTAGATACACCGCGCTTTTGCCTTCCACGCTGCAGTAGTAGTTTCCCGTTATGCGCTCCTGATCGCCTATGTGGAACTTAAGCCCGCTGCCGTCGTTATAAACGACGTCAATGGTTGCTGCGGGCTCTTGAAGGCCGTAGAGAGCAAGGTCCCCGGGCGTTTCGTCAACGACCTGCTTTACGCTTACCGCGGCGCAGTACGTCATAAGGTCGTAGAACTCCTGTATATCGAGTATTACCGGAGGTATGTCGTCCGAAACGTAGCCGCCGTCCTCGGCAGTTATGTTAAAAGTGCCGTATTGATTGCTTATGCTTGCCGTCTTTATATCCGAAGCTTTGGAATCGCGCAGTACAAGCGGGCTGCCGTTCTCGGCGGCAGGCTTAAGAAGCCAGGCCGCTACCGCAAGCAGCGCTACGCAAACGGCGACTGCTATTAAAAGCCTTGTCTGCCTTGACATGCGTTACTTGTACCTCCTTACGAACCATATCACTATACCCGAAGCCAGTATAAGCAGCGGTATAACGCCTGCGAGTACGAGGCCAATAGTGCCCGCTTCCGCCGTAGTTATAGCGAGAGTTCTGCCCGCGAGGGATTTCGGCTCGATGTTGACGATGTCCGTCCGCTGGAACACGTCGTTGAATATGTTGAGCATATAGCTACCGTTGGAGAGCGACGTGTTCTGTATGCAGAACGAATCGAGCATATTTGTCGAAGAGGCGACCAGCACAGATGATTTGCCCGCGAGCATGCCGCTGGTATTGTATATGCTCTTTGTGGACAGTATCATGGACGGGAATGGGCCTTTCTGGGTCGCTTTACTGGGCGAGAAATCCTCGCCCGCGTCGGGCGGCAGCACGGCCGTCGACGAGCCGAACGATAATAGCACCTCGGTGGACACGTCGCCTTTTACTTCGAAAAGCTGCGAAAGCGGCCTCGACAATGGCATCAGCACGGGCATCGAAGCGTCTTTGAGCATATCCCTGTATTTTTCGTTCGTATAATCGACTACAGGGTAGAACGGCTGAGACTGGTACGTGCGCGTCTCGGTAGTTTCGAACACCGCCCCGTCGCCCACAGAAACGCCCCATCCGGCCAGGAAAGTATTGATATTAGTCATCGCCTGCTGAGTGGCGTCCGCCGTATATACGAGCATCTTGCCGTATTTGCCGTTGTTATATAGAAAATCACCCAGCTTTTTGAGCGCGTCTTCCGAAAGATCGACCTGCGGGGCGAGCAGCAGCGCGATATCGTACTTATCGCCCAGCGGTTCCGTCGCTATGTTTACGTTTGAAACTACGTAGTTGTTGTCGGCAAGCAGTGTGGAAAACGGGCTCATTTCGGCAACGCTGTTGCCCGTAAGCACTGCGACCTCTATCTGTTCGTCGGTCATAACGTAAAGGAACGCAGACGTGAGCGCTTCTTCCGCCCGCGACGAAATGATTTTAAGGTTGCCTTCCTGGGTTTGAGTATAATTAAACATTTGATTTAGATGCAGCTGCTTTACCTTATCGCCGCGGACGACGAGTATATCGCCCTGCTGGAGCGTAAGGTCGGGGAACCTCGAAGCAAAGGTCGGGTCGTAAGCGAAGTCTATGTACGTAAGCGTTACGTGACCCGACATCTTGGGATATAGCTCCATTATATGCTGCATCTGCAGAAAGTACGAATTTATGCCGTAAGAATCCGGCCTTGCAAGAACGTATATATCGACGTCTTTGTCAAGCGTTCCGAGCAGTGATTTTGTTTCCGGCCCTATTTCATACGCGGCGTTGGCTGTAAGGTCAAGGCTCAGCGGATATCGCTGGCTCAAACCGTAAGCTACCGCGTTAACGAGATACGTTGCCGCCACGACAAGGCAGAGCAACACGGCGAGCATAACGGAGCGCCCGTGTTTTTTACGCGCTTCTATGTTGACTGTTTCATTGTTATTAGGTATCTGTTTCATAAGCAACTAACTCCATCTTTTCCTGTCGAGCACGGCCACCGTAAAGCTGAGGAACATCGCGCTGACGCTTAAGAAGAACACTACGTTTTGCAGCTCGAATATACCCAGCGTAAACGGATGGTAGCGGTTGTTGAACGAAAGGTTCCAAAGCAGCTCCTGCAAAAACGGGCTCTTTACGGAATACGCGAGATAGTCTATCACGAAAAGGAACAGACTCACCACAAAGCTCGTTACCGCGGCTATAAGCTGGCTCTCCGTAAGCGACGACAGAAAAGCGCAGATAGCTATCAGCGTCATACCCAGCAAAAACAATCCCGCGAAGTTGCCTATTATAACCGGCCAGTCGGGGCGCGAAAAAAGCGACATCACCAGCGCGGCTATTATTGTGGAAAGTATCGCCGTAAAGTATACGCCCACGGCCGCGAAGTATTTGCCGAGCACTATGCCGGTGCGGGTTACCGGGCTTGTGAGAAGCTGCTGGTCTATCTTTAAGCGCTTTTCTTCGCTGAACAGCCTCATAGTCAGTATGGGCGTCAAAAACAGCACCACGCTGAACAGCTCGGAAAACACGTTGCTCATATCCGTAGTGTTTTGTTGAAGGTTATACGAATAGAAGAAGTAGCCTGAAAAGAAGAACATTGCCGCTACTATTACAAAACCCTGCGGCGTACGGTAATACGCTCTGCTTTCGCGTTTAAGTATTGCCCACATTTCAGTTCCCTTCCTTTCCGCCTGCGTTTGGGCCAGCTTCGCTGTGTTCTTCCACAAGGTGGAGGAATATATCCTCGAGCGAAAACTCGTTGCTGTGCGTATTTAAAAGCGGAATGTCTTCCTTTGCGAGCGCGCGGAAGACTTCGGCGCGTATATCCCGCCCGTCGGCGCTCTCAATTACGTATTCCCATGCGCCCCGCTCCTTTTCTTCGCCCACCTTTACGGGCTTTATGCGGGGAATGCTTTCAAGCGCGCCCTTTACCCGTTCCTTATCTCCCTGTATCAGCGCCGCGACGCGGGTGGAGGATTTAACGGAGCGGCCCAAAGCTTGCGGCGTATCGTCCGCCACGAGCCTGCCGCCGTGCAGCATTATGACGCGCGTGCATATGTGCTGCACTTCGGAAAGTATATGGGAAGAAAAAATGACTGTGCTTGTCCTGCCAATCTCCTTTATCACCGAGCGGATTTCAACCACCTGCGACGGGTCGAGGCCTACGGTGGGTTCGTCCAGTATAAGCACCTTAGGGTTGCCTATAAGCGCCTGAGCCAGCCCGACGCGCTGCCTGTAGCCTTTTGACAGGTTGCGTACCATGCGACCCGAAATATGGCCTATTCCTACCTTCTCATATATATCCTTTATATGCGCGCCACGGTTTTTATTTACCTTTTTAAGGTCGCATATAAAGTCAAGGTATTCGCTTACGCGCATGTCGTTATAAAACACGAACTGCTCCGGAAGATACCCTATGGCTTTTTTTGCTTCCAGCGGCTCGCGGAAAACGTTATGGCCGTCTATGCTCACCGTCCCCGCAGTCGCGCTTATATATCCGGTAATTATATTCATAATAGTGGATTTGCCGGCGCCATTGAGACCTAAAAGCCCCAGCACTTCGCCGCCCTTTAAGCTGAAACTCACGTCATTCAATGCGAGTTTATCCCCGTATTGTTTCGTTAAACCCACAACTTCTATCAATGTGACGCACACCTCATTTCATATTGCGTTATCCGTGGTATTACTGGATTATTGCCAAAAGTTATATTATTTAGCCAAAGACACGTATAGTATCCCTTATAGATGCTGACAGCGCATAAAACATAAAAGGTCTAACCATGCTCGCGCGAACAATATGTTACCACACTTCATAAACCGATACAATAGAGAGCGCTTTCGTTCGTTTAAATTAACAGTTTATTCAAATACGGGAGTTATAATAAAAAATATGCGGCGGCAAACAGGCAGCTGCGCAGAGTTTTTTTGAAATGGTTATACCTTTTCGTGGTTATACCATTGACAACGGCACATATTGGGTGATAGAATCAACTTACAAACAAGAGCTTCAAAGAATTTTCAGGGCGGTGCAGCTTGAAAAAGAGTAATTATATTCAACGCTTACATGACTAAAACATGAATATCTGGGGAAATTTATACTAAATCAAGTTTTAACGCTAAAAAACAAAATAAATAAGGAGGAAAAAATATGAAGGTTGGCCTTTATTCTATTTCGTGTTCTGGTACTTGGTTTAACGACAGGCCCGCGCTCACCGTGGAGGAATTTGTTGATACGGCTAAAAAATTCGGGTACGACGGTGTCGAAATAGACTTAAAACGGCCGCACGGCTCACCGCTCGATCTGGACAGCAAACGCTGTCGTGAGATAAAAGCCTATGTGGAAAGCAAGGGGCTCGAGATGGCGGGCGTTGCTGCCAACAACAATTTTGTTTCGCCCGTGCCCGAGCAGATAGAAAATGAATTGCTGATGGTAAGAGAACAGATAAGGGTCGCAAAAGAACTGGGCGCTCCGGTGCTCAGGCTGTTCGTGGCCTGGAGGGGAATAGTTTTCAGAAACGGCATTGCGACTTATGAAATAACCGCCAGAAACAACACGTATTACGAAGCGCTTGATTATGAGCTTCGCATGAGGGCGGTAGAGTGCTTTAAGGAATGCTCGAAATGGGCGGAAGATGCAGGCGTAGTGCTTGCGCTGCAAAACCACCATCCGATAATCGAAGATTATCACGACATGCTTGACTTCGTTAAATGGGTGGATTCGCCGAACTTCAAGTGCGCATTCGACGTACCCTGCCTTGGCTGGACCAAGGAGATGCAGGACGATAATTATGTGGCTCAGGCTGTAAGGGAGGTAGGCGATCTTCAGATGATATCGCATGCGAACGCGGAGTTTGAGGAAGACAGCGACGGCACGGTACGCATGATATGCATAGACCGCCACATACAGCCGGTGCTTACGAATTATCCCGTGTTTATAAAGACGCTTAAGGAAATCGGCTACAAAGGCTATATCAATTTCGAGTTCTGCCATATGCCGTTCCAGAACGGAAAAATACTGGGTTATAACGACTATATCGAAAAACAGATTGAGCTTGCCCAGAGATACCTGCGCAATCTCGTCGATAACGCGTGACAAGCAAAGCGCTATACGTATGATATGTCTTTATATCGGTATAATTAATAAAGACAGCAGGCAAACATTACAAAACTTTAAATCGAAGCGCAATGCGCTTTGATCATAAAAAAAGGAGGAAAAATGATGAACAAATATGTACTGACAGTGCTGGTTGTATGCGTGTTGGTGTTTGCATTGGTTGGCTGCAATACCCAAGCGCCGCAGACTTCACCGGAGACTTCGGCAGCGCCGCCAACATCTGCGGCTCCGGCAGAATCGCAAGCTCCGGCAGAATCGGCAGCTCCGGCAACTAAGGATTTAAAGCTTCTGTCCCAGAACGCTGTTATTGAGGGCAACGCTTACCGCGTCGTCTATGAGCGCAACATTCAGGAAGCCGCAGCAGCGGCCGCGGAAAAAGGCCTTAACGTTTCCTACACCTCGTCCGTTTCCAACTGGGATGCGGCGACGGAATCCCAGCAGCTTGAACAGGCTGTCAACGCCGGGTACGACATAATACTTGTTAACCCCGTTGCGCCGACAGGCCTTGATCCAATCATCGACAAGGCTCTGGCAGCAGGAATCACCTACATCAACTGCGACTGCGAATACTATTCCGACAAGATACTCAATATCTGCACGGACCAGTATTATCTGGGATACAAGGCGGCTACATATGTTGGTGACGTGCTTGGAAAAGGCGGCAAGGTTGTTATGATCAACGCTATCGAAGGCAACGCTGCCAACGAGCAGAGGGAAGCCGGATTCAACAAGGGCATCGAGGAAAAAGGACTTGATGTTGTTGCGACCGGCAACCATGACTGGGATACCGTTAAGTGCCAGCAGATAATGACCGAGATACTGAACTCCGGCGTAAAGTTCGACGGCGTTCTCGTATCGCAGGGTGCTGAAGCCGTTATTAAGGCGTTCCAGAACACGAATACTCCGTGGCCCAAGGCTATAGGCTTTGGCGATTCCGGCGAGTACATGCAGTTGATGCTCGAGATCAACAAAGACAGCGAAGTGCTTCCGTATATCGTAATAAGCAACCCGCCGGGAGTCGGTGGATCCGCTCTTAACTTCGGACTCAACCAGATTCTTGGCTACAAGCTGAAGGACGGCATCTACGACAATCCGGAATACAACAGCATTTACCTGAAATCCAAGGTCTGGTATACGTATGAAAACCAGGAAGAGCATCGTGAACTGGCCGAAACAACGGCGCCTGGAGACACCATATCTTACTGGCTGACGATGGACGAAGTAAAGAGTGAGTTTTTCCAATAATTTAAAACAATAAATCAGGGATAATAAACGCTCGGTCAGCGGATTCGCTGACCGAGCGCCTATCTAAGGAACGTCTCTTAACCGGGGTCCCCAGCAAGCCGAAGGCTTGATGGTGTAAAAACCGGGGCCCCCAAAAAGACGTGAGGTTTTTTGGGGTGTAAAAATCGGGGTCCCCAGCGGGCTGTAGCTTGATGGGGTGTAAATATCGGTTTTCCAATTTTTGAAGAAATCTTTTTCGGAGGAGAGCAAAAATGAAAAATGGCAAGCTCACGGCTGCTGTAATAAGCGCCGGCATGATTGCGAACAAAGCCCACATCCCGGCATATATAAACTTGAATGATAAGGTTGAGCTGCTGGCCGTGTGCGATATGAACGAAACGGTAGCAAAGGCGACAGCTGAGCGCTACGGTATTCCCCGCTATTATAAAGACGCAAAAAAGATGCTGGAGGATATAAAACCGGACATTGTTTCCGTTTGCACGCCCAACGCGTCGCACAAGTATCTTGCTTCGATGGCGCTTGAAAACGGAGCGCACGTCGCGTGCGAAAAGCCTCTGGCCTTGACATATAAAGACACAAAAGAGCTGTTCGATCTCGCCAAACAAAAGGGCAGGCACCTTTTTGCGTGCCAGACCTTAAGGTACATGGATGAGTTCGCCGTGGCTAAAGAGCTCGTGGACTCTGGCGATTTCGGCAAGCTGTATTATTCCGAGATAAACCTGATACGCAGAAGAGGCATACCGAAGTGGGGCACGTTCCACCTGCTCGAGACGAACGGCGGCGGAGCGTTCTGCGACCTTGGCGTGCATATGATTGACTCGATACTCTGGATAATGGGCAACCCGTCGTTTGAAGCGGTAAGCGGCAGCACCGCGTCTTATATAGGGCGCAGTGAGAGCAATATAATAACAAGCCTTGCGGAGAGCGGAGCGCCGGCGGGAGTATTCAACGCGCGCGAGTTCTCTCCCGAGGAATTTGAAGTGGAGGAGTTTGCCGCGGGGTCCATACGCCTTTCGGGCGGCATAAGGATCAACTTCAAGATATCGTGGGCAGTAAACCTTCCCAACGAGTTCGGTATAAGCATGGCGGGAAGCAAGGCAGGTCTTTCAATACCCAAGATGGAGATGTATTCCACGATGGGCCGTTATCAGGTGGATATCAAGCCGCGCATATTCAAACAGGGCAAATACGAGGGCAAGGATTTCTCGGGGCATTTTTATCTGCTGGAAGACGCCGTCAATTTCCTGATGGGCGAAGGCAAGCTGCCCGTGCAGCCGGAGGAGACGCTTAATGTAGCCGCTATAATAGACGCTTTCTATATATCAGCGCGCGAAGGGCGCGAAGTAAGCGCCTCGGAAATAGTGAAATAAAGAGGGTTTATGGCTAAAACGTACAAGGCAGTAATAATAGGAGCCGCGCATATGCATTCGCTGTATATGGCGTGGGACTTAAGAGATAACCCGCGGGCAGACTTAAAGGGTATAGCGGATACGCCTGCGCTTATTAAGGAGCACCCGGGCAGCGCTCCGTTTACGCGCAAATGGAACCTCGATTATATAACGAAGCGCGTGGGCGTGCCGTTTTTTGAAGACTACAGGAAGATGCTCGACGAAGTTAAGCCCGACATGGCGTTTGTAACTACCGAGACGCCGCTGCATACCGAGGTGTTCGAAGAATGCGCGCAGCGCGGCATTGTGGTGAGCGTCGAGAAGCCAATGGCGACAAGCCTCTCCGAAGGTCTTAAGATGTACCGCATCGCGAAGAAGACGGGCGCAAAGCTGCTCGTTAACTGGCCGCTCGCGTGGATGCCTTTCATGGAGCAGTTTAAACAGATACTCTCTGAAGGGCGCATAGGCAATCTGCTTAAAGTAAGGCAGCTTGTGGGACACCCCGGTCCGCTGGGCAGGGGCGTTAAGCACCCGAGGGTAGAAGAGACGTCGGATAAAACCACGCCCGAGGAAAAAGCGGGTACGTGGTGGCATAATTCCAGCGTCGGCGGGGGCGCGATGCTCGACTTCTGCTGTTACGGAGCGATGTCGTGCAACTGGCTTGTGGGACAGAAAGCGACTTCGGTGATGGGAATGCGCTGCAACACGAACAGCCAGTGGGCAGACGCCGACGATAACGCTGCGATGCTCGTGAGCTATCCCGGCTGCCTTGCGGTGCTGGAAGGCTCGTGGACGGTGCCTGCCGGAATATCGGCTATGGGGCCCGAGCTGTACGGTTCGGAAGGCATGGCGTACTGCGATCTCACAAAAGACGGAGTAGTCGTCAAAATTAACGACTTTTACGGAAACCAGACGGCTTTGCCGCCGCTTGAGCCGCTGCCGCATATGCGCAATGTAACGACCGCTTTGGTGCACCATCTCGACACGGGCGAGCCGCTGCCTAGCTTTTTGGATATAGACGTCAATATCGAAGTGCTTGCGATACTGGACGCCGGCGTAAGAAGCGCAAAAAGCGGCAAGCTTGAAGTCATACGCAACATAGCCTGGGAGATAGGCTGATGGCGGAAAAGACCGGCATAATAGCCGACATACAGCGGTGTTCAATTCACGACGGGCCGGGGCTGCGCACTACGGTATTTTTTAAAGGGTGCCAGCTTAACTGCGTGTGGTGCCACAACCCTGAAACGATAGCGTTCGAGCCGCAGGAGCTGTATTATCCCGAAAAGTGCATAGGGTGCGGGCAATGCGATAAAGGCTGTTTTTCGGGCGCGCGTACGGTCGCGGGGCGTGAAATGACCGTGGGCGAAATTATGAAGCAGGTTGAGCAGGACAGCCCCTATTACGGCGAGGACGGCGGCGTAACAATATCGGGCGGCGAGCCGCTCTGCCAGAAGGATTTCGCAATAGAGCTAATTGAAGCGTGCAGAGAAAAGCGTATCAATGTGGGCATTGAAAGTAACCTGTGTTTTCCGCCTAACGTGGTAAGGCCCGTACTTGAAAAAATAGACTTGCTGATGGCTGACTTAAAAATATGGGACGCGCAGGAACACAGGAGATGGACGGGGCAGACTAACGGCCACGTGAAAGAGAACCTCTGGCAGGCTGTTGAGCTGAAGGTTCCGCTGATACTGCGCACGCCGGTAGTGCCCGGCATAAACGACAC
>JAEZIZ010000091.1 GCA_023415915.1 Bacillota bacterium | reverse complement strand
GCGGGAAAATACTCTATATGCACGGCAAGCGCGGTTATTCTGCCGCCCAGCCCCTGAGGGCCTATGCCAGTGCTGTTTATCTCATGGAGAAGCTCCTGCTCCAGAGCGGCGTACCTTGGGTCGGGGTTTGGCTCGCCCGTCTTGCGAGCGAGCGCCTTTTTTGCAAGCAGCGCAGTCTTCTCCATCGTTCCGCCTATGCCCACGCCCACAATCACGGGCGGGCAGGGGTTGCCGCCTGCTTTCCTTACCGCGCCGACTACGAATTCCTTTAGCCCTTTTATGCCCGCGGACGGCGTAAGCATAGCGAGCTTTGCCATGTTCTCGCTGCCTCCGCCTTTGGGCATAAGCAGCATTTTAAGCTTATCGCCGGGAACAATGTCTATGTGAATTATAGCCGGGGTGTTGTCCCCGGTATTTTTGCGCTCGAACACGGGCTCTGTTACCATCGACGTTCTTAAATATCCGTTTTTGTAGCCGCGCCTTACGCCCTCGTTGACGGCGCCGGTAAGGCTGCCCCCCGTTATATGGACGTCCTGCCCGAGTTCGAGGAACAACACCGCCGCGCCCGTATCCTGGCATATGGCGATTTTCTGTTTGCGCGAATAGTCCGCGTTTTCGAGTATCTCCCGGAATATATACTTTCCGAACTCCGACTCTTCCTTGGGCATATTCGCTCTTATACATTCTTCCACATCTTTTGGAAGATCGTATGCAGCGGCAAGGCACATCTTTTCCACCGCGTCGGTTATTGCGTCGGTATGTATCTCTTTCATATTTATCCTTCCAACGAAATTAAAAGTACTCACTGCTGAAGTGACATTCACCGGATGTCATGGCTGCCACTCCGTCAGCATCTTTGCAGTGCTCCTTAATTTCTTTCAAGCGCTTCCCGGATAATAATAACACCAACGGCGCATAAAGGGAACTGACTGCTATTAAGCGGGCAAGTTTCTTTTGCTTTTGTTTGCCCAAATACGAACATATCGAAAAAATTAATTGCTGTTAAGCTATTTACATAATATAATGATAAATAAAGTTTATTCAATTAGTCTTATTTATAGTTTTTACTTACGTTTTATTAATTTAATCTAATGCTGTTTTAATTATTGACAGGGGACGAGCGATGGAACTTCACCAGCTGGAATATGTTGTTGCGGTGGCTAAATTTCATAGCTTCACAAAAGCCGCGACAGAGATAAACACAACTCAGCCTCTGCTGTCGCAGCAGATAAAGAAGCTGGAGAACGAGCTCGGCGTTCAGCTTTTTGAGAGAACGACGCGCAACGTAGAGCTTACAAGCGCCGGCAAGGCGTTTCTTCTGCATGCCCAGAAAGTGCTCGGCGAGGTAGCGCAGTCAAAGTATACCGTGCGCAACTATCTCGACGCCGCGGCAGGCAGCTTAAAGCTTGGCGTGCTGCCCGTTATAGGCCATTACGGACTTACTTCGCTTATCGCAAACTTTCAGCGGCAATTTCCGGGCGTGCGTATGGAGTTTGTGGAAGGAAAGTGCAGCAAGCTGCTCGATATGCTTTCGGACGGCAGCATAAGCGCCGCCTTTTTAAGCGACGCCGACGCCCCTATGCCTGTCGATTTGTACACTCTTGTTAAGGACCATTTAGTGCTCGTAACGAATATACTTCACCCGTTCGCAAAACGGCAGTCAATAGACATAGCGTCGCTCTCAAATGAAAAGTTTATTATTGCGGACCCCGATTCCGGACTATACGGCAATTTTACAAAAGCCTGCCAAAGCGCCGGGTTTGAGCCGGACATACTTTATTACTGCGAACAGGTTGAAACGCAACTGGAGCTTGTGCGCGAAGGCCTCGCCGTTACCGTATTATCTTCCAAGGCGGCCTCCCGCTATAATTATAACGACCTCGCGATAATCGGGCTTGAACCGGAGGTTCTGCAGAAGATATCGCTGTTAACGCTGCCTGACGCCCGCTTTGACCCGGCAATCAAGGTGTTCGTAAAGTTCGCTCTCGACTGGGCCCGCAGCAGCGCGTTAAGAATGTAAAATTCGTTAAAGTTTAATGGCTAAGCAGTTCAGCCGTTTTGTTTTTGATTGCTCAGCAATCAGACAAGCTGATTGAACCTTACCGTCTTCCATTCTCCTCTGCTGTCGTCATAGCTTATTATGCTAACAGCGCCCATTGTAGTTTTGAATATATACCGTTTATAAACCGGCAGCCCGAGTATATTGCACATTAAAAGGCGTATAAACCCGTCGTGGCTCACTACGAGTATGTCGCCCTTTTCATGCTTTATGTCGTTTAAAAAGCTGTCTTGCCTTAACTTAACCTCTTCGCCCGACTCGCCGCCCGGAAAGCGGAAATCGCGCTCGTGGCTCTGAAAGTCGCTCCAAAGCTGCGGATATTTCGCGGCTATCTCGTCGTCCGCCATATTCCTTATTTCGCCGTTGTTTATCTCGTTAACCCTTCTATCGACTGTTATCGGTATGTTCTTTTGCTTCGACGTGGGCAGCGCTGTCTCGTACGCCCTTTTGTATTCGCTCACTATTATGCGTTTTATATCGACGTCCTTAAAATATGCCGCGAGACGTTCGGCGTCGGCCCTGCCCGCTTCGCTAAGCGGCTCGTCCATTATACCAAGCTTACTGTTGTAGTATTCGTCGTGGCTGCCTATGACTTTGTTTCCGTGCCTTACAAAATAGACCATATGACCTCCTCCATATAGTTGTCATTGTACCTTAAAACGCTTCAGGCGCAACGCGTTCGACACGACGGAAACGGAGCTTAAAGCCATCGCCGCCCCCGCGAACACAGGATTGAGCAGCGGCCCGCCCAGAGCGTAAAATACCCCAGCGGCAAACGGTATGCCCGCCATGTTGTATATGAACGCCCAGAAAAGATTCTGCTTAATTATGCGTATCGTAGCGCGGCTTAAGCTAATAGCCGCCCACACCCCATTTATGTCACCGCGCATAAGCACTACGTCCGCCGATTCCACCGCGACGTCCGTGCCGGTACCTATCGCCATGCCTATATCCGCCTGTACCAGAGCGGGCGCGTCGTTTATGCCGTCCCCCACCATTGCGACTTTTTTACCGCTTTGCTGAAGCTTTTTGACTTCGCCCGCCTTATCGCCGGGCAGCACTTCCGCGAGCACATTTTGTATGCCCGCCTCGTCAGCTATCGCCTTCGCCGTGCTCTTGTTGTCGCCAGTTATCATATACACATCGACGCCCATCGACTTAAGCTTGCCTATAGCGGCTTTGCTCGTCGGTTTGAGCGTATCGGCGGCAGCCATCAGCGCCTCGAGCTTTCCATCCGACGCTATGTACATCAGCGTATTGCCCGAGCCGGACAGCTCCTCGGCGTCGACCAGCGCCGGCGTTAAATCTACCCCGTTTTCCTCCATAAGCTTTCTGTTCCCGGCAAGCACGCGTTTGCCGTCTACTGAGGCGTCAATGCCCCTGCCCGGAACCGCTCTGAAATCCTCCGGCGTTTTGAGCTTAAGCCCTTTTTGCGCCGCATGCTCCACAATTGCGCGCGCTATCGGGTGCTCCGAACCGCGCTCCGCCGAAGCGGCAAGCAGCAGCGCTTCCTCTTCGCCGAGAGACCCGTATGTCTTCAAACCGGTAAGCACCGGTTTCCCTTCCGTTATTGTGCCCGTCTTGTCGAACACTACGGCGTCAACCTTGTGCGTCGTTTCCAGCGCCTCGCCGCCTTTTATCAATATGCCGAGCTCCGCGCCCTTGCCCGTACCCACCATTATTGCGGTAGGCGTCGCAAGCCCCAGCGCACACGGGCAGGCTATTACGAGCACCGTGACGAATACATTGAGTACGAAGTCAAAGTCCCGTCCGGCAAGCGCCCAAGCTATAGCAGCTATAACCGCTATGCCCAGCACCGCAGGAACGAAATAGCCGGAGATTATATCCGCAAGCTTTGCTATAGGCGCTTTTTTGCCCTGCGCCTCTTCCACGAGCTTTATTATCTTGGAG
>JAEZIZ010000036.1 GCA_023415915.1 Bacillota bacterium | reverse complement strand
TAAATCATCCAGATTCACGATCTCAAGTGTTTTTCTGTTCTCTTCATTCTTGTTAAGCAACCTCAATCACCCTATTTCATTGTACCAAAAAAACCAGCTCTACGCTGGCTTTTTTGACAGTCTGAGGGAAGGTACTCTTACCTTCCCTTGATTTCTTTTGTTACGCCTGCGCCGGCTCTATGGTCGGCTCGTCAGTCCCTGTCTTTAACGGCGGCAGGTCTCCGCCTTCCCAGAGTATATTGAACTCGTCGCCGTCTATCTTTTCACGCTCGATCAGCACCTGCGCCACCTTGTGCATCAAATCCATCTTCGACTTGAGTATTTCCTTCGCCTTGGCGTACGCGTTATCCAAAAGCTTCTTTATCTCCCTGTCCACCTTTTCGGCAAGTTCTTCGGAATACGACTTCATATGCCCTATCTCTTTGCCGAGGAAAAGCTCCTGGTTTTCGCCCAAAAACAGCGGCCCTATCTCTTCGCTCATGCCGAACTTTACAACCATGTTCTTCGCAGTTTCCGAAGCCCGCTGCAAGTCGTTCATCGCGCCAGTGCTTACGTCGCCTATTACGAGCTCTTCCGCGGCGCGTCCGCCCAGCAGCATCGAAAGCTCCGCTTTGAGCTTGCTCTTGAATACGTGCTGCAGGTCGTTATCGGGCAGCGTCATAGTATAGCCCGCCGCCATGCCGCGCGGTATTATCGAGACCTCGTGCACCGGGTCGCACTCGGGCAAAGATTTTGCCACAATAGCGTGCCCCACCTCGTGGTAAGCCGTCTCGCGCTTATCCTTTTCGGTGATAACTCTAGACTTCTTCTCGGGGCCTATTATTACCCTCGTTATAGCCTCTTCAATTTCCACCATAGTTATCTTCTGCTTCTTGGCGCGTGCGGCGAGTATAGCCGCTTCGTTGAGCACGTTCTCCAAGTCGGCGCCTGTAAATCCGGGCGTGCGTTTTGCGAGCACTTTTAAGTCGACGTCTTCCGCGAGAGGCTTGCCCCTTGCGTGGACTTTCAATATCTCTTCCCTGCCCTTTATGTCGGGGTAGTTGACAACTATCTGGCGGTCAAACCTGCCGGGACGGAGCAGCGCCGGGTCTAGTATGTCCTTCCTGTTCGTCGCCGCGAGTATTATTATGCCTTCGTTTACCTGAAAGCCGTCCATCTCCACAAGCAGCTGATTCAGCGTCTGCTCGCGTTCGTCGTGGCCGCCGCCAAGGCCGCTGCCCCTCTGACGGCCCACGGCGTCTATCTCGTGTATAAACAGTATGCACGGCGAGTTTTTCTTCGCGTTTTCAAACATGTCCCTTACGCGCGAAGCGCCCACGCCCACAAACATCTCCACAAAGTCCGAGCCGCTTATCGAAAAGAACGGAACGCCCGCTTCGCCCGCGACAGCCTTGGCAAGCAGCGTCTTGCCGCCTCCCGGAGGCCCCACTAGCAGCACGCCTTTTGGTATGCGCGCGCCCAGTTCCATAAACCTTTTAGGGTTCTTTAAAAACTCTACTATTTCCGCGAGCTCCTCTTTTTCCTCGTCCGCTCCCGCTACGTCCGCAAACGTCTTCTGGTTTTTACCGCCCACCTGCATGCGCGCCCTCGACTTGCCGAACGATAACGCCTTGTTGCCCGCTCCCTGCTGCTGGCGCATTATGAAATAGAACGCGAGCACAAGCAGCACCATGGGTATCAGATAAGGAAGCAGCGACTCCAAAAACGACATCTGCGGCACGGGCGCATATTTTAGCTCAAAACCGTACTCCGTAGTGTTTTTTGCGCCCGTAATAGCCATTATATCCCTGTCGAACGCTTCCTGATCGGGTATGTACGCATGAAAATCGTATTCGTTGGGGAACGCCGCCGAGTCGACCTGCGTGTCTGTTTTAAGCGCGTACAGGTCGTTCTCCACTATTACAACCTTACTGATGTTTTTCTCTTTAACATACTGCAGAAAATCAGGATAAGAAATATCGCGCTTATCGGTGGGCGTGCCTCCGTTAAGCCACGTTATCAGCAGCAATATAAGTGCGAATCCTATTAAATATATCAGCGGTCCTCTTGCCGACCTTTTCAAACTGTCATCCTCCTTAATGATTTGATTTTATCATATCAGCATATACTTTTCAATTTACGCCCCGAGCCGAGGCTTTAGCCGTGCGGCCTGAAAACGGAATTATCGCTTTATTTGTATATCTGCTCTTTCAATTCGCCGATATACTTTAGGTTCCTGTATTTCTCCGAATAGTCGAGGCCGTAGCCCACAATAAACACGTCGGGTACTTCGAATCCTATGTAATCGGGTTTAAAATCTATCTTCCTCCTGCTCGGTTTGTCGAACAGGCAGCAGACTTTTAGGGACTTTGGGTTTCTCGACGCGAGCGTCTTGGTAAGGTAATGCAGCGTAAGCCCCGAGTCTACGATGTCTTCCACTATAAGCACGTCCTTGCCGGATATGTCCTGCTCCAAATCGTACTGTATGCGCACGACGCCGGTGGATACCGAGGAAGCACCGTAGCTTGAGAGCACCATGAAATCGAGCGTTACATCAAGGTCCATCTCGCGCACAAGGTCGGAATAGAACACCACGGCGCCTTTGAGTATACCCACCGTAAGCAGATTGCTTCCGCTGTAATCACGGCTTATCTCTTTCGCGAGCTCTTTAACGCGCGCTTTTATCTGTTCTTCCGAGTACAATATACGCTCTATGTCGTTATGCATACCCATTCCCCCAATAACATATTCTTATTATTTTCGAGCTGGTTTTCAGCTTTGACGTCTCGGATACGCCTACTCCCACCGCCCAGAGCACTTCGCTTCCCTTAGCGAGCAGCACGATCGAGTCGCGCATCATAAGAGGTACTTTCCTGTCGGAGAGATAATCCGAAAGGCGCTTTTTGCCGCTCATGCCGAGCGGATATATATAGTCCCCATTAAGCCTGTGCCGGAACACCGCGCCTTCAAGCGCCGCGGCGTCGAAATATTCCGCTCCGCCGCCGTATATTGGCTCACCGTTATATTCGCCGCAATCAAACTCAAAACCTGCAAAAGAAAGCCTTCCGCAGTGAAAAACAACCAAGTGTTCATTATACTGCTTTTCTTTTGTTTTGCCAACAAGCAGTTTGCCGTACACTACAGCCGCATAAAGGCCGTGCGTAAGGTCAATTCTCTTACCCGATTCAGCTTTTTCGGCGAGCTCCAAAAGGCTCTCGGTATGCACGCGCTCAATGTCGGCAAGCTCTCCAACCTGCGCCGCCGCGAGGCGTATTACGCGCTTTTTTACGGCGGGCATAAATGCCGAAAGCTTTTTAAGGTCTATATACGCGCCCTCTTCTTTTAATTCTATGCAGTCCGCGTCTTTTGCCGCCGCCAGCAGCGCGTCTTCATCCTCAGAAAGCAGCGCCGCCGTCCTTGCTATGTTAGCCGCCGCCGCTTCGTTTATACGCTTAAGCTTTGGCAATATCTCCTTGCGTATATAGTTTCTCGTATAAGCCGTGTCCTCATTTGTTGCATCATTAACATAAGGTATGCCGCGGCTTTTTACGTATTCCTCGATGTCCTTCCTTGATATATCGAGCATAGGCCGCAAAAACCTGCCCCGCTTTTCGGGTATGCCGCAAAGCCCCGCAAGCGCGCTGCCCCTTGTTAAGTTCATAAGCACCGTTTCTGCGTTGTCGTCCATATGGTGCGCAGTCGCTATATAGTCGGCTTCGGCGCTTTCCAAAAATTCGTACCTTGCCTGCCTTGCCGCCGTTTCTACGGATACGCCGCGCATCTTAGCGATGGCGGGAACGTCCGCCCGCATAACCTTGCACTCGACGCCTAACGCTTTGCACTGCGCTTTTACGAATTCCATGTCGGCTGCGGAAGCTTCGCCTCTTATGCCGTGTTCCATGTGGTACGCAACCAGTATTATGTTCATGTCTGCGCGCAGATTATTAAGGCAATGGAGCAGTGCCATCGAGTCCATACCGCCGCTTACCGCCGCTCCAACGCTGTAGCCCGCTTTTACGCCCAGCCGTATGAGGTTTTGCTTAACGCGCTTTTCAATCTCTATCATTTTAATATGCATTGCGACTTTTCGTCGGTGTCAAAGTCACATATGCCCTTATATATGAATGCTACAATATTAACAATAATAATTATTGGCCGCAATACTGTTAGCGCTTATTTCACAGTTTCGACAAGATTTGTTTTCACATCTGACATCAAGCCGAGCTGGCGTTCAAAGTACTATTGACTTTTCCCCACGCGCTTTGTTTTAAATGAGGCTCCGATTGGCAGGCTCCAAGCCTTAGGCTGCCTCCTCACCCTATCGTCGCTTCGCGCCACTTCCCCTACAAGTGGAAGCTTCTCAGTACTTGTGTCATTTAATCAGCTTTGATGGAGCGGTATGCGACTAAAGAATCTCCCTTATATAAAGCACCTTCCATAGGATCCAAGCCTTCGGTCGCAAGCTCGGAATGACAAGTCTTCTCTCAATCACCTGTCCGCAGCCTTCGCCGGCCTTTTGGAGGAGAAATAAACGGTAAGCACCGCTATGTCCGCGGGAGATACGCCCGATATCCTCATCGCCTGCCCTATCGTCTCGGGGCGCACCGCATTAAGCTTTACCGCCGCCTCTAGCCGCAACCCCTTAAGGCTGTTGTAGTCGAAATCGGGCGGCAGCTTCTTCTTTTCGAGCGACGCATATTTCTCCACCTGCTTTTGCTGCTTGTCTATATACCCCTGATATCTTATCTCCGTCTCTACGCAGTATTCTACGTCCCGTTCAAGCTCAATGCCGCACACAGGCTTTATATCCGCATAGCTTATCCCCTGCCTCATCAGCAGGCTGTCCGCTTTCACGGGCGCTTTAACTGGCGGCAGACCCTTTGCTTCAAGCAGCGCATTCGCCTTCTCGACGCTCACATTGAGCCGCTTAAGCCGCTTTTTCTCGTTCTCCACCGCCTCGCGTTTCTTCATATATATATCGTAGCGCTCTCGAGTCACAAGCCCTACTCTTTTTCCCATCTCGGTAAGGCGCGCGTCCGCGTTGTCCTGACGCAGCAGCAGCCGGTACTCCGCCCTTGCGGTCATCATCCTGTATGGCTCGCTTGTGCCCTTGGTCACAAGGTCGTCTATAAGTACGCCTATGTACGCGTCGCTCCTTGAAAGCACCAGCGGCTCTTCGCCCTTTATATACTGCGCCGCGTTTATGCCTGCGACTATGCCCTGCGCCGCCGCTTCTTCATACCCGGAAGTGCCGTTTATCTGCCCCGCGCAAAACAGTCCGGGAACGTCCTTAAGCTCCAGCGAGCTTTTAAGCTGCGTCGGGTCTATGCAGTCGTACTCTATCGCGTATGCAGTGCGCATGAATACAGCGTTCTCCAGCCCCGGCACCGTCGCGTAAACGGCTTTCTGCACGTCCTCGGGCAGCGACGAGCTTAAGCCCTGCACGTACATCTCGTTAGTCCAAACGCCTTCCGGCTCTATGAACACCTGGTGCCGGTCCTTATCGGGGAACTTTACAACTTTGTCTTCTATCGACGGGCAGTAGCGCGGCCCCGTTCCCTTTATCTGTCCGCTGTAAAGCGGGCTTCTGTGTATGTTGGCGCGTATTATATCGTGCGTCTTTTCGTTGGTGTACGTAAGATAGCACGGATGCTGTTCTTTCGGCTCGCCTTTTGTAAGGAAAGAAAAGTACTCCGGGTTCTCGTCGCCGTATTGCGCAACGGTCTTTGAAAAATCCACCGTGCGCCTGTCCACCCTCGCAGGCGTGCCGGTCTTAAACCGCTGCAGCCGTAGCCCTAATTCGCTTAAGTCGAGCTTGTCGGCGGGCTGCAGCCCCGACGGCCCGGACGACACCGTGTGCTCGCCTATTATCACGCGGCCTTTCAGGTAAACGCCCGTACACAGCACTACGGCCTTCGCGCCGTATTCTGCCCTAAGGTGAGTCTCAACGCCGGCGGCTCGTCCGTTTTTCGTTATTATGCGCGATACCTCCGCGCTCGTTATATACAGGTTATCGGTGTTTTCCAGCGTCCACTTCATAACGCGCTGGTAGAGTTTTTTATCCTGCTGTGAGCGCAGCGACTGCACAGCCGCGCCCTTGGACGTGTTGAGCATGCGTATCTGTATATACGCCGCGTCCGCCGCAAGCCCCATCTGGCCGCCCAGAGCGTCCACTTCTCGCACTAGATGCCCCTTGCTGGTGCCGCCTATTGCCGGGTTGCACGCCATAAGCGCTATGCCGTCAAGGTTTATCGTAAGCAGCAGCGTTTTTTGCCCCATACGGGCGCAGGCAAGCGCGGCCTCGCAGCCCGCGTGCCCCGCGCCTACTACTATTACGTCGTAATTTCCCGCAAAATACCCCATGCTATTTCCCCAGACAAAACTTATCGAATATGCTGTTTATTATCTCTTCAGTAACCGTAACGCCCGTTATCGCGCCAAGGCCGTTCCACGCTTCCTTAAGATCAACGGCCACGCAGTCGAGGTCGGCCGAGTCAAACGACTCTATAGCGGAATCAAGGCTTTCTTTTACCGACGCGAGTATTTCAAAGTGCCTCTCGTTCGTTACGACGACGTCTTCTATTTCACTAACCTCGGGCGGGGTTATAAGCTCGAGCAGCTTATCCCTTCCCTCGCCTTTGAGCGCGCTTACAGTCACCGCTTCTTTTCCGAATATACGCTTTACTTCGTCCGCCGACGTTTTATCGGGCAAGTCGCTTTTATTTAGTACTATTACCGTATCGCCGCCGAGCGCAGAGAATATCTCCTTGTCCTCGTCCGTTATGCCTTCCGAAGCGTCGAGTACGAAAAGCGTCATATCTGCTTTTTTAACGGCCTCCTTCGCCCTTGAGATGCCTATGTTCTCCACTACGTCGGCGCTCTCCCTGAGCCCCGCCGTGTCTATAAGGCGTATAAGCACGCCGTCTTTATATAGCGTATCGTCCACTGCGTCCCTCGTCGTGCCGGGAATGTGTGTAACTATCGCCCTCTCCTTATCAAGCAGCATGTTGAATAGCGACGACTTACCCACATTGGGCCTGCCCGCTATCACTACATTGTAACCTTCGCGCAGCATCCTGCCCGAAGCGAATGTATCATAGAGCCGCTTTGTATCGTCCCTCGCCGCGATAACGAGGGGCAGCGCGTCGCGCTTTACGTCCGCCTCTATGTCGTCCTCCGGATAGTCGAGTCCCGCTTCAATTATCGCGAGCGCGTCAGTTAATTTCCCCTGTATCGCCGTTATCCTTTCAAACAGCCCGCCCGAGAGCTGCCTAAGTGCCGCGACTGCTCCCGCCGCGGAGTTTGCGCCTATAAGCTCCATCACCGCTCCCGCCGCGGAAAGGTCCATCTTGCCCGCAAGAAACGCGCGCTTGGTAAACTCGCCCGGCTCGGCGAGCCTTGCGCCGTTGTCCCTCAATGCCCGCATAACTAGCGACGTAGTAACCGCGCCGCCGTGGCAGTGTATCTCCGCCATGTCCTCGCCGGTGTAAGACCTGGGCGCGTAAAAATATACGGCCATCACCTCGTCTATGCGCTTTCCCTCGTGTTCTATATAGCCGTGGTAAAGCTTCGCGTGTTCCCTGCCTTGGCCGCAGAACACCGC
Source organism: Bacillota bacterium (assembly GCA_023415915.1). Taxonomy (GTDB): domain Bacteria; phylum Bacillota; class Clostridia; order Christensenellales; family SZUA-584; genus DTFZ01. The sequence goes on along the minus strand of JAEZIZ010000036.1, from coordinate 18,563 downwards.
GTCCAGTATCTGATGCGCTTTTTCTCCCGATATCCTTATTACCGATATCGCGCCTCCGCCCGGCGTAGCCGGAGCGAATATCGTTTCACTGTCGTGTTCCATGCAATACCTTTTTGCTTCACATTTTACGTCAATTTTGACGCGCATATCATACCATAAGTTTAACCGTTTTGCACATATTATGATGTTTTTGTGTGATTTGGAACGCGACTTTTCAACCTTCGATTACAGCAAAAAGAGGACGGTTCCCCGTCCTCCGACTTTACCTATAGAATCTATTCCAGCATACCCTCGAATTCTTCTTCGCCCGATATCTTTATCGGCGTGCCGTATGCCGGTATGCCCGAAAGAGGGTCGGTCATGCTGTTTATATACCATCTGCCGCCGTACTCAAGCAGCGTAAACCCGCCCATGTAATAGCTGCCGTCATATTTGTAAAGCACCGTCCTGAACTGTTCGTCGTCCGCGCCGAACGTCTTTGCCATCTTCTTCTGGATTTCGCGGTTCTTCTCATCATCGTGCATGCGCGCTTTGCCCATGCTGATTAATTCGAGTCCGCTTATTTTAGCGGGATCAAGCGCGGCTATTAGACCGCCCGGAAGTTTTTCGCCTTCAATCATGACGGTCTGCCCGTCCAGCATGCCTGCATACTCCTCCGGCAAGTTAAACGATATAATAAAGCTCGTCATCTGCATCAGCATCTGCTGCGTAAGCTTTGCACTGTTGAATTCCACATAGGGCTCGTATTCGGAAGGCATGTACGACGTTGCCACAGGGAGCAGGGTGCGTATGCGCTCCACATACGTTTTGTAGTCAAAACCCTTTGCCGTCTCGTTTATGCCGCACGCTGCGAGAGCTCCGCTATAATCGCCATTCTTTAAGCATCCGACGAAATAATTAATCGCTTCTTCAGGCGCAGCAAAACCTTTCGACGCAGCAGCACCTCCCGCAGCACCGAATACGCCGAGCATGGAAAGAATAAGGCCCGCTGCCAGCACAACGGACAATATACCCAGCGCTATTGCAGGCACGTTCCTCTTTTTTACGGGCTGAGGCGCGTACGCCTGCGCATACGGACGGCTCCAGGGCTCGGCGTGTTGCTGCACCTCCTGCATGGGCTGCCCGGATTCCTGAGGCTGGGCTTCGAGCTTCGTACCGCAGCTTACGCAAAACTTTGCGCCCTGCGCGTTCTCCTTCCCGCAACTTGCACAAAACATATTCTTTCCTCCTTATAACTTTGTTTCGGTATAGATAAACTTAATAACAAGAAAATACTAACGTTTTAATTCTATTATATTGCGCCCTTGATTGCAATTAACCGTTACATTTTACGGCGCTGCGCTTCTGCCGCAGGCCAGCCCGTTCCGATAAAAAAACCGCCCGGTTTGGGCGGCGTTATATTCACTGTTACACTTCGCTTTTTTCGGCGAGAATTAATATCTTCTCCGCTATGTCGCGCATCGCTACGCGCGAGTCCATACTCATCTTCTGTATCCTTCTGTAAGCTTCGGCCTCGGATATGCCCTTGCGCTTCATCAGTATGCCTTTAGCCTTTTCAATTACCTTCCTGTCGTCAAGTTCGCGCTTAAGCTTATTAAGCTCGCGCTCCAGCCTGCACATGCGGCGCCTGTTCTGCACTATTACTTCCAGAGTGTTTAACAGCTTGTCTGCGCTGACCGGCTTGGTAAACAGCGTTATGTCGTAATCCTCCACCAGGTCGATGCAAAACTCGCGCTGTACATTTGTTACAAACAGCAGCACGCTGCACAGATTCCCATCGCCTACAATGGTCGCTACCTCCAGCCCGGTCATATCGGGCATGTCAAAATTGATGAGCAGTATGTCTGTCGAACCTGCCCTTATCCTCCTCAAGGCTTCGCTGCCCGACGTACATATATCATCCACCGCGTAACCGTTACGCTGCAGCGCGTATTTTATTTTCTCCGCCGCCTCGATGTTTGCAAGCGCTATAGTTATTCTAGCCTTTTCCATATTGCTCCCGTATTGTAGCAGAGAATCGTCTTTATAATCTATATCACCAGTCTATAATACATATTCTTACTATACGCGCCCCAAAAAGCCTCACGACTTTTTAGGGACCCCGCATACAAAAAAAGACGTTTATATTAGCGATAAACGTCTTTGTATATCTATGTAATTATATCATACGCATGCGTATTTGCAATAAAAAATATTGCGCTAACGGCATCAGATATCCTCTACGACTTTTTTGGGAACCCTCGAAAACAGCGGGCTTACCGATTCCTTCTCGTGTATGCGCAGCACGGCTTCCGCAAACAGCGGCGCTACCGATATGACAACGAACTTTTCGCTGCACGCGATATACGGGTTTTTCACGCTGTCCGTGCCGATAACCATCTCTATGGGGCTGTTCTCTATCGCTTTTATACCTTTTTCGCGCACAATCACGTGCGATATGCCCGCTATTATCCGCTTCGCGCCGTTGGCCTTGAGCATCTTGGCTATGTCTATCAGCGTGCCGCCCGAAATCGTGAAGTCGTCGACAATCAGGCAGTTCTTACCGTTAACGTCGCCTATTACGTTCAAAACCTTGGCGTCTTCGTCGTGCCCCGCCCTTACCTTGTCTCCTATCGCTACGGGAACATTAAGGTAGTCGGCGTATTTCCTCGCGGTTTTGGCATAGCCCGCGTCAGGCGATACTACGCACAGGTTGTCCACTATATCGAGGCCTTTTATGTATTCGCAGATTATAGGCAGCGACAGCAGGTGATCGACGGGCTTTTTGAAAAACCCCTGAACCTGCGGGCTGTGCAGATCCATAACCACTATCCTGTCCGCGCCCGCGAGCTCTATGCATTCGGCGCACACCCTCGCGCGTATCGAGACCCTTGGCTCGTCCTTCTTATCGCCTTTTGCGTAACTGAAATAAGGAATGATTGCGGTGACGGAATTCGCGCTTGCGCGCTTTAACGCGTCCATCCAGAAAAGTATCTCTACGAATTCGTCGTTAGGGGACATGCCTATCGGCTGTACCACGTAAACGTCCTTGTTGCGTACAGTCTCTTTAATCCTTAAAAAAATGTTTCCGTCCGAGAAATTGATGACTTCCGAATCCCCAAGATCGTTGCCCAAGTATTTGCACATCTTCTTGGCAAACCCTATGCCCGAAGAACCCGCAAATATCTTGATGTCGCTAACATAAGATTCCAATCTTCTACCCCTTTTATATGTTCCCGTATTATGCTGATTATTTTAACATTAAAACCGTCCACAATCAATATCAACCCCCAAAAAGTATTGCGTCTTTTTGGCGCACTAAAATTACACGCATTGCATAAGCGCTTCTATGCTGCGCTTTAAGTATTCTCCGCCCCGCGTTTCCGAGCCTATGTCTACGCCAGGCTTCGCGCTGCCGTGAAAATCGCTGCCCGCAGTAACATACAGGCCGCCGCTCCTTGCTAGGCTTTCAAATTCCCTGCACTGCCCGTCCGTATGGGTAGGGTGATACGCTTCCACGCCCCAAAACCCCATGCCGGCAAGCTTTGGAAAAAGCTCGTTTATTATGTCTTCCTTCAAAAGGCCGGGGTGGGCAAGCACGGCTTTGCCTCCCGCACCGGATATCAGCCGGGCCGCCTGCTCTATGCTTATCTTGTCGTACGGCACGTAAAACGGCGTGTGCTTTGAAAGGTATGCAGTAAACGCCTCTTTTACGTCTTGCGCATATCCCTTCTTTACGAGCGCCGCCGCGATATGCGGACGCCCTATTATGCCGCTGGATTCTTCGCGCACGTCCTCCAAAGTAATGCCCACTCCCGCTGCTCGCAGCTTTTCTATCATGCTGTTTGCGCGTTCCTCGCGCAGCGACACCGCCGACTCTATATGCGCTATAAGCTCCGGGCTACGCCAGTCGACGCCGAGCCCTAGCACGTGCGCTTCTCCTTCATACCGCGCGGCAAGCTCTATGCCGGGAAGTATGCGTATGCCCGTTTCATTTGCGACTTCCCCGTAGCCGCAGCACTCGTCGTGGTCGGTTATCGCAATTAATTCAAGCCAATTTTGTTTTGCCTCTTTTACTACCTCGCGCGGTGTAAAGTCGCCGTCCGAATACGTAGTGTGCACATGCAGATCAAGCTTCATTTTATTCCCTTGTTGTGTCCGCAGGCCGAAGGGTATACGACGTCGCTCTTTTTCAGCGACATAGGCACATAAGGCCGCCCCGCTTCGATAAATTCCCCGCCTGTTTCCTTAAACCCGAACTTCTTATACAGTTCTTTTATATACACCTGCGCGTTTACGTAAAGCTCCTCCGCGCCCGAATTAAAAGCCTTGTATATAAGCAGACGCAGCGCGAGGTCTCCTATCTGCTGCCCTCTGTATTGCTTTCTCACCGCGAGCTGGCCTATGCGAAACACGCTGCCGTCGTGCCATATGCGGCCCGTCGCGGCCGGAATTTCGTCTACGTACACAACCAGATGCAGCGCCGCTTCGTCCATGCCGTCCCTGTCTTCGCTCTCGGGGCAGCCCTGCTCCTCTATGAACACCTCGCGCCGTATCATTAGCGGCTCGCTTATGTCTCCGTTCCCTGCCAAAAACGCACTGGTAATCATGCAATTCTCCTTAAATTATCATAACTCTCTGTTTATGCGGGCGACCACTGGCCGCCCCTACTAAAACCTGAAATTTATTTTGTATCACAATTCTCTTTGTACAAAATTATCACGGCGTAAGCAGCGCCTTTGCAATGTCGAACTTCACAGCTCCTTTTTCCGCCGCGGTGTCCACCATCACGACGACCAACCTGTCGTAATTGCCGTCCACCCAGAACGCCGCATACCACGATATTTCCCTTGCTTTGTTCTGGCCTATCTCCGCAGTACCCGTCTTGCCAGCCATCCTTATGCCGGGTATCCTTGAGTCATACGCCGTGCCGTGGCTGACTACATTCTCCAGCATCGGGAGCAGCGTACGTACCGTGCTCTCCGATACCGCGCCTTGCTTCCATACCTCAGGCTGCCTGTCCGTTATTGTAACATAGTCGAGCCCTTCCGTGCGCTTAGTCTGCTTAACGAGTATCGGCTTCATCATGTCGCCCGTGCCGTTCGCTAGCGCCGTATACATAGCGGCGAGCTGCAGCGGCGTAACAAGCAAATCGCCCTGGCCGTAGCCCATGTCCGCGAGCAGCTTTCTGTTTATCGTCGTGGTTTCGTTCTTTACGTTCGCTTCCTTTACGGGCAGATCGAATGGCACGGCCTCCTCCATGCCTATGCTCTCAAGGTAATTCATCAGCTTCTCTTCGCCCATCTTCATAGCAACATACGCAAAGTATATGTTGTCCGAACTTCTTATGGCGTTTGCGAGCTTTATAGGCCAGCCCGAATCGCTTACCCGCTTTATGTACCAGCCCTCTCCGTCGGGATACCATTTGTTGTCCGTTATCGTGCCTTCGAATTCCGTTTCGGGAGTTATTACCCCGCCTTCCAGCGCAGCCGTAGCGGTAAAGGGCTTTATAACGCTGCCCGGAGGGTAGCCGCCCTGCGTCGCCCACGGGAAAAGCGTCATAGTTTTAAACACTTCTTCCGACACCGGGAACGTGAAAAGGTTGTTGTCGTACGAAGGGTAGGCGGCCATCGCCTCCACGTAACCCGTCTTTGCGTCCATTACAATAGCAACGCCCGTCTGCTCCGGCGTAAGGTGTGTCGTAAGCGCGTTGTACGCCCTTTGCTGCAGTTCGGGCTTTATCGTAAGCCAAAGGTCCTGCCCCTGCTCGTCCCTGCCTTCATACAATGTGCGTATATTTCTGCCCCACCTGTCCTCGATGTATACTATCTTTCCGTCCTTGCCGCGCAGCTGCTCCTCAAACGCCGACTCCAATCCGGCTTTGCCAACTTTATCGGTGCTCTTATAGCCGTCTGGTATGTTTTCAGGGTCAACAAGGCCTATGTAACCCGCTATCTGCGCCGCCGCTTCCTTGAGCGGATAGTTGCGTATAGGCGTGTACATCTTGTCGTCTATACCGAGGCCCGCCACTGCCTCTATGCTCTGCCGCTGCTGCTCATTAAGCTGGTCATGGAAAAACGCTCCCAAAGGTACCGCCTGCGTGCCGTTCTGCACCGCCTTGTTGAACATGTCGACAAGCTCCGTCTGCGAAACGCCTGTTATAGGGCTCACCGCCGCTGCGACGGCGCCTATGTCCCGCACTTTTAACGGTTCCATGTATATCGTATCCGCGTAGGCGTTTTCGGCTATGAGCTCACCGCCCGCGCCGAACATCTCGCCGCGCTGCGCCTTCAATGTCTTTACGCGCACGCTGCCGCCTTCCTCAAGCTCGGGGAATATAAGGGAATAGTCCCACAGCACGAGCCACTTATCGTCCTTAAACCCCGTCCTCAGTGTAAAGTCGTTGGTAAAGTCTCCGTACTCCTCCGTGTTGTACGTAGCCGTGTATTTAAACACTCCGTTCTCGTCCGGGCCAGTTATATTGTCAATGGATATTTCCTTAACGCCGAGCCCTTCCATTATATCGCTGTATTTCTTTATGAACGCTTCCTTTTTTATATTTACGGCGGGAGCGCAAAGCGAATACATCGCCGCGTAATCCTTCGCCTTGAAGCTCTCAATATACTGCGTTATATCGCTCTTGGAAAAATCGTAAGGCTTGCCCGGCTGCGCGCACGAACACAAGAACACGCAGGCAATAAAACTAAAGATAATCTTTGTAATACTGCGAATATTTTTCATGGGGATATTATACTATGTGATTTGCGTCATTGTACAGGATACCAAAAGATAAGGTTATGAAAATTTACATTTTACCTTTCCGGCCGGTTGTATGCAAAAAAGATTTATTCACCTAATTTTCATCATTGCAGCATAAATAAGGAATCTTTACCTTGACGCTCCTATATATACTATTTAATGTTGAAATATGTAATATATATGCTATAATTTGTATAACATAACCAAGAGGTAAAGCATATGTCAATAAAAATAGTATCGTGCGACTTAAAAGGCCCCCGTCATTATTACAGGAGCCTAATAAACGCTATTGAAATGTATGAAAACGTAAAGATGACGGATTCTTTCTGGTTCGTAGACACCGAGGAAGACTGCGATTATATCTATAAGAATCTCGAAATCTATCTCAATGACGGCGACAGGCTGCTGATACAGGACCTTAAGGGGGAAGAACTCGTAGGCAGCAACCTTCTGTCCACAGAAGAACAGCTGCAAAATCTATTCAAATTAAACTCAGTCACGCCTTAAGCGCCCTTTATCTTCTGCCTTTCTTGGGATATGCGCAGCAACGCCTTGTCTATCGCCTCGGATATCTGATCCCTCGCCTTGCGGTAAACGTCTATGCCTTCTTTATAGGGGTCCGTAATATCGTACCCCGATTCACCGGGATATCCGTCCACGCCCTGCGCGTACCCTAAGAGCGTGTGCATCTTATGCTCCTCGTCGGGGGCCATCGCTTCCATTTCCTCTATGTGCCTCGCTTCCATCGCGAGTATTATATCAGCCCATTCCGCGAGCTCTTTTGTAAACTGCTGAGCCTTGTGCTTTTCAAGGTCAAGGCCCAACTCGCTCATCACTTCTATAGCCTCTTCGGTCGCCGGCTCGCCCTCGCAGGCGAACGTTCCTGCCGAATCGAATGTAATGTCGTTATATTGAGTACTTCGGCCAGCCGCATCGTCTGCAACTTCTTCCGCCATTGGACTTCTGCATGTATTGCCCGTACATACAAAAAGAACGTTCATGAACTTCCTCCTAAACCTTAACTATATTATATGCAGCCGCTTTGTAAATCCTGTTCATCACGGCAAACCCTATGCCTGTCTTCGGTATGGCCTCGAAATATATCGCGGTATGCGACTTTTCATCCGCTTCGCGCAGCAGGGAGTAAAGGTTCCTTGCCGCTTCGCGCGGGTCGTCAATACTACCGGTAATCACAACTTCCCTTTTGCCGTAATACTTCCTGTTCTCACGGATGGCCATAACGAGGGGTTTGTCCCCCTTTTTCACGTCCTTGTCGTAAAGGTACTTGATGGCTTCCTGCACCGACGTACCGCTGCCTTCCACCACCGTTACCAGCGCTTTGGGCGCATAGTGCCTGTACTTCATGCCCGGCGCGGGCGGCGGCCCGTCGCCTTCAAAAGTAGCGGAAGCGGATTGCGCTTCGCCAAGGCACTCCTTTATCATATCGAGCGTAATTGCCCCCGGCCTTAGTATCACGGGAACTTCCTTCGTCATATCGACGACTGTGGACTCGACGCCTATGCTGCATTCGCCCGCGTCGAGTATAAGCAATTCGTCGCCGAAGTCGCTTTTAACATGCTCTGCGCTCGTGGGGCTCGGGCTGCCCGATTTATTCGCGCTGGGTGCCGCTATAGGCACGCCCGACGCGGATATAAGCGATAATGCGGCATCGCTGTCCGGCATCCTTACGCCCACGGTATCAAGCCCCGCCGATACCGCCCGGGGTACTCCTATCCCGGGAAGCACCATAGTAAGCGGCCCCGGCCAGTAGGCGGAAGCCAGCTTTTCCGCCTTGTCGTTGAACTGCGCTAACTGGCGGGCGGCTACGGTCGAATCCACATGGACTATAAGCGGATTGTCCTGCGGCCTTCCCTTCATTTCAAATATGCGCTTTACGGCGTCTTCGTCGAGCGCATTAGCTCCGAGGCCGTAAACCGTCTCGGTTGGAAAAGCGACGAGCCCGCCGTTTTTTATAACTTCCGCCGCTTTTAATATATTTTCTTTATATTCACCGTTCAAATGCAATATCATCTATAATTTTTTATTTTACACTGGTAATAATAAAAAAGCAATATTTACCGCCCGAGGCTTCACACTTGCTCAAAGGTTAACAAGTTCTATGTCGCCTATCGCACCGCATTTGCCGCCTACTATCGCAACGGCGCCCATTACTCCTTCTATCGCGCAAACCGTTTCCAGCGCGCTTTGTATGTCTTCTTCCGATTTGAGCTCGTTGCCCAGCCTTGTCGCGCAGGCGTCAGCAAGGCACGCGTCGCGCGAAACGACTACTGCGGCGTCAGCGTTACCAAAGCTAAGTGACGGCCCCACCGTGCCCGACGACGTGCATACGGAGACGGGCATTTCCCGGGAATCCGCCTTTATGCCTACCTTCATATTCAAGGGGCTAGCTCCTGCGTATATAGCGACGGTGCGAATATCGCCCGTTTTCATGCATATGTCGCCGCCGTTTTCGACGATCACCTTATCGGTATGCTTTAGCAGTTCATCCGCTACGTATGCGGAAAAAGCGCCCGCCACCGCGGCCATAGGCCCCACGGCTGCGGCTTTGCCCGCCGCGCACATCGCGACGATCATTGCATGCGTGCCAGCTTCCGGCTCAAGCGGCGAAAGCGCCGTCTTAAATTCCGGATGCTTTTCCATGTATTCGTCCAGCACGCGCCGCAATTCAAGCACAGCAAAAAGCGCCTCGTCTTCAAGCTTGCGGCCGGCGCATATTAACAGCTCCGTCTCAAGGTGCTGCATACGCCAGCACTCAAGGTCGGATACCACCCTGTTCCTGTATACGTTTCTGTCGGTATAATCAGAGGGTTTCATCTTCGAAGTTCTTTATTGCCCTCGCCGGGCAGGCGCGCACGCAATACCCGCACAGCACGCACTTGTCCATATCGAATTCCAGCTCCCACGTCTGCTGGTTCATCATAAGTGCTCCCGTCGGGCAAACGGACGTGCACGCGCCGCAGTGCACGCACTTTTCCTCGTATCTTAACACGCTTTCCGAAAACACCGTAACCTCGACGCCTTCGCGCTTTAGAAAATCTATGCCCTTGTTTACATCACGCTCGCTGCCGGTAAGCTCTATAACCATATGCCCCGTCTTGCCGGGCGATATATATGCGCGCAGTATGTTGAAATCGAGGCCGAACCCCACGAGCACGGTCACGACAGGCTTGTTTGCTTTTTCGGGCGGGAACTTGAGCCCAACTTTTACGCTTGTCTGTTTCATTTGTTACCCCTCTTCAGTACGTTTAAGCTCTTTCTATAAGGCAGCATAGCCGCGGGCTGCGTCATTACGAACTCGCCATTCAGCAGCTTGGACTTCAGCTCTTCCGCTATCTTTCTCGCCTTATACAGGCTGGAAAGCGGAGCGGTCTTAACCTTAACGCCTTCAATCTCCACCTCGCCCGAGCGCAGTTCGGCGTACGAAACGGTCTTTATCACCTTTCTCGAGCGCTCGCTGTAGCCGTAGTCGTATATGTTGGTATATAGATGCTCATTCGATACCGCAAGGTCGGCCATCATGTCTTCGTCAATCACGGGCAGCGGTATTCCAATGCCTATATAAAGCGTGCAGCCGTAGCCCTCGAAAGTCGCCGCCTTAATATATTCGCTCTTCATGCCCTTTAAATCGCCTATCACGGCAAGCGTATAGCCCGCGTAAGACTTGTCTCCGTTTGCGAGCTTCGTGACTCCGTTTATGGCCTGCGTGCCTTCAAACACTATGAAGCCTTCGCCTCCGCACAGCAGTATCCTGGTGCCAATTCCTATGGTGCGCAGATTCGGGTCTTTAAGCAGCGGCGACAGCTCGCCCGACGTAGTGTACGTCACGTTGCCCATTTTCGGCAGCAGCGTGCCCATGTAGGTGCGCTTAATAGAGCGCGTAGTATTAGTCGCCGCCGAGTAGTTCTGATAAGCGTTCCTCGGGTTGAAAAGGTATGCTTGATTCAAGTCCTTAAGCCTTACCTTCGACTTGAACTCTTTAGTTATATAGCAATCCGTGCCGCTCGAACGCGCTTCAAGCGCTATCTCCTTGCCCGCTATTAAGTCTTCAATTACGTGCGCGCCGCCGTACTCTATGCCGGTATCCCGGCCCGGCTGCGTCGCGCCTATGTATGTATCGACCGCTGCGAGGCCGCCGTACGCCTCAACGCCGTTAAGCGTTATCTCGGACATCCGTATGGGCGGGTCGCTATGCCCGAAGTTAAGCACCGCCCCCGACGAGCACATCGCGCCGAACGTAGCCGACGTAACAACGTCAATCTCGCTCGCGCACTTCTTAATTCCCTGCTCTTTTGCCATGCTCACCGCTTCCTCCGCGGTAAACACCACAGCCTTGCCCTTTTTCAGCTTCTCGTTGATCTCTTCAATTGTTTTAGCCACCGCAACAGCCTCCAATAACCCTATGTATAAAATATAAATTAATCTGCAAATATTAATAAGTTATTGTACTACTTTTGATTACAGGAAACAACCGTATAATTAAACCAGCGGTTCGCCGACGAGTTAATTAAAAGGATATTACATCAACTGAATGTTTTTAGTATAAATCCTTTAACTAAATCTTCGCCCACCAAGGCGTATCCGTAGGTTGATCGGCTACTTGTTCTACCTGCTTTGTTTGAATATTGATACGCGAAAGTATTTTCTCAGTATTAAAATAATATATCCAGCCGTCTATGATACAAAGTTCTTCATACGGGCCGCTATTCAGCCAAACATCATAGTACAATTCCCGTACGCTGCCGTCGCTTTTTATTCTATAAGTTTTGCCCGCAGCGGCGTCGCCATCAATATAATAGTACCAGCCACTTTCTTTATCTAAGCCGGCAAGACAATAATAACTGCATATGTCAACGCGCTCTCCAGATTTAATGTCGCATATAACGGCTACATCGTTTTGACCTGCTCCTGTTTGGTAAACATAATGGCCGTCATATATATAATCAATTCTTTCTGAAACATCTGATATATGCGTCTGGCTCATACTGTTTAGATCAACGCAATACAATCCTTCTTCAGTTGAATAATATAATTTAGAACCACTTATTATTATTTGATAAATAAATGGATTTTGCTTTAAAAGCTTCTTTCGGGAACCTGTCAGATAGTTAATGTTAATTAAATCGCTTTGATATTCATCCGATACTTTGTAAGAAAAGACATAATATAAATTTTCCATTATTGAAAATTATATTATCAATATATCCATCCTTATCCGCAGTCTCAACGATATATTGATTTACGCTGTTAAGAGACAAAACTTTTAGCCCGATTGTATCTTTAAAATAGAGGTTATCGTCTATTACGCAATAAACTTCACTGACGTTTGGTAGTGTCAATTCGCTGCCATTTTCCCAATTGTAACAGTGTAATACCTGCCATTCCAAGTCCTGATAAACCAGCCAGTCTTCATAGGGGATAATCTCTTTCATGCTGCTTGCTTTTATTAATGCATTTTTATCAGTTCCGTCAGTATTCATTCTATAGATGTACTCATCGTCCGTATAGAATATATATCCTCCCGCTTCAACAGTATATTCCGGCTCACCGGAGACATGCAGCTCTGTCTGTCCGTTCTTTATGTCAAATACAGCCGATGGCAAAGGCTCTTTGCTCTTATCTGATAAAGGAGAACAGGAAATCAGCAAGCATATTAGCAGCGCAATACAGATAATGCTTTTCTTCATAGGCTCTTTATCATTCGCCCTCGTAATAGTCCGCCTGCTCACACGTTCTATATAACTGGCGCAGCCCGTACCCGAATATGCCCACCTTGCCCGAGTCGGGATAGAATGACACCTCAAGATCGTTGTACGTATCGAAATCTATATAAACGAGCGGCTCATCCGCCGAAGCGTTTGTAAGCTTGTGCGCGCCGTTCTCGTTGGCAGGGAAGAATAGAAAATCTCCTGCGTTTACTCTCCGCTCGCCCGACGGCGTCTTAAGCAATCCCGTACCGCTCAGTATATAGAAGCACTCCTCGTTTTTTACATGATAATGGTACGGATACGAGGATTTTCCCGGCGGTATCTCATACAGTGACACCATGCATTGCCTGGCGTACCCCTGGGGAACAAGCTCCCGTCTATAAAACTCATACCCTTCGTGCTCGTCCTTGTGGCTTATAAGCTTGCGGTCAGCCTCCGTATGCGGTTCCTGAAAAGCAGAGAGACTTTTTGGAACAGTTATATGCAGCATATCTTTCATATTTATATACCTCCGTTATATGATAATATTACCATAAACATCCATCAAAACCAAGCGATTTATGCCGTGTACATGCAACATCTTTGTGGTCTGCGTACTCGCGGCAGTTGATTTTACGCTCTTGGGAATATATAATACTTCCATTATCTATTACCAGAGGTAAACATGAAACTTGGCATCGTGGGCCTGCCCAACGTAGGCAAATCGTCGCTTTTTAACGCGCTTACCTGTTCGGGCGCGGCGAGCGAGAACTATCCTTTCTGCACTATAGACCCCAATATAGGCATAGTCAGCGTTCCCGACGAGAGGCTTGATTATCTGGCGGAAATGTACAATCCCTTAAAGTTCACACCCGCCACTATAGAGTTTGTGGACATAGCGGGGTTAGTAAAGGGCGCGAGCAAGGGCGAAGGATTAGGCAATAAATTCTTGTCGCATATACGCGAGGTGGACGCCATACTTCACGTTGTGCGCTGCTTTGAGAGCGGAGACGTAACGCACGTTGAGGGAAGCGTAGGCGCCGCTCGCGACGCAGAGACTGTTAACTTCGAACTCATATTCGCCGACATCGAGACGGTGGAAAAGCGCCTGTTAAAATCCTCCAAAATGATAAAGTCGGGCGACAAGAAATATAAGCTGGAGTGCGACGCTCTCGAAAAGGTGAAGTCAAACCTCGAAAAGGGCGTATTCGCAAACGTTATGAACCTTGAAGATTACGAGCGCGAAATAATATCCGAGCTGTTTTTGCTGACTGACAAGCCTATGCTTTTTGTAGCGAACGTATCGGAGGACGACGCCGCGGGCACGGGCAACCCCCAAGTCGAAGCGCTTAAATCTATCGCAGCCGCGCAGAACGCCGAAGTGATGGTGGTATGCGCAAAGCTCGAGGAGGAACTTTCAAAGCTCGATACCGAAGAGCGCGACATGTTTTTGCAGGAGATGGGTTTGGAGCGCGGCGCGCTTGCGACTCTGATACAGAAAAGCTACAAGCTGCTTAACCTTATCAGCTTTTTAACGGCAGGCAAGGACGAGGTGCGCGCGTGGACGATTAAAAACGGCACCAAAGCGCCGCAGGCCGCTGGCAAGATACACTCGGATTTTGAGCGCGGCTTCATACGCGCCGAGATTGTGGGCTTTGAAGATTTAAAAGCGTGCGGCGATATGGCTGCCGCAAAGGCCAAAGGCCTCGTGCGCCAGGAGGGCAAGGAATACGTTATGCGCGACGGCGACGTCACGCTTTTCAGGTTCAACGTATAGCGCGTTTAATGCCAACGTTTTTTGGTATTACATATGGATATAGAAATACGCTTCATGACTATTGAAGACTACGACAGCGTTTACGCGCTGTGGTCAAGCACGCCGGGCATGGGGCTGCACGGCTTTGAGGACTCGCGCGAGGGCATAGATAAGTTTCTCAGGCGCAACCCGGGCTGCAGTTTTGTCGCCGTAAAGGACGATTCAATAATCGGCGCGGTGCTCGGCGGCCACGACGGGCGCAAGGGCTATATTTACCATGCCACATTAGCTCCGGCAATGCGCGGCCTGGGCTATGGCCGCCGGCTCGTAGAGGCCGTAAAGCATGCGTTGGCGCGCGAGGGCATAAAAAGGCTCGGGCTTCTTGTATTCACGGAAAACGATACGGGCAACGCTTTTTGGAGTAATTCCGGCTGGACCAGGCGCGGCGACGTAAACTATTATTCGCTGAGCATTATACGGGGTCCCCAAAAAGACGTGAGGCTTTTTGGGGTGTAAATACGGGGTCCCCAAAAAGACATTAGGCTTTTTGGGTGTGAATGAAATTAGCTTGCAGGAAAGCGATTAAAGCGCCGCCGCGATTGGCAAACTGCGCGTTAACTGATATAATCGATATAATATATGGAATCACGGTACATGACATATAACTTGAATGGGGTGGGGTTTTATTGAGCAGAATACCTTGGAACGTACCTAACATACTAACGATGGTCAGGTTTTTACTTATACCTGTGGCGGCGGTGCTGGTGTATTTCGGCATCACGATACCGGCGCTTATAGTATTTCTCACGGCATGCATAACCGACCTTCTCGACGGCTACATTGCCCGCAAGTACGACCTTAAAACAAACGAAGGCGCGCTGCTCGACCCTCTCGCCGACAAGCTTATGGCAATATTCGTCATTGTGGCGTTTACCGTAACGGGCGTCGTTCCGATTTATATACTCATAGTATTGCTGGTTAAAGAGCTGCTGATGATAGGCGGCGGCATATTCCTTTACTTCCGCAACATCGTAGCGCCCGCCAACATAGTAGGCAAGATAGCGGCTTTTACATTAAACACCGCGATAGCTTTTACGTTCCTGCACGAATACGTCGCACCGTGGCACATCTACTTTCTCTGCTTCGCGCTCGGCCTCATGATATTTGCGCTGCTGCAATACGCGTATCTCAATATGTATAAGAAGCTAAAAGAGACAAATAAAGACGCAGGCAATTTAAAATCCGCATAGCTTATGTTCTTAGCATAATATAAAAGGGCTGCCGCGCAGCCCTTTTTGTATATCTATTATTATAATCTTCAGTCAATATCCGGCTCTATGAGTCCTAAATCCCCGTCCTGCCTCCTGTAAAGTACGTTTATCTCATTCGTCTTGTCGTTTCTGAAAACGAAGAACTCGTGGTCCAAAAGCTCCATCTGCATCTGAGCTTCTTCCAAGTCCATAGGCTTTAAGGCAAACCGCTTCGTGCGGACGATTCTGGGGTTTTTTCCGTCCGTCGCGTCGTCGATGTACTCATAGCCTTCCTTGGAGAACGCGCCCTCGCGCAGCCGCCGTTTCAGAGCCGTACGGTGTTTGTGGATCTGCTTCTCCAGCTTTTCGAGAACACCGTCAATGGAAGCATACATGTCCCCCGTGGCTTGTTCGCCGCGAAGGACTACACCATCGAAAGGAATCGTCACCTCCACAATATGTCTTGACTTCTGAATAGACATCGTTATGTGCGCCTCGGTCTCCTCCCCAAAATACCTTTGGAGCTTTTGGACCTTCTTCGTCACCATATCCTTTAAGTAGTCGGAGACTTCCATCCCCTTGCCAGTAATAACGACGCGCATAATTTTGCCCCCTTTCTATGTATTTTTTAGCCCAATGAATTGAGCAATACTATTCTATATATTACCTCCTTTAAGGGATTATAATCAGTTTGCTCTTATAAATATCTTATTCTCCGGCGCGGCTTCGTTTTCCTGCAAATAAAAAAGCGTTAAAAGAAACGTTACAAATTTATTATCCCGGCGGCGCATGTTTAAGAATATTGGTATGCTTAACTTCTTATACTTCATCGACCGAAATAAGAAGTCACGGGCTGCGTATTAATAAAAAAGCCTTTACGTTGGCCGTAAAAGCTTATTTTTATAATATGAACACTTGCTCGATATAGCGCTCAAGGTTTTAACGCCGCTTGCTTTAAGTGCAGACTTATCTTGCACGCCCGAATTTCTTTTAAACGCTTTTGTTATAGTATAGCTTAAGCGCACCTTTTACAAGCGCGGTAAACAGCGCGCCTCCAAACAGCGTAAACGACACTACGTCGTTGAAAAAGCCCGCAACAACAGCGCCAAGTACGAGGCCTCCTACTGCTATGTTTATTGCCGAGCCTCCGGTTTTTGACGCGATAAACCTGTGGCGCTCATCGGTTTCCTCTATATAGAGGCGCTTTAAGCTTTCCCCGTCCCTCATTGCAAGCGCATACTTGCGCAGCAGGAAAATAACCAGCGCCAGTGTTCCCACGCATGCTCCGAGCGTAAAGCTTAATGCGTTTGTTTCAATTTCCTCAACAATCCAAAAAACGTCGATTGTCAAAACAGCCGCTACTGCGAGAGCGTAAAGCTTCATTGCCAACATGCGCTTTTTTAGCGCAGACTTGAATTTATCCATTTAAATATCCTCCACCTCTGAAAAATCAAATATATCCTCTATCGTGGTGCCAAAGTATTTTGCTATCTTGTAAGCCAGAACTAATGACGCGGTGTATTTTTCACATTCCAGCGAAGTTATCGTCTGCCTTGTGACGCCCACGGCCTGTGCCAGTTCTTCTTGCGAAATTTTATTCTTCTTCCGCAATTCCTGAATTTTTGTTTTCAACGCACACCTCCTAAATGCAATGTTCGCTTTGCATTTTTAGTATAGTATGCTTTGCATATATTGTCAAGTATACTTTGCAAAAATATTTTCAAAACGGGAATAGAACCTCAAAGCCGGTTTTACGCGAGGGTAGCATTAACACAGCCGCGTTAAGCAGCATAAAAGCAGTAAATAATACGGAAATAATGATATGTGTCTATATAAGTCCGGTCACAGCGGTTATAGGCTTTTCTGTGCCTGATTTGATGCTTTGTGTCAATGACGTCTGATCGTCAAAATCGGGGTCGGAAGTCAGAATGCATTCTATTACAGCATCTTCGTTATCAGCGTCGTGAAATGCAATGACGTCTTTCAATGCCGCGCTGCTTATAATTGTCCTATACTTCTTCAGTATCTCTCTGTTGCGGGCGGAAAGCCATATCTCAAACGCCCTCTTCTCGTGCAGGTAGACAATGGCGACTTTAAGCCTTTTCTCTTTCAGCCGCTCCGTATTGAGCGAAAAATATGACATGTCCATATACCCCTGATATATATTGCTTCCTGTCTCATAGCAAGGGTACTTTTCCGCAAATTCACTGCGCAGTTTCCCTAAGTAATTCAGTATTCCCTAATAGGCAATCTGCAGTTCCCCTCCCCGCAAGAGAGTTGTATAATCGGCTACCATCTGATTCAATGTTTTCATGTCAGATACTCCTTTATCACTTTCCGGCTTCTGAGCAAAATGTATCATATTCGATTGCCCAAGCGGAATGAGGCGCCAATGAATCAGTACCCCCAGCCGTCAACTTTCCATTCGCCGGATTTGCCGTCTCTTATCAGTATCCAATTCCAGTCATAATAAGTAGAGTCAGGGTTAAGGCCTTCGTCCGCGCCCGAAGCGTCAACCTTAAAATCCGACAAAAGCACGATCGTATTCTCCGCTGTAGCTCCGTTTACCGACCCTCTGCCGCTTTCCAGATATCCTTTAATGAATAAATCTGATTTTTCCTCATCATACCGCAGATTGATAAGCTCGCATCCTTTGAACTCCTTGAACTTTTGCTTTACGCATTGTGCGGCGTTTTCAATTTCCTCTCTGCTGAATTTTGACGATGCGCCTGTAATAGAAACATTAACGTTATTTGCGCAGGCGGCGAGCAGCAGGCATAAAGCGATACCGATAACAACACTATACGCTTTTTTCATTTCTTGGCCTCCATATAAAAGGAAAGTAACAGCCGCTCCGCGCTCCGGGCGAAAATACTTGTGTTAATATGAATTATATAGCAATACCTGGCAGGCGTCTATAATGTTCAATTTAAAGAAAGGTCTTACGCCAAAATTAAAAGCCGTGCACCCGGAGATCGAAATAGCGTTACAAGAGGTATCACGGCAGGTTGCTCTGAGCAGACTTATCCGAGGCACACATCCAAAACCGCTTACTGCTGCTACCGTCAGGTCCTGACAGGGTTCACGGCTGTCCGTTGCACGGGGCCCACTCTT
>JAEZIZ010000153.1 GCA_023415915.1 Bacillota bacterium | reverse complement strand
GAGAGCGTCATAGAGCAGTCTGGATTAAAGGCGGAATACGAGTCGGATACGTCGCCCGAAGGGCGCATGCGCATGCTGAACATTGAGGAATTCCTGCGCAGCGTAGCGGACTTTGAAAAGAGCATGCCCGAGGCTACGCTGGAGGCGTTTTTGGAGCGCAACGCGCTGCTTTCGGATATAGACATGATGAGCGAAACTGACGAGGCAGTAATGCTCATGACGCTGCACAGCGCGAAGGGCCTCGAGTTCCCCATAGTATTCATCGCAGGAATGCAGGAAGGGCTGCTGCCGCACCAGATAAGCATACAGGAAGGAGACATAGAGGAGGAGCGGCGGCTGTGCTACGTGGGCATGACGCGCGCCAAAAAAAGGCTTTACCTAACGTGGAGCGAGACAAGGCTAGTGCGGACGAACGGAGGGTTCGAGTACGTCCCGGGCGTAAGGTCGCGGTTTTTGAGCGAGATACCCAAGAGCTGCATAGAGCCAGCCGAAGTGAAAGAGCAGCGCGCGTACATAACGGCGCAGAAAGCTACGCGCGGCGCGTACCAGTTCCCGAAGTTCGAGCTGCCAAAGAAGCAGGAGCAGGTAAAGGGACACAAGCCGGAAGAATTCATGTCGGGCGGCAGGGTGGAACACCCGAAGTTCGGCAAAGGCGTGATAGTCTCGACGAACGGCGAAGGCGAGGAAAAGATAGCGGTAGTGAATTTTGAAGGCGCGGGCGAAAAGAAGATGTTCGTGGCGTTCGCGCCGCTTAAGATAATAGGGTGAAGGTATGGATGACGCGTTGCCAAAATGCATAGCGCGGCGGTTGGGCGGCGCCGATTTCGGCAAAGATACGGAGCTTTACAAGTTCGCGAAGATAAAGAGCTTAAAAGCTGAGGCGCTCCGCGAAAACCCCGGCGTTCGTCTTATAGACATGGGCGTGGGCGAACCGGATAAACCGGCGGATAAGGAGATTGTCGGCGTATTGGCGCGCGAGGCGGCAAAAAGTGAAAACAGGTTTTACGCCGACAACGGCATAGCGGAGTTCCAGCAGGCAGCGGCGGCGTTCTTGGAGAGAATGTACGGCGTTAAGCTCGAAGACCCGCTTAAAAACGTGCTGCATACTATAGGCTCAAAGCCCGCGCTCGCGATGCTGCCGATATGCTTTATTGACCCGGGCGACATAGCGCTGGTAACCGTGCCGGGATATCCGGTGATGGGCACTTACACGCGGTACCTGGGAGGCGAAACATACGAACTGCCGCTATTGAAGCAAAACGATTTTTACCCGGATTTTTCGAGCATACCGGATAGCATATTAAAACGCGCAAAGATGCTGTATATAAACTACCCGAACAACCCCACGGGCAAAACGGCGACGGAAGAATTCTATAAGCGCGTAGTTGAGTTTGCGCATAAAAAAGGCATTGTTGTCGTATCCGACGCGGCGTATTCAGCGATAACTTTTGACGGCGAAAAGCCGCTTAGCTTCCTCTCGGTTGACGGCGCACAGTATGTGGGCGTAGAAATACACTCGCTTTCCAAGTCGTTCAACATGACGGGCTGGAGGCTGGGCTTCGTTGCGGGCAACGAGAAGATAGTAAGCGCGCTCGCCGCGGTGAAAGACAACACCGACTCGGGACAGTTCCGAGCGATACAGAAAGCGGGCGCATACGCACTGAATAATATGGGCCGCGTAATAGAGGATAACTGTAAGAGGTATTCGCGGAGGTTCGATAAGCTCGTACGCGTTTTACAAAGCGCCGGTATAAAGGCGCAAAAACCAAAGGGAACGTTTTATTGCTACGTCGAAGCGCCAAAAGGCGCGGCAGACGGAACAATGTTTGACAGCGCCGAGCAGTGCGCGGAGTACCTGATAAAAAAAGCGCTCATATCCACCGTGCCGTGGGACGACGCGGGCGCGTATCTGCGCATGTCGGTGACGTTTGAGGCCACTGGCGAGCGGGAGGAAGACGCCGTGCTGTGCGAGGTGGAAAAAAGGATAATGAAGCTGGGGTTTAAGTATTAAGGTGGACCGTATGGAAGAAAAGAAAAACCGTATAGATTATCTCGTCGGGGAACTCACGCGGCACATGTACAATTACTATACGCTTGACAACCCGACTGTAAGCGATGCTGAATACGACGAACTGTACGACGAACTGCTTAAACTTGAGCGCGAGACGGGATACGTGCGCCCCGATTCGCCCACGCAGAGGGTGGGAGGCGAAATACTGC
Source organism: Bacillota bacterium (assembly GCA_023415915.1). GTDB lineage: Bacteria > Bacillota > Clostridia > Christensenellales > SZUA-584 > DTFZ01. Next base: position 2,329 of record JAEZIZ010000153.1, on the reverse strand, counting down.
CCGGCTTTGAAAAGGTACGTCACCTCGCGCCTCTTTTCAGCCTCGATAAGGCAAGAACTCGTGAAGAGCTGCTGGCCTGGGAAGAACGTGCAAGGAAATTCACAAACGAGGAATTCCTGTATATAGTCGAGTATAAATTCGACGGGCTTACTATAAACCTGCGCTACGAAAACGGGCTGCTCGTCTCCGCCGCCACGAGGGGCGACGGCGTGACGGGAGAGGTGATTACCGCGCAGGTTAAGACTATAAAGAGCGTGCCGCTTTCTATACCATTCAAGGGCGTGCTCGAAGTGCAGGGCGAGGGCATGATGAAGCTTTCCGCGCTGCGCGAATACAACGAGAAGGCGGACGAGCCGCTTAAAAACGCGCGCAACGCCGCGGCAGGGGCGCTTAGAAATCTTGACCCCGGCGAGACCGCAAAGCGCAAATTAAGCCTTTTCTGCTACAGCGTGGGTTTTAAGCAGGGCGAACAGTTCGCGACGCACCGTGAAATGACGGCGTTCCTCAAAGAAAACCATTTTCCCGTAAACAGCTTCATAAGAGAGGCAAAAGACATAGACGGCGTAATGGAATGCGTAAAAGAGGCGGAAAATCAGCGTGACAGCCTCGATTACCTGATTGACGGTATCGTTATAAAGATAGACAGCTTCGCGGCGAGGGAGAAGCTAGGGTTCACGCAGAAGTTCCCGCGCTGGGCGATAGCATATAAGTTCGAGGCGGACGAAAAGACGACTATATTAAAGGACGTTATATGGCAGGTGGGGCGCACGGGCAAGCTTACGCCGGGTGCGGTGCTCGAGCCGGTGGACATAGCGGGCGTGACGGTGAGCCGGGCGACGCTCAATAACTACGGCGATATAAAGAAAAAAGGCGTTAAGAAGAACTGCCGCGTTTTCCTCAGGCGTTCGGGAGACGTGATACCCGAGATAATGGGCGTGGCCGAGTGTTTGCCCGATTCGGAGGATATAGAGCCGCCGACGCATTGCCCCGCGTGCGGGTATCACCTCGTGGAAAAGGGTGCGCATATATTCTGCGAGAACATGCTTTATTGCCGCCCGCAGCTGACGCGCTCTATAGCGCATTTTGCGTCGCGCGACGCTATGGACATAACGACGTTCTCTGACAGGACGGCGGAGGCGTTTTACGACCACCTTGGCTTGAGCGACGTTTCAGATTTATATTATCTCGATTATGAGCGCATAAAGACGCTGCCGGGGTTCGGCGAGAAGAAGGCGGAGAATCTTAAAAAAGCGGTAGAAGCCAGCAAAACAAGGCCGCTAGCGAGCTATATATACGCGCTCGGTATTCCCGGCATAGGCGCAAAGACCGCGAAGGACCTCGCGGAGCGGTACGGCAGCATACAGGCGCTTATGAAAGCGGATATAGAAGGCCTTTTAACTATTGAGGGCATAGGTCTAACGCTTGCGCAGAACATAGTCGAGTTTTTCGGCAACGAGCGCGCCCGGCGCATAATAGAGCGCATGGAAGCTGCGGGAGTAGCGCCCGTATTTGAGCGAAAGACAGCTAAAGACACCGCGTTTTCGGGCAAAAAGGTAGTGCTTACCGGAACGCTGGAAAATTATACGCGTAAAGAAGCTTCCGACATTATAGAATCGCTGGGCGGCGAGGTGTCGTCCTCGGTCAGCAAGAACACGGATTATGTGCTCGCAGGCGCGGAAGCGGGCAGCAAGCTGGACAAAGCGCAAAAGCTCGGTATAACAGTGATAGACGAGAAGCAGTTTGAAGAGATGATAAAGGCGTAAGTTCTTCGGCGACGCCCTTTATTAATATAAGTGTAAGCAACCGGCGTATATTTTTTTATAACACCTCATCCGACGCTACGCGCCACCTTCCCCTCAAAGGGGAAGGCTATATTTCATCCAGCGCTTTGTGCCACTTTTCTCTGTTCGCAATAGTTCGCCTGCCATCACTGCCGTTTGGCAGTCTCATTTGCTTACAGAGCCTCCGGCTAGCTTTATCACCCACTGGGTGCGCTCGTCTTCGTCTCCTCTCAAGGGGAGGCTATACCTCATTCTGTCGTGGCAGACTGCGTTGCCTTCCTTTTTAAGCCGAAAGGCTTTTTAATGAATTCTCCGAAAAACGACATTTGCATAATTCGACAAAATTAGTCCCAAACTATCGTTATGGGCTTTGTTCAATTTTTGCTTGTATTAATAATCATAGCGGCGGTAGTGCTGATGCTGCCGCTTAAGTTCAGGGTAAAGGCCGTCTTCGGCAGCAAAAAATACGCCAATGTCTTTTTCCTGTACCCGCTGCTCCGGGCGAAAATCGAATGGGACGGGGAAGTAATGCCTACGCTCAGCATATA
>JAEZIZ010000042.1 GCA_023415915.1 Bacillota bacterium | reverse complement strand
CGCTCGCAAGATTTACGGTATAGCTCGACTGAGCCCGCTTGTTAATGGTCATAGACGCGCCGTCGAACTGCTTAAAAGGCGTCAGCGTAAAGCTCCCGTCATGCTCGCCAACAGTTATCTTATATTTAGTTACCGCCGGAGAGAACGGGCGGTTTAAGTACCCGGACGAAAGGCTCGCTCCCGCAAGCAGGTTCGTCTGCGGCTGCTGCGCCCACCCGGCATAAACCGTTCGGCTGTAGAGTACCGTGTATGGGAAATTGCATGGCACGGTACAACCGGGGTCTAAATACCAGCCCGTGAAGTTGTATCCCCATCTTGAAGGCGCGGCAGGCGCCCATATAACGTCGCCGTAGTACGTTGATAACGACGGTACGCCCGTTCCCCCCTGACTGTCGAATCCGAAATACAGCAAACTGTTCGCAGCTGCAAGCGTATTCGCCCTGCCGTACCCGTACGCGTTGTCATAGCCCGGGGCGCCCAGATCGACAGCGGTGTTCAGTATAATCTGTTTTATCTGCGATGCGGGCATAAGCGGGAAACGCGATTTTAGCAGCGCAGCCACCGCCGCAACATGCGGAGCCGCCGCACTGGTTCCGAAGAAGTAATAACGGCCTCCCTCATAATCACCGAAACCGCCCGCACCGCTTACATACACGCCGTCGATGCCGCATATGTCGGGCTTCTGCCTTGTTTCGGTAAGCATCGTTACAGGACCTCTGGAAGAAAATGATTCTATTTCATTCGGCGTAGCCGCGTCCGCGGCGCCCACGCAGATTACTCCCGGCACTGCGGCATGCCCGAATATTGAATCCCCGGGGACTAAATAGGCGTCTTCCATATCACCTCCTCTGCAATAAGCGTAAAGCTCCAGCGTCTTATCAGCATTGGTATAGAATTTGTTTACTTTTATCGAAACTATCATATCGCGGCTGCTTGTATTGGTGTATTGCACCATTTCAATAGGATCGCTGTTTCCAACAAACTGCCATCTCATACTGTAGTCCAGCAGCCTGGTACCTTCATACAGATAAAGGTCGTAATCGTTAGATGCGCCGCCGAACGGGTCGTTCCATTCCAAAAATACCGTTATGCTGCCCCTGGGCTCTAATAAGCAGCGCAAATAAGGCTGACCAGGGTTGGCCCCGCCGCTGAAATCATGGTATCCCAGCCCTGTATCGCGGTATACTCCCTGATAATGCGTTTCCGCCGAGTTCCCGGCCGCGGAGACATACGTTATGTCGTACGTGGCGAGCATATCCCGGACATGCCGTGCGATGCTGCCGTCCTCAAAGTACGGCTGCCCCGGCCAGCTGATATCATCGCATATTATATTGCACCCCGCGTTCACAAGGTTTGTTATCGCTTGGTTAAAAGCTATAGTATTCGATCCGTGGTCGTGGAAGTAAAGGCTGGCGCCGGGCGCCAGGTCGTGCACTATCTCCAGCATGGCCGTGCCTTCGTCACCGGACTGGGTATTGCTGAGTACCGTTACATTTGAAGGCAGGTTACCGCTAGCCACAGCGCTTGCCAGATTGTCAACGCCGTCGGATATAATGCCGACCTTTACGCCCGCACCGCTATAGCCCGTTGCCGCGCGCATCTGGTCGGCGTTTAGCAGCGAATCGCCCTGGCTCGTTACCGAGCCTATATTGACCACCGGCGCAATGACCTCGGTTATATTAACAACTTCGTCAAGCGCCGCAAGAGGTTCAATGTTTTTCAATTCCACATAGGCCGCTGCAAGGGCATAGTCCGCGTCACTGTTCACTATTTCCGCGACATATGGCTTAATTACATTTAAACTGCTGCCCTGCTTCATATGGATATACACATAAAGGTATGTACCCGCCGGGGCGCTGTGAGCGCCGTTCGTTACCGGCCCCTCCATTATCTGCCCCTGTGCCTCCATCTGCGCCATAAGCTCTTTCTTCGTGGCGCCCTTCGGCAGGAAGTTGTCGTTTACAAGCTGGAGTATGTCCGTTGAAAGTTTCTTCTCAATGCCGCTCAAGCGTTGCTTCAAAGCGCTTAAATCCAGAGCATCGTCCTTTATGGCTGCTCCCGGCGTCTCCGTCGGGGCAGGCGTCTCTGTTGGCTCGGGCGTTTCTGTTGGAGCAGGTGCCTCCGTCGGGGCAGGCGTCTCAGACGGCTCGGGCGTCTCGGACGGCTCGGGCGTCTCAGTTGGTTCGAGCGTCTCCGTAGGCGCAGGCGTATCGGCAGGCTGCGGCTCCTCGGTCGTTTGCGGGCTCTCCGTTACCTGAGGCTCGCCGGACGCCGCGGCCTCTCCTTCCGCAAAAGAGGCGCCCGAAAAGGCGGAGAACAACAAAGCCACAATAAGAAAGGCGGCTACTAATCTCTTTATCATTTTTTCTCCTCCAATACCCAGATTTCGAATATGGAAACTATTTATGGTATAGATTGGAACGGTTAATAATAATGGTATAATTCGATATATTTTATCATATTATGTATACAATTTCAATTTACATTTTTGTAAAATATAGAATGTTTACACCCGATATACATACCCCAGACAACCTTTTGCTTTATGGGGATACTGTACAAAAAAAGGAGCCTCTCGTCGAAGCTCCCTTAAGTCCATTCGTTTACTGCCTTATCACCGTTATCAGGTATTCTTTCGTGTTGCCCGCCTGCGCCGCGACGACTACGCGCACCACCGCGCTCTGCCCGTTTTCCAGCGCTACCTTCTTTGACGATCTCCTTGCGTCGTCTATCGTCACTCTCGCCTTATACCCCACAGCTCTTGCGGATACCGACGCCGAGCTTTTATTAGCGGGCAGAACGACGGTATACTCCGTCACGCCTGGGCTGAATCCCGGGCTGAGCCCGCTTGCCTTAAGCGACTTAAGATTGGCGTTAGTGGACGGCGCGCGCACTACGGTTACCGTATAAGTGCGCCTCGCGCCCGACTGCGCCCTTACGGTTATCTTCAGCGTCTTTGACTGCCCGTTGTTAAG
>JAEZIZ010000080.1 GCA_023415915.1 Bacillota bacterium | reverse complement strand
TGCTTCCTTCAGTACGGGCAGCGCCTGCCCGGCGTCCGTCTTCATCTTTTTGTGGAAGTAAAGCTCGTTGGAAAACTCGGGCATCGCGGTCAGAAACGAGAGCTTTTGAGGTATCTCTGTGAGCGTCTCAAGGCGCGGCTGCACGAGGTCGGCTATGAGGTTTAAGTCAAAGCCCTCCGCGCCGCACTGCCTGAAATACGGCAGAGCGCGCTCGATAAAAGCGTCTTTGGATAAGGCGCGTATATACTGCGCGTTCATCCACGTAAGCTTTTCTACGTCGAATATCGCGGGGGATTTTGAAAGTCCACCTATGTCGAACGCCTCTATCAGCTCTTCGAGCGTGAATATCTCCTGCTCGGTACCGGGGCTCCAGCCGAGGAGTGCTATATAATTGAGCAGCGCCTCTTTTAAATACCCCTTGTTTATAAAGTCGTCGAACGACGCGTCGCCGTGGCGCTTTGAAAGCTTTCTTTGCTTATCCTTCATTACTACGGGCAGGTGTATATACTCCGGTATGTCCCAGCCCAAAGCGCGGTAAAGGTGGTTATACTTAGGCGTTGACGAGAGGTACTCTACGCCGCGTATCACGTGCGTTATGCCCATCAGGTGGTCGTCAATTACGTTTGCAAGGTTATACGTTGGCATGCCGTCCGCTTTAAGCAGCACGTTGTCGTCAAGGTCTGCGTTGGGCACCGTTATCTCGCCGAACACGGCGTCGTGGTATGTCGTCTCGCCCTCGCGCGGTATGTTCTGGCGTATTACGTACTCTTCGCCCGCGTCGAGCCGCCGTTGTATCTCCTCTCGTGAAAGGCGCAGGCAGTGCTTGTCGTACGTGTATGTTTGGCCTTTGGCCTCGGCTTTGGCGCGCTCTTCGGCGAGCCGCTCTTTTGAGCAGAAGCAGCGGTACGCAGCGCCCAAATCAACGAGCTTTTCTGCGTATTCTTTATATATTTCCCTGCGCTCGCTCTGTATATAAGGCCCGTAAGCTCCACCGACGTCGGGGCCTTCGTCGTAATAAAGCCCTGTTTGCTTGAGCGTAGAATAAATAACGTCCTTTGCGCCTTCCACCTCGCGGCCCATGTCGGTATCTTCTATGCGCAGTATGAACACGCCGCCCGCTTTGCGCGCATAAAGCCACGCGTAAAGCGCCGTGCGCAGGCCGCCTATATGAAGGTAGCCGGTGGGGCTGGGCGCGAACCTCGTTCTTACCTGTTTCATATTCTATACTCCATGTTTAATGTAGTCCCTTTCATGCAACTTGTTCGATTTTAATATATTTGCTTAACGGGTAAGTTTCTATATATTCCACGATTGACTTTCTCATCTCTTCGAACGAATCTTTATAAAAGTAAAGCACCGTTTTTTTATTCTTTAATTCCATAAACCTCTGATTTTCGGTTCCGGTATTTATAAGCTCAGCCAGTTCTTTTATTACTTCGTCTATATTGTATTGTGAAAAATCTTCATTGGACTCGTCGAGCTGATTCAAATAAATAGCGATACTTTCTTTCTTGCCAAAGCATATTTCTTGATTTCCATCAAAAAAAATCAGTTTGGAACCTTTAGGCGCGCCTAACTGCTCCAGTTTGTCTATAATATGCCGCGCTGTCAAAGAAAAATCAATACCGCCGCGCAATTCGATTTCTATATCGACAAACTCGATATCTTTTTGAGCGTCAGCTGCGTGCCTCCTCACGTAACCGCTCCAATATTATTGCTTTGCAGAAACTCATTTAAAGGGTCTTCATAAAACGATTCTCTGTCCACAGGCAGTATCTTATCGTTAAGCCGCGTGATTATATATCGCTTATGCTTGCTAAAGAGGCTGCCTAAAGGCAGTTTCATGAAATCCAACCTCCTTTTATTCCGCCTGCAGCTTGTCGAGCCGCGCGTTGCGTATATACAGCGCTATGTCTATACTGACCATTACAAAGTTAAGTATATACAGCCCAATCACTTTGTCGAGTGATATGAGCGCTTTGTGCAGTATGCCGGAAACGTACGCGAGGTCCAAAAGCACAAGGTAGGCGATGCTCTTGCCTTTCGCAGAGCGCGCCTTTACTGAGCGCGCTATCGAAAACGGCCACGATACGCCGAAGCACATCAGCATGAGAGCTTCAAACACGCTGAAATCCATCACGCCCGCCTCCTCTCGTAACGGCTACGCACATACAGAAACACTGTTATGTCCGCCGCAACATGCGCGAAGTCGAGTAAGTATACGGCCAGTACCCAGTCAAGCGAATAGAGTACCTTGTGCAGTATTCCAAACGCGTAGCCGAGCAGCACTACGGCTGAAAAAATAAGGCTTTTGCCCCTCGTGCTCTTTCGCTTCAGCATGCGGGTAATTGATATTGGCCACGCGCAGGCTATGAACACAAAGAAGAAAAGCTCGTATATGCTTATATGCATGATTATTGCCCTTACGCTTTCGCGTAGCTGTCTTTGAGGCCGACTATCTGGTTAAACACTAAAGAACCGGCGGCGCTGTCCTCGTCCACGCGGAAATACCCCTGGCGCAGGAACTGGAACTTGTCGTCGATTTTCGCGGAAGCCGCAGCCTGCTCTATAAGCGCGCCTTTAATCACCCTTACCGAATCGGTGTTGAGCCTGTCCATGAAGTCGCCCTCGCCTTCGTTGAGCAGGTAGTCGTAAAAGCGCACAGTGCACGGCAGCGCGGTAGCCGCGTCCACCCAGTGAAGCGTGCCTTTTACCTTGCGTCCGGCAGTGGGGCCGCCCGTCTTAGAGCCGGGGTCGTAGCTGCACTTAAGCTCGGTTATATTGCCGTCCGCGTCTTTTACTACGCTTTCGCACTTTATTATATATGCGTCTTTAAGCCGTACTTCTTTTCCGGGCGAAAGCCGGTGGAACTTGGGCGGAGGGTCTTCCATGAAGTCGGAGCGCTCTATGTATATCTCGCGGGAAAACCTTAAGCCGCGCATGCCTGCCGATTCGTTCCTGGGCAGGTTTTCCGACTGTACCGTTTCTCCCTCTCCTTCGTAGTTTTCTATCGTGACCTTAAGCGGCTCGAGCACGGCCATGCGCCTCTGGGCGGTAAGCCCCAGGTGCTCTCTCGCGCAGTGCTCCAAAAGCTGCACGTCCACCTCGCTGTTCGCTTTGGCAACGCCTATCCTTTCGCAGAAATCGCGTATCGACTCAGGGGTGTAGCCGCGGCGCCTGAAGCCCGAGAGCGTGGGCATGCGCGGGTCGTCCCAGCCGGAAACGACGCCCTCGTCTACGAGCTTTTTAAGGTATCGCTTGCTCATAATAGTGCGCTGCAGATTAAGCCGCGAAAACTCATACTGGCGGGGCGGCGGGTCGCACTCGCAGTTCTTTATCACCCAGTCGTACAGCGGGCGGTGGTCTTCAAACTCGAGAGAGCACAGGCTGTGCGTCACGTGCTCGTACGCGTCCTCCAATGGGTGCGCGTAGTCGTACATCGGGTATATGCACCATTTGTCGCCCTGGCGGTGGTGCGCCGCGTGAAGTATGCGGTATATCACGGGATCGCGCATGTTGAGGTTGGGGCTCGCCATGTCTATTTTGGCGCGCAGTACCTTTTCTCCGTCGGCGTACTTGCCTTCCTTCATCTCGAGAAACAGCCGCCTGTTCTCCTCAACGCTCCTGCTGCGCCACGGGCTAGGCCTGCCCGGTTCTGTGAGCGTACCGCGGTATTCGCGAATCTCGTCGGCGGTAAGGTCGCACACGTACGCAAGACCCTTATCTATAAGCTTTAAGGCGCACTCAAACATGTAATCAAAATAATCGGACGCGTAGTATATGCCCGCCGGAGTAAAGCCCAGCCAGGCGATATCCCTTTCTATGCTGTTTACGTATTCCTCGTCTTCCTTGACGGGATTGGTATCGTCATAGCGCAGGTTGCACTTGCCGCCGTATTTAAGCGCCATGCCGAAATTGATGCAAATAGCTTTGGCGTGCCCTATATGGAGATAACCGTTGGGCTCGGGCGGAAACCGCGTGATTATGCCGCTCACCCTGCCGCTTGCAAGGTCGTCGTCTATTATCTCCTCAATGAAATTCTTCGATCTATCATCAGCCATGAAAAAAGGTCCTTTAGCGTTTTATTTATTGTCTTTGCGTTTTTTTGCCGCGGCCACGAGCTCCCTGAACAGCGGATGCGAGCGAATGGGGCGCGACTTGAACTCGGGATGGAACTGCACGCCCACGAACCACGGGTGGTCTTCAAGCTCCATTATCTCCACAAGGCCGTGCTCGGGGTTTATGCCCGCGACGCGCATGCCGTTCTTTGTCACCTCTTCTAAGTAAATGTTGTTAAACTCGTATCTATGGCGGTGGCGCTCGCTTATCTCTTCCTTTTTATATGCCGCGTATGCGTGCGTGCCCTTCGTCAGCACGCACCTGTAGCTTCCAAGCCGCATAGTGCCGCCCATGTCCGTAACGTTTTTCTGCTCGGGCATCAGGTCGATAAACGGGTACGGTGTGTCCGAACAATGCTCGGTGGAATTCGCTTCGCGGTGGCCCAAAACATTGCGCGCGAACTCTACTACCGCGAGCTGCATGCCAAGGCATATACCGAAGAACGGCACGCCGTTTTCGCGGCAGTACTGTATAGCCTTTATCTTGCCCTCTATGCCGCGCTCTCCGAAGCCGCCCGGCACTATTATTCCGTCCGCGTCCTTAAGCAGAGACGCCACGTCATTTGTCTCCTCGAGTTCCACGGCGTTTATCCACAATATCTCGACGAGCACGTTGTTGGCTATGCCTGCGTGCGTCAGCGATTCGGCTATGCTCAAGTATGCGTCATGCAAATCTATATACTTGCCTACTATCGCTATCTTAACTTTATTTTTAAGGTTCTTCTGTATCTGTACTATCTTCTCCCACTGCACCAAATCGGCGGGAGTGTCGGGCAGCCCGAGCCGCTCGCATACGAGCGTATCGAGATTCTCCTCGCGCAGCATTAAAGGCACTTCGTAAAGCGAAGAGGCGTCGAGGTTCTGTACTACGTGCGTGGGGCTTACGTTGCAGAAAAGCGCTATCTTGCGCTTTATGTCGCTTGTCAGCTCCTGCTCGGTGCGGCACACAATTATATCCGGATCGATACCTATTGTCCGCAGTTCCTTGACGCTGTGCTGCGTGGGCTTTGTCTTCAGTTCGCCCACCATCTTAAGGTACGGCATAAGAGTAACGTGTATGTACATGCAGTTCTCTTCGCCGACTTCCCATTTTATCTGCCTTATCGTTTCGAGGAACGGCAATGATTCTATATCGCCCACCGTGCCGCCTATTTCGGTTATCACTACGTCGGGCTTGTTTTTGCTTGCGACGCTGTATATCCTTTCCTTTATCTCGTCTATTATATGGGGTATTACCTGTACTGTGCCGCCCAGGTAATCGCCCCTTCTTTCTTTGGTAATCACCTTCCAATATACTTTGCCCGTCGTGACGTTAGAGTCGGCAAACGAGTTTTCGTCCGTAAAGCGCTCGTAATGCCCAATGTCTAAGTCCGTTTCCGCGCCGTCGTCCGTCACGAACACCTCGCCGTGCTGGAACGGGCTCATCGTACCGGGGTCCACGTTGATATACGGGTCGCATTTTTGGAGTGAGACCTTAAGGCCCCGGCTTTTTAAAAGAAGCCCCAGCGACGCCGCGGTGATGCCTTTTCCGAGCGATGATACTACCCCTCCGGTTACGAATATGAATTTGGTTGCCATCAAACCCCTCCAAAATAATAATTACATATATTCCATAACGACTATGCGCGTGCGCTTTTTAAGCGAGCCCTTGTCTATTTCAAACGTGTTTTTTCCAAGACGCGACACGTCGTATTCCCTGCCCGCCGCCTCGAGAAAATACACCAAGGGTTCTATGTCTATCGTGCAGACGGACGTTTTATAGTGCATCGGTATTATGATATTGGGCGATAATCTTTCGCATATCGCAAGCGCCTCGCTTGCGCCTATCGTATAGACGCCGCCTACGGGTATCATAAGCACGTCTATGCCACCTAGCTTTTCAAACACAGAGTCGGAAGGCACGCAGCCCAAATCGCCCATGTGGCACAGCGTCAATGATTTTGTCTTCATTACAAAAACGAGGTTTGCACCCCGCTCTTTGCCTTCGCTTTTGTCATGCCACGTAGATATGCCTTCTATCGTAAGGTCGTCAAAAGTATGCAAGCCCGGCGTATTTACAGTTGTATAATTCCCCTTTACGCCGCTTAAATCCGCATGATCGTGGTGGGGGTGGCTTATGACTGCTATATCCGTTTCAGTATCAAGCTGCCCGTACCCCGATTCTTCATCGTAAGGGTCAAAAAGTATTCTTCTGCCGTCGCCAAGCGTTACTTTAAAACAGGCGTGCCCCAGCCATTTGATAACCATGTGTTCACCTCGATTCGTATTCTAATTTATCCAGTCTCCCAGACTTTTAAACGACAAATTAAGCTTGCCGACGCTGCAGGCGTCTCCGAGCTTAAGTTCGTATTCAAGATCCACGCTGCCGCGGCTGTCGCTTAGATCGCTTTTAAGGTTTGTAGCCAGTATGTTCATATGCATAACGCCGCCCGGCGTAGATACGCTGCTTTGAAAAACGCTGTTCTTTGAGAACACCATCTGCGAGTCTATTTCTCCGTCTCTCATCATCGTTACGCTGCCGTTTTCCAGCAGTATCTTTGTTGTCACGCCGGTTCTTCCGGTCAGTTCGCTTTCGTCGTATTCTATGAGGTAGCCGTCAGATTCCTTATACAGCCTGCCTTCCGTGACAAACTCAACGATGCTGCCCGGGTCTTCAGCCTGCGAGCCTTTTATTGTAAGCAGAACTTTCTGCATATCAGTGCCTCCAAAACATTCTTTAGTATTATAGCACAAACGTATATGATTATGAAATATATATGGGTGCGTTTATTGAAAAAATAGCAAATAAATATGAGCGGAATTATTCACGGCTGCGGATATCAAATATAATATCGTATTGACGGGGTTGTTTTAAAAGAAGCCTTGGCATTTGCAGGCTTTCGGACGAAAGGGAGCTATCGGTTTTAGGACGTATTAAACCACCGTTCCGTTTGCGACGGTATAAACCCTGCCAATGCTCTTCTTTACAGGCGTCGCCGTAGTAATGAAGCATTGCCCGTTTATGCGCTCGAGCAGCGCGCCCTGCCGCGCTTCGTCGAGCTCTGAGAACACGTCGTCGAGCAGTAGCACTGCGCTCTCGTTAAAATCTTCGTTGGCTATATTAAGGGTCGCAAGCTTTAACGACAGCATCGCCGTCCTTATCTGCCCCTGCGACGAATACGCCTTTATCTCGTTGCCATTAATGAATACAGCTATGTCCTCCCTGTGCGGGCCGTAAAGGGAAAAGCCCTGCTCTATCTCGGAAGACAAAGATTTGTCCATGCGCTCGTAAAGTGCGCTTTTTATGTCGCCTTGAGTCGGCACGCTCGATTTGTATTTCAGCCCAAGCGCTTCGCCTCCCGATAGGCTAGAGTGCACGTCACGGCTTACCTCGCTTATCCTTTGTAAAAAATCCTGCCGCAGCCTGATTATCTTTTCCCCGTGATCCGCCAGCTGTTCGTTATATATGGACACGAGCTTATGAAGCTGCGTCTCCTTTATTTTCGATTTTAAAAGCGCGTTCTTCTGCGTCAGCGCTTTTTGGTATTCCTGCAGCTCGTAAAAGTAAGAGGGGCGCATCTTCGATATCTCCATGTCTATAAACCTGCGCCGCAGCGACGGAGATTCTTTCAATACCTTTATATCCTCGGGCGAGAACACAACGGCTATGAAGTTGCCAAACAGCTCGCCCATCTTTTTAACAGGCTCGCCGTTTACCTTAAGGCTTTTTTTATCTTCCACCGACAGCAGCGCCTCGATATTAAGTTCGCCCTGCGCCTTTTTAACCGCTCCCTTAATATAAGCGCTCTGCTGCCCCTCGCGTATGCACTCGAAATCCTTCTGCGTGCGGAACGATTTGCCGTAGCTTAAAAACCCTATGGCTTCGAGTACGTTAGTCTTGCCCGCCGCGTTTTTACCCTGAAGTATGTTGACGCCGCCCGTAAACGATACGCTCAGCGTTTCATAGCTTCTGTAGTTCTTCAATACAAGGCTGCTAAGATACATATAAACCGTCCATTAAAGTATTCCGTCCCAACTATATCATCGGCTGAGTGTAATACCACACCGCGCCCCAGATGTTTATCGCTATGCCGGCCGCTGCCAAAGAAATGGGCAGCACCGCCTCGCGGCCCGCGGCGCTCTTTTTGTAAGCGCCGTCGCCTTCGAATACGACGAGCATGAATGGTATCAAATCCACAAGGTAGCGGCAGCCGAACTGCCACCCGCCCATAGTCCTGTGCGTAAGAAGCAATACAAAGTGCACTATAAAGCAAAGAAAATATACCGACTCCCTCTCGCCAAAGCCGCGGAAAAGGCTTATCGCCAGCGCGACGAAAACCGGGTTTACAAGGAAAAACAGCGTGCCGTTGAACCTTGGCCAAAAAAGCTCTTCCGACCCGGGAAGCTTTAATATCTCCATGAAATTGCCCGGAACGTATAAAAACGAAAACTGCTCAGACTCCATGAACTCGGGAAGATAGTTGTGTCCGAACTCGAATATGTCACCGAAACGCGCGTAGTTATATGCCGCGACGAGCCCGCCCACAAACAAAAACGGCAGCGCGTATTTTACGCAGCCAAGCAATGTGCGTAAAAATCCTTTTTCGTTGCCGAAGTTATAATAAAGCAGATATACCATCAGCGGCGCGTATACTACTTGGAACGGCCTGCACGCAAAAGCTATGCCCAGCGAAAGGAACGAAAAGTACCACGCCGTTTTTTTCTCGCTGTATATAAGGTATACGGCGAGCACGGAGAAGAAAAACGCCTGAGTCTGCGCGGAAAACCAAACCCATCCCGTTGCGGATATGTAAAAAAGGTTGGTACCAAGCGTCATAAGCAGCGCAAAAACGCTCGCCGATAAGCCGCCGTAGCCGCGCCTGTAAAGGAACCGGTAGACAAGCACGAAGCTTCCCAGGCCAAACAGCGAGTTTACAAGGTTGTCGGGCGTGTTCATGCCGAAAACAGGGTAAAGCAAAAACTGTACTACGCTGGGGAACGGCGGAAAGCTTACGAAATACTCTCCCCTGTACGTCGCCAGTTCGAGCCACGTCACGTTTTCGGGCAGGCTTAACCTGCCCTGCCACCATGCCGCGGCCTGCCGCGTATACGAATCGTACACGCAGTGGGAAAGCGGCCCCTGGCCTATGACGCCGTATATTATTATGTATGATGCGACGACGATAGCCGCCGCAATAAAAAAGTGGTCGGAAAACCGTTGCCTTTCGTCCATATACGGGTATTCTACCACTTAAGCGGGCATTGTAACAATATACACTTTAACGCTGAAAATTACCTTAAATATATGTGCGTCGAGTCGGCTTTGCCGGAGAGTATGTCTTCAATAAGGTTAGCCGCGCTTGATATATACACGTGCGTGCCCGCCTTTGCGGGCATCAGCGAATACTTTAATTTCGCGCCCGCTCCGTTGGCGCCTGCTCTCGACGCGCCGTGGCAGTACTCGAGAGCTTTAGCGGCTTCCGCGTCCAGCTCTTCCGGCGTTCTTCCGCATATCTCATGGATAAGCGTAGACGAATCGTCCTTCTTCCTGTATATGCCGTCTACGGACGTGAGTATTACGAGCGATTTGGCGCGCACGAGAGTCGCTATAACCGCCGCCGTCTCGTCGTTGTCCACGCATTCCACTACTCTCTTGCCGCCGCCCACCATCTTTTTAAGCTCCATCTTGCGGTTCTCTTCGCTCGATACCGGGTCGTTGTAGTTTATTATAGGTATCGCGTTCTGCGCGGGCGCGCGCATAAGCAGCCGGAGTATATGCTCCCTCTTCTCCGGGTCGTTGAAGTGGCTGTGCTCTACCAGCACCTGGCGCACCGAGTAGCTGGGGCTTATAAACTGGCGGTAATTCTGCATGAGTATCGACTGGCCCTGCGCGGCGTAGTCGGTCTTAATATCCTCAAGATCGCCCGACAGCTCGGCGCCGTTCCGCTTTGCGTAATCTATGCGCCCTATCTCGGTAGCGCCCGAACTCACAAGCAGCATGCCGGGCCTAAGCGAATTGCCGAGCCGCGAAAATATATTGTAATCGATATCCCCGTCCTCGCGGACGAGCGCCATCGAGCCTATTTTTACAACGATATCGTAAACGCTATCCATACATTCTCCAAAATTAATCGTATATTGTTTCGAATATTATACATCAACGCAGGCGCTTATTCAAACGGCGTTTTGCACTGCGGGCAGCTTTATGAGCCGCGTCTAAAGCTTTATAAACTTTATGGCAATTAAGGCGATTAGCGCCGTATTCAGGTTGATTTTTTATTAGCTTTTTGATATGCTGTGTTATTGGATAGGGTTGTTGGAATTATTCTGACTTATAATAGGCACATTATTAGAGGAAGGACAGCTTAAGATGATTATAGCTATCGGAAGTGACCACGGCGGGTTCGAACTTAAAAACGTCATCCTCGACCACCTAAAGAACAAAAACATAGATACGATTGACTTAGGTACTTCTTCGTGCAGTTCGTGCGATTACCCCGATTTCGCCGAAAAGGTATGCGACGCGGTGCTTTCAAATAAGGCAGACTTAGGCATACTTGTTTGCGGCACGGGCATAGGCATATCGATATCCGCCAACAAGATAAAAGGGATACGCTGCGCGCTTTTAGGCGACGTGTTTTCCGCCAAGGCAGCAAGGGAACACAACGACGCGAACGTTATGGCTCTGGGCGGAAGGGTGCTCGGGCCGGGGCTCGCTCTTGAGATAGTCGACGCGTTTTTAGGCGCAAAGTTTTCAGGCGACGAACGCCACAAGCGCCGTATAGATAAGATGATGAAACTTGAGGAACGCTAGGCGTTTCTTTTAATTAAAAGAGGTTATAAATGGGTAAGCTTGTAATATTGGATCATCCTCTGATACAGCACAAGATATCGCTTATCAGGGACAAACAGACGGGCGTTCGCGATTTCCGCTACCTGGTGGAAGAGCTCGCGATGCTGATGGCCTACGAGGTGACTCGCGACCTGCCGCTTAAAGAGGTCGAGATAGAAACTCCCGTAGCGACGGCAAGGACGAAAGTAATATCCGGCCGCACAATAGGCATAGTGCCTATACTGCGCGCGGGGCTTGGCATGGTAAACGGAATGCTCAATCTGGTGCCGGCGGCGAAGGTGGGCCACATAGGGCTTTATCGCGATCCGGAAACGCTGCAGCCGGTAGAATACTATTGCAAGCTTCCAGCAGATGCTACGGAACGCGATTTGATAATCGTCGACCCGATGCTCGCCACGGGCGGCAGCGCCAACGGGGCAATACAGCTGCTCAAAGACCGCGGCGTGAAGAATATAAAGCTTGTTTGCCTCATCGCAGCGCCCGAGGGCGTCGACGCGGTGCAGAAAGCTCACCCTGACGTAGATATATTCGTCTGCGCCGTGGACAAGTGCTTAAACGATCACGGATATATTGTTCCGGGGCTGGGCGACGCAGGCGACAGGCTGTTCGGAACAAAGTAAAAGAAGGATTGATTTATGGCACTTGACGTTATCACCGAAATAAAGGCCGCCGAGGAAAAAGCGCAGGAGATAAGACGCGCCGCGGCCGCGGCCGCAAAAGACGCAATTAGGCGCGCGGCGGAAGAATGCGCGCAGGCAAGAGAGAGCGAGCTCTTATCTTTCCGGAAGTCAAACGAGGCTATGGTGGAAGCGGCGGGAGAGGCTGCAAAAAATGAGCTTGAAGCGCAGAGCGCAGAGCGCTCAAAGGAATGCGAAGAGCTGAAAATAAAGGCCGAGGGGAATCTATCCCGCGCGGCCGAAAAGTGCCTTGAGAGGATACTTAGGTAATGGCACTTCTTAATATGAAAAAGCTTGCGCTTGTAGCGCACGCCGACAACAAGAATGCAGTGCTGAAGGCGCTTCAGGACATAAGCGCCGTTGAGATCATTTCGACTGATCTTGAACAACTTAATCCGGCTGACGCATCGGCAACGATAGCTTTGTGGGAAGCAAAGCTTTCCCAGGTACGCGAGTCTTTAGAGTTCATCAAAAGGTATGATGACAGCAAAACTTCGCTTCTTGCGCCGCTGCCTCCCGTTTCCAAAAACGAATTCGGCAGCATAAAGGACAGGCTTTCCGAGGCGGATAGCGCCATCGCAGCCATCAAACAGTTTTCCGAAGACATGAATTCCATAAAAAGCCGCAGACAGCGCATAGTAACGAGGATATCGCAGCTCGAGCCGTACGCGAATTTCGACGCGCCGCTGGAAAGCGTAAAAGACACGGAATA
Organism: Bacillota bacterium; assembly: GCA_023415915.1. GTDB lineage: Bacteria > Bacillota > Clostridia > Christensenellales > SZUA-584 > DTFZ01. Next base: position 11,943 of record JAEZIZ010000080.1, on the reverse strand, counting down.
CACCAGCAGTTTACTGGGGTCTGTTCCTTCGGATAATTTAGACAGGTATCAGGCAATAAAGCAAGAATTCGGCGAGCTTGCTTATTTTGAAACGTTCTGCGAGAACAAGGACGGCCTTTTTATATGGGTCGTGATGCATAAGGATATACACGAAAAGCTTACCGGCGAACTTAAATATATCAATTTTACCGAAGCGTACACTAAAGACCTTTTCGGCACGCCTAAAGACATTTTACGCGATTTAAAAAACAGATGCGCCGCTCTGGAAAAAGAGGCTGCGGAATACGAAGAGAAAGCAAAGAAGTTTATCGATTATAAGCAGCTGCTTATGCTGCTTGAAGATTATCTTGTAAACGAGATCGAGCGGGAAAAATGCATAGAGCGTCTCGGCCAAACGGGCAGCGCTTTTGTGCTGGAAGGCTGGATAATAGCCGAAGACCAGCGCAAGGTGGAAAAAGCGCTTCTGGAAGCCGCACCCGAGGCGTATTTAGCGTTCCGGGACCCCGAAGAGGGGGAAACGCCTCCGACGGCTGTGAGGAACCCCAAAGTAGTAGAGCCGTTCGAGGCGGTCACGGATATGTACGCTGTTCCTTCGCCAACCGGTTACGACCCGAACGTACTGATGTCGATATTCTATTTCATAATATTCGGCATGATGATAGGCGACGCGGCTTACGGCGTGATACTCTCTTTGGGCGCGTTTTTAGTGCTTAAGCTCAAAAAGCCTTCGGGCATGTTCAGGAAGATAACGACGGTGCTTATGATATGCGGCATTTCCACCGTTATATGGGGCCTTATATTCGGCACGGTGTTCAGCATACCTTCCGTATCTAATATAGCTCTTATAAATACCAATACCGACCCGATAATGCTGTTGGTACTCTGCATAGGCATCGGCATACTTCACATATACGCGGGCATAATAGTCGGCATGTATATGGACATAAAGCGCGGGCATATACTAGCGGCGATATTCGACAGGTTCTCGTGGATACTGCTGCTTACGGGAGTCATACTGCTGCTTATCGGCAGCGGCCTTGCAAACATAGGCCAATATCTCGCGCTCGCGGGCGGAGCGATACTGCTGTTTACGCAGGGGCGCTCAAAGAAGGGCGTCGTCCGTAAGATAACGGGCGGGCTTGCGAGCCTTTACGGCATTACGGGCTACATAAGCGATATACTTTCCTATTGCCGTATATTCGGCATGGGCCTTGCGACGACGGTAATAGCACAGGTGTTCAACACAATAGCGGGCATGCTTATGGGCGGCGCGGTAGGCTATATATTCGGCATCGTGATACTTACAGTAGGCCATACTTTTAACATCGCCATAAACGTGCTCGGCGCGTTCGTACATACCGCGAGGCTGCAGTATATAGAATTTTTCAACAAGTTTTATGAGGGCGGCGGCCGTGCTTTTAAGCCGCTTGCAATAAGAACAAAGAACCACAGGCTGACAAGCTGATGTTAACCGTCCTTTTTTCGGCGGTCGAATATGGTAATTAATACGTTTGTTTAATACAGGAGGAAATAACATGGCTGACTTTTTTGGTCAATACTTCGGGATGATAATTTCGACATTCGGCGCGGCTCTCGCCGTCGGCCTTGCGGGCATCGGCTCGGCAAAGGGCATAAGCTTAACGGGCCAGGCCGCTGCCGGGCTTGTTGCCGAAGACCCCGATAAATTCGGTTCCGCGCTCGTGCTTCAGCTCCTTCCCGGAACGCAGGGCATATACGGCCTGCTTGTAGCGTTCCTTATACTGCTAAACAACGGCGTCGTGGGCGGCAGCCCGATGATATCGGCGGCACAGGGGTGGATATACTTCTTTGCGGGCATTCCGGTAGGCCTTGTGGGCTTAACGTCCGCCATCCATCAGGGGCGCACGGCCGTCGCGGGCATAGCGCTCTTGGGCAAGCGTCCGGAAGAGCAGGGCAAAGCGATAACGATGGCCATAATGGTTGAAACGTACGCGGTATTCGCGCTGCTCATATCGATGCTCATAGTGCTGCTTGGCAACGGCAAGGCATAAGGACGTGGATTAAATGGCGGGAGCGGAAAAACTCATAGAAAAAATAATACGCGACGCGGAGCAGCAGGCTGAAAAGTTTGCGAGTGAAGCCGACGCGAAAATTCGGGAAATGCGCGAAGAGCTTGAGCGCGACCTCCAAAAGCAGAAAGCGCTTATGGAAAAGGAAGCCGCCGAAGCCGCGCAGGAGAAAAAAAGGCGTCTTGCCGCGGTTTACGACTTGGAGTACAGAAAGCAGCTTCTTGGCGCCAAGCAGGAGATGATGAGCAAGGCAAAAGCGCTCGCGCTTGAAAAGCTGGCTGCGCTTCCCGACGCGCGCTATTTGGAGCTGATGAAAGATAGGCTATTAAAGTGCGCAGCGTCCGGCGAAGGCAGCGTAATAATCTCCAATACGGAGAGAAGGCTCGATAACGCTTTTCTTGCGGACGTTAACAGCGAGCTTAAGAAATCTGCCGGCAAGGGCGAGCTAAAGTTTGCTGCGGAGCGGCGCGATATGCTGGGCGGTTTTGTGTATGTAAGCGGCGGCATGGAGATAAACGTATCACTTGAGGCGCTTCTAAATGAAGCGTGGGAGGAGAGCGAAAGCGAAGTCGCTGCCATACTGTTTGAATAATACTTAAGCCCCTATTCGGGGCTATTATAAGGTGGGCTATGTCGGAGACTAACAGCAGTTATCCGTACGCTTCAGCCAGGGTAAAGGCGATAGAATCGCGGCTGATAACGCAGGATAAACTGGGCAGGATAATTGAATCCAAAGACTTTGATAGCGCTATGCGCGTGCTGCAGGAACTCGGTTACGGCCAGCCCGCGCCTGCGGGGGCTTCGTTTGAGGACCTCATAGAAAAAGAGCTGCTGGAAGCGGACGAATTGCTCGAATCGCTTTCACCAAGCGACGTGTTTATAAAGATTATGCGCGCCGGGCGGGATTACCACAACTTAAAGGTGCTTATTAAGCTGTTTATGCTGAATAAGGACCTTGACAGCGCAGGGCTTACCCCGGGAAACATAAGTGTGGATACTCTAAAGCGCGCGATATCGGAAAACAATTATTTCGACCTTTCGCCCGTGATGAAGGAGGCGCTGGGCGCTATTGACAAGCAGTTCGCGGTAGCGGCCGACGTATCTGTTGTGGGCTCTGCGCTCGACCGCGCGTATTCAAAGGAAGTCAGCGGGCTTGTACGCGAGCTTGACAACGAGCTCGTAAGCAGGTATTTTACCGCGTATTTTGATTTGTCAAATATAATAGCGTTTATGCGCGTGCGTGCTTTTTACGGAAGGGATTCGTTTGATAACGCGTACTTGGAGGGCGGCAGCATAGACAAAAAAACGTTTATCGACGCGTTTGAGCTCTCCGATGAAAACGTGCTGGGCGCGGTTGTAAAGGGCGAATATGCGCGCGTTCTTTCGGGCGCCGTTGAGGATTATATAAAGACGAAGAGCCTTTATATGCTGGAAAAGGCGCGGGACGATTATCTGCTTTCGCTCGTAAAAGAGCAGCGCCACGACATGTTCGGCATAGGCCCGCTGATGGGCTATTACATAGCCAAGCAGCGCGAGGCGGCTGCCGTGCGCATGGTAATGACGGCGAAGCAGGGCGGAGTAGATTCCGAAGTGGTGCAGAAACGGCTCAAAGAAATATATTAAGAGGATAATGCATGAGTAAGATAGGAGTCGTGGGCGACTCGGACAGCGTAATAGGATTCAAGGCGCTGGGCATAGATGTTTTCCCGGCAACGGGCGGCGAGGTGTCAAGGGCGATGCACCGCCTCGCATCCGAAGATTACGCGATAATATTCGTGACGGAGCAGGCGGCGGAGATTGCGGCGGAAACAATTGAGCGTTACAAGACGTCTCCGTTTCCCGCGATAATACCTATTCCCGGCAACAGGGGAACGACGGGCTTTGGCATGAAGGGTATACGGGACAACGTCGAGAAGGCAATCGGCACGAATATATTCTTTGACGAAGAATAAAAGCGCTATGTGCGGCAAGGGCGTTTAAATTGGCGGGACGGCATGGAAAACGTCCCCTACAAATGAGGGATGTAGGGGCGGGTCTCCGCCGTGTGCCCTGAAAGGGTATACCCGCCCGCGATAATGGCATACATGGGACTTGAAGCGACAGCGCGAATTAAATAGAGATTGTAATAAAACAGGAAGGTTGTGTTTATGGAAGGCAGAATAGTCAAGGTCTCAGGCCCCTTGATCGTGGCCAAGGGCATGGAGATGTGCCAGATGTACGACGTCGTCAGGGTCAGCGAGCATAAACTCATAGGCGAGATCATAGAACTTCGCGGAGATATGGCCTCCATACAGGTTTATGAGGAAACGAGCGGCTTAGGGCCGGGCGAACCTGTGTATCCTACGGGTACCCAGCTTTCGGTAGAGCTGGCTCCCGGACTTATAGAATCGATATTCGACGGCATACAGCGGCCGCTCGACAAGATAAAGGAAGTTGCGGGCGACAGGATAACGCGCGGCATAACTATATACGCGCTCGACCATGATAAAAAGTGGACGTTCGTGCCGACGGCCGCCGTGGGCGACGACGTATCCGCGGGCGATATACTCGGATACGTTCAGGAAACGACGCTCGTTAAGCACTACATAATGGTTCCTAACGGAACCGCGGGCAGGATAGAGTGGCTCGCGTCCGGCGAGGCTACGATAGTCGAGCCTATAGCTAAGCTGAAAAACGCTTCCGGCGAAACGGTGGATATTGCGATGCTGCAAAGGTGGCCGGTGCGCATAGGCAGGCCGTATGTGGAAAAGCTTGCGCCTTTTGAGCCTATGACCACAGGCCAGCGCATAATAGATACGCTGTTCCCGATAGCACAGGGAGGCGTAGCGGCGGTGCCGGGTCCGTTCGGCAGCGGCAAGACGGTGGTGCAGCACCAGTTGGCGAAGTGGGCGGACGCCGAGATAATAGTATACATAGGCTGCGGTGAACGCGGCAACGAGATGACGGACGTGCTGATGGAGTTCCCCGAGCTTAAGGACCCGCGCAGCGGCGAGCCGCTGATGAAGCGCACGGTGCTCATTGCGAACACGTCGGACATGCCGGTCGCCGCGAGAGAAGCTTCCATATACACAGGCATTACTATAGCGGAGTATTTCCGCGACATGGGATATAAAGTAGCAATAATGGCCGACTCGACGTCGCGCTGGGCCGAAGCGCTGCGCGAGATGTCGGGGCGCTTAGAGGAGATGCCGGGCGAGGAAGGCTATCCCGCCTACCTCTCGTCAAGGCTCGCGGGATTTTATGAGCGCGCGGGCATGGTAACGGCGCTCGGCAAAGACAGGAGGTCGGGCTCCATATCTGCGATAGGCGCGGTCTCGCCTCCGGGCGGAGACATATCCGAGCCGGTTTCGCAGGCGACTTTAAGGATAGTAAAGGTGTTCTGGGGGCTGTCGGCGAATCTCGCTTACCGCCGCCATTTCCCGGCTATAGACTGGCTGACGTCGTATTCGCTTTATGCCGACAGGCTTACCGAATGGTACGACAAAAACGTTTCGCTCGAGTGGAATGAATTGCGGGCAAAAACGCTGCAGCTGCTGCAGGAGGAGTCGGAGCTCGAAGAGATAGTACGGCTTGTCGGTTTCGACGCGCTCTCGCTGAAAGATAAATTAAAGCTTGAGACGGCGCGCTCGATACGCGAGGACTACCTGCACCAGAACGCGTTCCACGACACCGACACATACACTTCTTTAGAAAAGCAGTTCGGCATGCTAAGGCTGATACTTATGTGGGGCGAGCTGGGAGAAAAGGCGCTGGACGCGGGCGCCGAGTTTTCGAAAGTATCCTCGCTGCCGGTTAGAGAAGACATAGGACGCTTAAAATACGTGGGGGAAGCAGAGATCGCAGAGCGGTTCGCGGCTGTAGAAAGCAAGTTGAAACAAGAGATGTCCGCGCTCTATGAGGAAGGTGGGATAGACGTTGCTTAAGGAATACCGCACGATAAAAGAAGTCGTAGGACCTCTGATGCTCGTTGAGGGCGTCAGCGGCGTAAAGTTCAACGAACTCGTGGAGATAGAGCAGCAGGACGGCGAAACAAGGCGCGGCCGCGTGCTCGAGATAGACGGCGACAAGGCGCTCGTGCAGCTGTTTGAAAGCTCCCAAGGGCTGCAGATAGCCACATCGAAGGCAAGGTTTTTAGGGAAATCGATAGAGCTGTCCGTTTCTTACGATATGCTCGGGCGCGTGTTCGACGGCATGGGCGACCCCATAGACGGCGGCCCGGCCATTATACCTGAGAAACGCATGGATATAAACGGACTGCCTATAAACCCGACCGCGAGGGACTACCCCGAAGAGTTCATACAGACGGGCATATCGGCGATAGACGGCCTCAATACATTAGTAAGAGGGCAGAAGCTCCCCGTGTTTTCCGGCTCGGGTCTCCCGCATGCGCAGCTCGCCGCTCAGATAGCGCGCCAGGCGAAGGTGCTTGAAGGCGAGTCGAAGTTCGCCGTCGTTTTCGCCGCGGTGGGCATAACGTTTGAGGAAGCGGATTTCTTTATAAGCGACTTTAAAAAGACGGGCGCGATAGAGCGCGCCGTGCTGTTCATAAACCTTGCGAGCGACCCGGCAATAGAGCGCATATCTACGCCGAGAATGGCGCTTACCGCAGCCGAGTACCTCGCGTACGAGAAGGACCTGCACGTATTGGTCATTATAACGGATATAACGAACTACGCCGAGGCGCTGCGCGAAGTCTCCGCGGCGAGAAAGGAAGTGCCCGGCAGGCGCGGATATCCCGGCTACCTGTATACGGACTTAGCGACAATGTACGAACGCGCGGGCCGCATAAAGGGCAAGAAAGGCTCGGTCACGCAGATACCGATACTCACTATGCCTGAGGACGACAAGACCCACCCGATACCCGACCTTACGGGTTACATAACGGAAGGCCAGATAATACTCTCAAGGGAGCTGCACCGCAAGGGCGTGACGCCCCCTATAGACGTGCTACCCTCGCTCTCTCGTCTTAAGGACAAGGGCATAGGCAAGGGCAAAACTAGAGAGGACCATGCCGATACAATGAACCAGCTGTTCGCTGCGTACGCGCGCGGCAAGGAAGCCAAAGAGCTTTCGGTAATACTCGGCGAAGCGGCGCTTTCCGATACCGACAAGCTGTACGCGAAGTTCTCCGACGCTTTTGAGAAGGAGTATGTATCGCAGGGCTATGAGAAGAACCGCAGCATAGAGGAAACGCTGAACTTAGGCTGGAAGCTGCTCCGCATACTGCCCAAGTCTGAGCTTAAGCGCATAAAGGACGAGTTCATAGAGAAATATCTGCCGGAAAACGAGGAATAAACGATGGCGATATTAAGAGTAAACCCCACGCGCATGGAACTTACAAGATTGAAACGCCGTCTTGTAGTCGCAGTGCGCGGGCACAAGCTGCTCAAAGACAAGCGCGACGAGATGGTGCGCCAATTCATGCTGCTCATAAAGCGCAACAGGGAGCTTCGGCAGGAGGTGGAAGCCGCGCTGTCCGTGGCGCTCGGGGGGTTCGTGCTGGCTCGCGTCGCTATGACTGAAGAGTCTTTTGACGAAGCGCTGCTGTTTCCGGTGCGCGAGGTGGAGCTTACGCTATCTAAGCAGAACATAATGAGCGTATACGTACCCAAGATCGCATATACCGAGAAAAAGCGCGAGCAGTCGTTCTTCCCGTACGGCCTTCTTACTACGTCGGCGGAGCTTGACAGCGCCACCGACAAGCTCGCAAGCGTGCTGCCCCAGATGGTGGAGCTTGCGGAGCTTGAGAAGACTTGCAACATGCTGGCCGACGAGATAGAGAAGACGCGCCGCCGCGTAAACGCTCTCGAGTACGTAATGATACCGCAGCTTGAAGAAACGATAAAGTACATTAAGATGAAGCTCGACGAGAACGAGCGCGGGAACTTAACGCGGCTTATGAAGACCAAGGACATGATAGCGGCGAGGGAAAACGCATAGCGATAAAAACAGTAAGAGGGCTTTTAAGCCCTCTTTTAGACTGTAAAATGTATATGCTGTCATTCCGTCAGCTTCGCTTGAAGGAGTGTAACGACCGAAGAATCCTCTTCTTCGGAGCATTTTCCATGGGATTCCTCGCAAGCTCGGAATGACATAAGGGGTTTGTCGACACTCTGAAGAGGGTAGATAGCCCTCTTTTCATATTCAATTCTTCGTTGCCGTTGTAGGGGCTGCCTGTGGCAGCTCGGCTTTTTATCGATAGTCTCCGCCAGCTCCGCGGGGAATTTATATCAATCGCGGCAGTCTTTTGCTCTTTGCTTTCGGCAGATACCGCTTAAGGTCGGCAGGCGGGAAAGGCCTGCCGTGTCCGGGATATATCTTATAAGGACTCAGCGATATAATTTTCTCCCATGAAGAAACGTATGCCTCCATGTCCTCTGCCCAGATAGTCGTTCTGTGAACGCTCGGGAAGCCGTTCATGGCGGCGTCGCCGCAAAAAAGCAGACCGTTTTCCAAAAGCAGCGATATCGAGCAGCGCGTATGTCCCGGCGTTTCTATTATACGCGCCGAAAGCTCGCGCTCCAGATCCGCTCTCGTATTCTCAGTTATTATCAGGTACCGGCTTTCATATTTGCCTTCAATGGGAGGGAAACGGTGAGCTCCTTTACCGAACAGCGTCATCAGATTACAAAACCCAAGCGCCAGCCTGCCCGTACATCCGCCGTCAAAGCAGTTCTGCCCGCGCCTTAAAACTTCCACTGCATTTTTATGAAGTATTACCGAAGCATCACAACAGCCAAGTAGCTCGTTTAAAAACCCGGCATGATCGTCATGAACATGCGTTAAAAATATGTACTTTATGTCCTTGCAGTTAAGGCCGTGTTTCGTTAAGCCGTGTACGAAACGGCCAAACCCCTCCTGATATCCGGTGTCCACCAGCAGCCATCCGTTGTTTATTTCAACAAGGTACGTGTTTACCACGAGGCTGCCGAGATTGAGTATACGCATTTTTTTACCTCGTTTTCATACACAGCCTTTATTAAGCAGTCTTTTCCACTTCCTCTGCCTGTGCCTGTAAAACATAATACTCCACAGCCTTACAAGCGCGGTCATTTTCCCCGCATCTATGACTACAGTGTCGGTATACCGCACGCTGCCGTCCGCAAGCGGCTCGAGCATTATGGTATGGTTCCACACCCTCGCCAGCCTGTCGCTCTCATGTGTTTCTATAGTCAGTGAAGCTTTATCCCACGTGACGACATTAATTTTATGCAAGCCCATAGGGATAACGCCGAAAACCCGGAACTTAAACCTATATTCAGCGCCCGGTTTCCATACGGATACATCGTCAAGCGCCCGCGCCGCAGTATTCCGCTACGCTTACAGAATGCCAAGATGGTCAAGCAGTATCTTTAGCCCAATCAATATCAAAACGATGCCGCCCGCGAGCTCGGCTTTAGCTTTTAATTTTACGCCAAAGCTGTGTCCAATAAAAACACCGGCCAATGATATAGCAAATGTAATGATGCCGATTATGAGTACGGACGGAACTATTAAAACCTGCAGGAATGCAAACGTTACGCCTACCGCAAGCGCGTCAATGCTCGTAGCTACCGCCATAAGCGTAAGCTCCTTCAAATTCAAAGCAACTTCGCACCTGCCAGTACATTCGTCCTTTTTAAATGTCTCAATAATCATTTTACCGCCTATGAACGCCAGCAGCCCAAACGCTATCCAGTGATCGACTTTCGTAATATAGCTCTCGAACTGCTTGCCGAGCAGCCATCCGATAAGCGGCATAACCGCCTGAAATCCGCCGAAAAACAGCGAAACGATAACTGAGTTCCGCAGGCTTGGCTTGTCCAGGCTCAAGCCTTTGCAAAGCGACGCAGCGAAAGCGTCCATCGAAAGTCCCACGGCAATAAACAACAATTCCAGAAAGCCCATGTTGCACCCCTAAAAACAAAAATCAGACGCTGTACGCAGCACCTGATTTCATTACTTGTTTCTCAGACTCAGGTACAGCATATAACTGTACATGAGTCTTGTTATTTAATGCATGCCAGGCCGTCAGGCGGCCAGTATGTTGACATGCAACGCATAAATGCGCCAACTACTCCCCCATGATTCGGTTTATTATACCTTGAACACGGGCTTTAGTCAATCTTTTGTATTACCATGCAGGAATATAAGCCTTAAGCCCGGGCCCTCGCATAGTATCCGTTGCCAATTTGAGGATTTTATGCTACTGTATGTTAAATGATGATATTGGAGGCGGATAATGTACAAGTTAAAAATACTGCGCATAGCGGCAACGGCGGTATTGCTTATCACGCTCTGCGCCTGCTCGCAGCCCGCGGTAATCCCTTCTGTTGCCGAAACGCCCGGGCATACAGAAGCCGCTGCTTCTGCCCAAGCGGAGCCTTTCACCGGGGTTGACCTGGAAAGCCTGCTTTCATATATCGCCGAATCGGGTAACCCGGTCGAAGTGTTTCCCGCTCTAATAACAGGGGCCGATACAAGTAAGGACGGTGGCGTGCTGCATATTGACAGGCTGGAATATAACCCTGAATTTGAAATTGGGGGTTACGGTGACGAAGCATTTTTGATTAACGAGTACGAAAAAACGGAATATATCGAAGTTGCCGAAATTTTCTACGCCGTCTATATCGGAGGAATATCATACGACATCGATCCGGGTTTGCTGGATTATATATCCGGCAGGGAGGACGCGCAGTTCAACGTTTTCATGTCGGGTGATAAAGTACTTTTCATAAGCGAAATAACGGTGCCGTAGCGGTCTTTGCGAAAATTCCATATACGACATTATATAAGGAGAGCGGCGCGCTTTCCTTTGTTTTTTTCGTGAAAAGGGGTTTTTGCGCCCGTTGTTTGCTACTTACCTGCGGTTATGTTATCCTCAGATATATCAACTTGCACTAAGTTTATAATTACATCCGTCTCTTAATAACCTGACGGCGGGGCGGTTTGCATTTTGCCGGATTACTGTTCAGCAATATTGAAAGCAATCGCGTCACGGGTTAATACGGAGGCTTATTAAACATATGATATACCGTGTGCTTATCGCCGATATATTATTATGGAGGTCTTAAATGAACCCTAGATTCAAAATAGGCATGCGAACGATAAAGACGGCGCTTGCCGTCGGCATATGCCTCGAGCTTTTCTATCTGCTGAACATAGGCGAAAACATTAACGGCGTGCAGGCGGCTCTCGCGGCCACTATATGCATGAAATCGTCTCTGCAGCAGACGCTTAAGACCGGGCTCGACCGTACTATAGGCACAATAATAGGCGCTGTTTTAGGTATATTGTTTCTGATGCTGCAAAGCCTGATACAACCTGAGCTGTTCGTACTTGTCGCAACGGCGGGAGTCGTAGTGGTAATATACCTGTGCAACATATTCAAGCTGCAGATGAGCGTAACGATAAGCGTCGTGGTATACGTTTCGATACTTGTAACGCAGCACACGGTAACGCCGCTCGAGTACGGCGTCGCGAGGCTCGGCGAGACGGTGTTCGGCATATTCGTGGCGTTTGTAATAAACAAGTTCTTTGACCCGAAATATATAAAAGCAAAAATAAAAGCATCGCATAAAGAGGTTATCGAACACAATCTGCGCGGCTTTACCGAAGGGGATACGGGGAAACTCATGCATATATGGCTCGGCGCTAACATAAGCGCGCACGGTTTCATAGGCGAATCATACTGGCACGAGCGCTACGACTCGGCAAGAGAAACTATTAAATCGGCCCAGACGCTCGTTTACGATTCAAGCGACGGCATATTAGGGTTTATAAGCGTGATAAACGACCGCGACATTTACGGCGTGTACGTCAAAAAAGAGTTTCAGGGCGGCGGCATAGGCACGAGCCTCATAGCGGCGTGTCAGGATAAATACCCTTGCCTGTCCGTAAACGTTTATAAGGAGAA